>DUOS01000015.1 GCA_012838745.1 Treponema sp. | reverse complement strand
CGGGTTTAAAAAATGATGAGACTATATACCCCTCATCCATAGGAAGCTTATTATGTTCATATGCTTCAAAAAGATCCATTGCCTTTACTGCCATTAATTCCTCCTCAAGATTCAAATTAAGTATAGAAGGTTTCTCTGCTGTTCGCAACTAATTAGTTTAAACAGATAAAAATTTTACAAGAATGCGAGTATCTGCATCAAAAAAATATAAACGGATTAGTTAAATTGCTTTTCTGAGGATATGCCCTTATAATGCAAATATGAGTCTACGTCTTTTGTGTGCACGCCTGGGTTCTTTCTTTTTTTCCTTAAAAACTTCTCAACGTTCGGTTCCCTTTATTAACCGCATGGCTACGGCAGTGATTTATGTTGTTTGTATAGTTTTTTATGTGATTTTTGGAACAAATTATTGGTTTGATCTTAATGCTGGCGGCACTTCTACTGCCGCTTTTCTTCTTTCCTTTGTCGGTCTTGTTACTTTAGCTTTAATTGTTCTCTGGACAACCCGACGGCTTGAGCTCGCGAGAATTTTTATTGGGCTATGTGTTGTTCTCGTTATAGTTGGACAGATGATAGACGGTGGGGGGGTATTCGGTCTTGGTGTACTGTACCTTATGTTTGGATTTTCAGTTGCCTACTTATTGTTCGGGCTTAAATTAACAGTTTTCTTTATATTTTTATATCTTGGTGCATTGTTTCTCCGTCTTAAGTTTGGTAGTTTCCCACCTACCTCGATTTACAATACTCCCGGCGTCGTAAATCGCATGCTCGTAGTTCTCAGTGTCGCAGCAATTTTACAAACTACTATTTGCATTTGCACAGAAGTGATTATACAAAACTTGGTGCGGCTTGCTTTTTTTGATCGTGTTACCGCTCTTCCTAACCGCTATAAAATTACCTCTTTATTACAAGAGCGTATTCAGTATTACCAACGGAAGAAGTTTTTAACAAGTATCGTTACGATCAAAACCGTGAACCTCAACAAGATTAATTCTATGCTTGGGAACACCCTCGCGGACCAACTGTTGGCTAGCATAGGCAAACGATTGAAAAATTATTCTAATGGAACTGTGGCGGCTGGCCGTTGGAGTAGTTCCGTGTTTGTTTTGATTGTGAACTTGCACGAAAAAAGTGCTCTAGAAAGATATTCTACGGAACTTTTGCAACTGCTTTCTCGCCCGTACCTGATATCAGGGCGAGTTGTATCTGTCTTTTTTAATGTTTCAGTTTCCAGATATCCTGAAGATGCGCAGACAGCCGAAGAGCTGGTGAACAATTCCATATCCCTTTTAGAACGAAGCATATCTCAACCAGGAAATATTTCGTTTTATAATAAAGATATACAGTGCTACCAAGCAAAATTATTTAGCCTTCTTGATGAACTCAATAATGCTGATTTCGACCAAGATTTTTACCTAGTGTACCAACCTAAAATACGTGTTTCAGATAAAATATGCATGGGGGCAGAGGTTCTGTTGCGCTGGAATAATCCAAAACGGGGAGAAATACCCCCCGGAGAGTTTATTCCGATAGCAGAACAAAGCGGTTTAATGCATGCTATTAGCCGATGGGTAATAAAACGGTCTTTTTCCGATATTGCCGCAATGGCCGAACAGGCTCCCGAAATTATTTGTAATCAAACATTTGCCATAAATCTTTCGGTTATAGATTTGCGGGATAAAGATTTTATTTTGTTTCTTGAGGATCTCCAGCAACACTATTGTATTAATGCGTCAAGTATTGAATTTGAGATTACCGAAGGGATTATGCTCGACGATGATCCTCGCATTGCAGAAAACATTGAAAAACTTTTAGCATTGAAATTTCGTATTGCAATAGACGACTTTGGTACGGGCTATTCAAATTTAGCATATTTACAACGCTTACGGGTACATAACCTCAAGATAGATCGCAGTTTTATTACCAGCATGTTTATTAAAAATAACGTTGACGATGCGGTGCTTATTGATGCAATCATTGCAATGAGTAAATCGCTTAAGCTACAAATAACTGCAGAGGGTGTAGAAACTTCTGCGCAATTTGATTACCTCTTGGGTAAAGGGTGTGATCTGGTTCAAGGTTTTTTATTCAGTAAAGGCTTGCGACCCGATGATTATCTCGGGTATTGCCGTATAGTGCCAAACGAGCAAAAATAGTTTTGCTCGATATTAATTCTTGAATGCATCTCGAATAGCTATGCAAACATCATGTTGAATCCGATGATACAATTCAAAACTGGTAGTTGGGCCTATTTCCTCGGGAACAAATAATTCGTATTCCTCTATATCCAAAGCAGCTGATATCCG
>DUOS01000153.1 GCA_012838745.1 Treponema sp. | reverse complement strand
GAAGAAGAGTTTCTCTCTGGTTCTACTGAGGCAGGAGCGATAAATGACGATTTAGGTATTGGAAGTTTGAAAAATAAAGGAGGATCGTAATTATGGATTTACTTCGAAAAGAGTTTGCTCCCGTGAGCCAAGCCTCATGGAATGAAATAAATACCGTGGTACGAGAAACGCTTTCTTCGAATCTCGCAGCGAGAAGATTTTGTGATGTTTTGGGTCCTCATGGCATAAGTTTTGCATCGGTACCGGAAGGCAGGCTCGATATACCCGCTGGTCAAAAGAAGGATGACGTTCGCTATGGTGTTCACCAAGTATTACCAGTAGTAGAAAGTAGAGTTAGTTTTTCAGTTAGTATTTGGGAACTTGATAATATTGATCGCGGTGCAAAGGATGTTGATTTGGATTCAGCTATACTAGCCGCCAAAAAAATTGCAGCTTTTGAAGATGGTGCGGTTTTTACTGGTTTTAAAGCTGGTGGTATTACTGGTTTGAATACTATTGCTGGCACTGATCGTATAGAAGTATCTTTGGATAAGGATTCTATTATAGACGGGATAAGCGAAGCCTTGCTCAGGCTCAAAAAGGAAGGAATTGATGGTCCTACAAACTTGGTCGTTAATCCTGCTTTGTGGAAATTTCTTGCACGAGTAGTTCCTGGCGGCTCTCTTGCTTCTATCGTAAGAAAACAGATTGGAGGGCAAATAGTTTATTCAGAAACTGTTTCCGGAGCATTCCTAGTCGCAGATCGAACCGGAGATTTCGAAATCACTCTTGGTCAAGATTTTGCAATTGGTTACCACGGGCACGACACAGAGAATGTTGAATTATTTATTACAGAGTCCTTTACTTTCAGAGCGATTACTCCCGAAGCAATTATAGCGTTTAATGTAGTGTAAGAAGGCTGACGACTGGAAACCTTACGCAATGACTCAACTTGGGCTTGTTGGAATTTCGAAACTTGTTGCAGGCAGAGATTTTTCATGTTTTTTTAGCCTTATATCCTAAAATTCTCATAGCATTGATGATGACGAGGAGTACCGAAGCCTCGTGTACTAACATTCCAAAGGAAAGATTTACCGTCTTAATCAAAACACCGGCAAGAAGAAGCCCCGCAACAAGAAGTGCAAAGGAGATATTCTGTTTCATATTGCGCACCGTTGCGCGGCTCAAACCCATAGCGTATGATAACTTTCTAATTTCTGCCAACATAAGTACTACGTCTGCAGTTTCGATGGCAACATCGGTTCCTGTTCCACCAATTGCAATGCCGAGATCGGCCGATGCTAGAGCAGGTGCATCGTTTACGCCATCACCTACCATGGCTACCTTTCCATACTGGTTTTGTAGATCGTCTAAAATGCGCACCTTGTCTTGTGGTAACAGGGATGCAAAAAAGCCATCGAGGCCGAGCTCAGCCGAAATAGCAGCTGCGGTTCGCTCATTATCGCCGGTTAGCATAAACACCTTACGAATCCCCAGTTTTTTCAAGTCGCGGATTAGATGCTTTGCTTCAGGGCGAACGGTATCTGCAATTGAAAAAACACCGAGTATTTTTTCAACTGTGCCTGCCAAAATTGTTGTGTGACCAGATTCTTCTTCTCCCACAAGATAGTTCTCAATACTTTCAAGATTAATCGAATAATCCTGAAAGAGCTTTCGGTTACCTGCAAGATATTTTGTGCCGTCGACGGTGAAAACGAGACCATGGCCAGGAATCATTTCCGGATCTTGGGGTTTTTCTGTTATAGGTATTCCAAGGCGTGTTTCGGCTTCTCGGATTATAGCGCGAGCAAGGGGATGCTCAGAGTATGATTCTCCAATAGCAAAAATGCGTAAAAGATTGAGATCATCTATGGTGTCGAAGGTTTTTATTGAAACAACGGCTGGGCGTCCCTGAGTCAGTGTACCTGTTTTATCAAAGGCAACAACTTTTACGGTTCCCAGCTTTTCCATAACATCCCCACCCTTAATGAGAACTCCATGTTTAGCGCCGTTTCCGATACCGGCCACGATGGAAACAGGGGCTGAAATAACCAAGGCCCCAGGGCAAGAAATTACGAGAAGAGTTAAGGAAAGTTCAAAATCGCGAGTAAAGGCGAAAACAAGAAGGGTAAGGACAATGATTCCTGGAGTATAAAAGCGGGAAAAATTATCAAGGAATTTTTGGGTTTTAGCCTTTTTATCTTGAGCATCTTCTACCATTGAGAGAATGCGTGCAAATGTTGTGTCGTCGCCAACCTTATCAGCACGAATTATTAGATAGCCAGATTCAATAACTGTACCCGAGAAAACAATCCCGCCAACACTGTGGTCAACCGGGAGCGATTCACCCGTAATTGCTGATTGATTAACCGCTGCCGACCCCTCAATAACTGTGCCATCGACGGGGATCTTTTCTCCGGGTTTTACAATGACGTGTTCGCCGATAATGACTTCGCCAGGGGCAACTTCAACTTCACTTCCGTCTCGTTGTACCCGAGCGGTTACCGGAGCCAGATTTAGGAGGGCTTTTATAGACGACCGAGTTTTTTCTATGGTGCGAGATTCGAGATAGTCCCCAAAAATAAACAAGAATGTTACGGCTGCAGCTTCCCAATATTCTCCAATAAACAAAGCACCAATTACAGCAATAGTTACCAGAGCGTCTATTCCAACTACCTTGTAGCGGAGGGCACTGAAAGCCTTTACGAAAATGGGAGTACCGGCAACAAAAGTAGAAACTCCCATAACGATAATTGTTACAGGGGCATAGCCAAGGAGTTGCTTCAGAATAAAGGAAACAAGAACGAGAAACCCTGAAGCGATAATTCTTTGTCCCTTTGTAATTTTAATCAAACCGGTACCTCCTATTTCTCAGGTGCTTATTTCTCGCTGAGAACCTTAAATCCAAGGGCATCGATTTTTCCCTTTATTGCATCAGAAGTAATCACGGCTTCGTCAAAGGTTGCTTTTACTCGCGAAGAATTGAAAAGTACTTCTGATTCACTAATACCTGCCGTCGCTTTAAGCAAAGCTTCAATTTTCTTAACACAGCTTGGGCAAGAAAAAGTTTCCATCTGATATGTTTTGGTCATACTATGACCTCCTTACATGAGTGATACTTGTAATATACTCAAATTTTCAGAGGCTTCTGTGATTTATATCACATTTGAGAGTCTTTTTAGTCTGTGAACAGCGAAAGTCGGTCTGCTGCTTTTAGACCCTCTGGGGAATTGAGGTTTAATTTTTCGTTAATAGCCACAGACTTTTTCCAATGCTCTACAGCTAAATCGATATTTCCCCGTGATTTTTCAATTTCTCCCAAGTTGTAAAACCCATTGCACATATACCCTTCAATTTCAGGTTGACCGGTGTAGTAGTTATCTACGAAGGAAAAATCGTCCTCGGCAACAGGTCTTTTTTTAAAGGTATTGGGGAGGTTGATAAAGAAATTGGCTCGCATGTATCTGACGAACCATTCTCTTGGCTGATTTTTAGATAGATCAACTGCCTGATCAAATTTTGATATACCTTTTTTTACCTGCATCAACTGAGTTATGGGATTTTTTGAATCGCGACTAACTAAGGAACAGCCGAGACCGTAATAGACAAGGGCTATTGGATTATTCTTTTCCTTTTTTTCAAACTTTTTACTATAATCGACAATTTTTTCTGATGCACCTTGCTCAGG
>DUOS01000217.1 GCA_012838745.1 Treponema sp. | reverse complement strand
TAACCATGTTGCTCTTCGAACGGGTCACCAAAAAGCCGTCACGCTTGCGGAACCGGAGGAAGAGCTCTCCGTATTCAAGCGACTCTGTTGTTGAATCGAACCGCTTGATTTCGATACCTTTTCGGTTGCCATGAATGATCCTCTTCGGGTTCAGGAACATGGCAAAAGGACTGTTAGTTGCAATTTCTCCCATTTGTGGCAGAATATGCGATTCACTGTACGGATACCCGTCAATCGTTCCCGGTTTTCCATCTGCAGGGCCGCGCCATATCGGGCGACCATTTGCATCAGTGATGCCAGTTACATGCGCGAGAACCGACTCATGAAAGAACCATCGGCAGTCCTTGCGTTCTTCCGCCGGTACCATAAGAGTTGCTTCCCGCAAGTCCTTGTAGCTGAGGGCCGTCGCTGCTGCGCCGGAGATTGTCTTCACCTTGATGTCAGGCGCGTGGAAGGCGCCGGTAAACGGCTCATTGTTCGCAAGGAGACACTGTCGATCAAACTCAATTGCATAGGTCTCGGTAAACTCGTCGATGAACATGGCGCCGAGATCCATGAATACGTCCTCTTCAAACTCGTCGTACCACGGAATGTACCCAGCTAGGGTATACGCCTTGAGTTCAACCCGGGTCGCGCCCTTCGGCTTGGACCCCTCAATCTTTTGCCCGTAGGCCGTAAGCCACTTGAGTTCCACACCGCCCCGATCCCTCTGGGGTAGGAAGATGCTCGGGCCAGTCATGGGCCGATTCTTCACAAGACCCATCATCACCGAATGTTTTGCCACATCTTGCATGATCGCGGTTTCGTAAATCGGATTTATGAGGTATTGTTCGTTCGTCGCCATGTTACCCATCGGATCACCGAGGGCCGCCTTGGTACTCGAAAGCTGAAACCCCTTTTCAGGGCTCCAGGCAAAATCTTTTGGATTGTTCCAGTTGTCGCTTTTGAGGTTTGGCGAACATTTAAGCTCGCCAAGTGTTTGCATATTCCCAGTCCAAGCAGCGGCGATAGCCCTGCCCATCCGGTAACACAATTCACTGCGGGTCAGTTCCTTCGGATTGTCGGCATTCGCCTTCAGGTTCTGCCGCATTTCCTTGATCGTTCCCTTCAGGGCTTCAATCTCGGTGGAACTGCCTTCCTTCATGTCAATCAGTGTCTTTCCGATGTCCTCGAGAATACCTTCCTTCTCGGAAAAATAATCCGCGGCCATCTCCTCAGTCGTAAAACCGGTTTTCTCAACCCGCTTCATGTCATTCATTTTTTCTTTGAGTGCAAGAATCTTCTCGTCTCCCATCCATTCCTCCGTGTTCTGGTAATTTAATCAGCGGCCAATAACCGCTAAACGGAGAACAGGCGGTAGGGGCACATGTTCTTTCTGGTCTATTGTCAGGGGAAGATTCTTCTCCCCGTGATTCCTTGCGTAATGCAAAGGGATTCGCCGGTACGTTACAGAGCGAAAACTCGATAAGTTCCTGTTTTCTGATAATGAGTTCACAAGTTTCTTCCGGGCTTTTCTTTTTGTCGATAAACTCAATTTCCTTCACGAGCATACCAACACTGCCAGCACGAATAACGCCATTCTTTACGCGCTCTCCAATACTCCAGCCAAACTCGTCATAATCCTTCTCATTGAACCGTATAGTTCCACAAAGGGTATCAGAGGCAACGATATCCGTCGCAAGACCTATCGCTGGTATACTGTGGCAATGCGCCCAAAGCACCACTGGATTTTCACGGTACCGATCAAGCTCCCATCCATCCGGATCAACACGTTCATCGAAACGGTCGGTATCATACGTAGAAAAGATCCATGGGAAGCCGCCAGAGGTGTCCGTTTCCGTATACGCTAGATACCCCGCTTGTATAACTTCAAATGGTACATCCAGCTTTCCGTACCGGTCAGCATTCACTTTTAAAAAACCCGCAAGCGTCTTCCAGCTTATCATCCGGAAACCGGCATCATCCTTGAATCTACATAACAATTTTTTTACCCCCCGTCGCATGCAGGTTGAACTCATATCCAACCTTTACGAATTCGACCAGACTCCGCACGCCCATCTTTCGAAACGCATTCTTGCGGGTAGTACAGGCCGTTGTTTGGGCAATTCCCATTTCTGAGGCAATTTCTTTCAGTGTCAAACCCTTCAGAGTAAGAACCATCGAATCATGCTCTTTTAGACTCAACAGGCGATATCCCCGGCTTATCGGACAAATATCTTCGTCGAGCATTTTCCGTATTTCCACGGGGTAGTATTTACGTTTCCCCTGTACCGCCGCCTTTGCCCGCTGGAACTCAACGTGAATATCAATATTTGCAACAAGTGCATCAACACCGTTCCTAATCAATCGCAATCCAATGAACCGTGATATCCGGAACGGGCTAATACACATGATATATGCTTCCGGGAAATGGGTTTTTATTCGGTGAAGCTGGTTATCCATGTTGAACCCTATTTGCGCTACATTAACCGCGATCGTATCAACCAGCGTCTCGCAGTTGAGACGCTCAAGTTCTTCAAGTGAACGAACAATTTCCAACTCCCTGGCTCCTGTTAATTCCCGTACCATTGCGGAAAAGGTGAACTCCAACATGTTGCAAAAACCGAATAATAAAATCCTTGTTTTGTCCATTCACTGCCTCACTTCATGTTTGTTTTTCTTTATCATTCACAGGGATTACATTCTGCGGCCGGTACCAGGTGTCCCCCCATGGTTTTGTGTTCTTACCCCGCTCGGTCAGTACATCATTGATTGTCTTTAGACCGGCGGTCACTTCCTCTATGTCACGTTTTGACTGTTCATCCTCGCTATGCTGTAATTCAGGAATATCTGCAAGATTAAAGGCACCTTTATCAGTTAACCTGAATCGCTTAAAAAATTGTGATTCAGTAATCTGTTCAAAGTTTTTCAAGACGGGAATAAGCGTATACTTCCAGAACGCTGCATGCTGGCTTTCCGTATCAGTTCCTGAAAGGTTAGCCCGCGGATCCTGAATATTCGCCACCCGGGGCGGTATGCCGTACTTGGCAAGAATGGTATATAAGTTCCATCGTTTAAGATCAAAAAGTTTAAGCGCATCAGGAGAGAAAGTAAGGGGCTTGAATTCCGTACCCTTGCCAATAACGGCAATCTTCCGGTTCTTCGCATTCTTGCCGTACTTCTTTTCCCATCGTTGTTCAATCATATCCGCTTCTTCCTCACGGATTATCTGATCGGTTTTCAAGATGCCCTGCGGAATTGCATTATGTTTCAAAAGATCATGATTTGATTTATTTGCCCATTGATCCTGTTCAAGTTCATACTTTAACGAAATCAGCGGCGTCACACCACGCCAAGGGTTCCAAGGATTCCATTCACGGAAGTGAATAACTTCATCGGGTAGGAGCGGAATAACTTCACCATTCGTACAGTAAAACCACTTGCTCACTATTCCGTTTTCAATACGCATCGTCATGCACCGTGGATTGAGAATGTGAATTTCTTTAGGGATTCCACCAGAATAGCTGTCACCAAAATACCAGAACGCCTCACCTTCAAGAAACCACCAAGCCCCTGTTTCCTTCCACAGATCGAATCTGCTCAGATTCCTGTTTGGCTCGTTGAATAATGAAAATACCGGTCCAGACTCCAACCGCTGTCCATGCCTCTTGATAATGAATTCAGTCCGTCCGATATTCCGCATAAGAATACCGATAGCGATGTTTACCCATGCATGGGTAAGATAAAAATCTTTTTGACCGGATATATCCATTGCCTCAGCGAAAGGATCAGATTCACGTTCCCCGGTAATAAGGGAAAACTGCTGCAAGGCTTTTCGTAGTCCTGTCGGGAAAGTAAAGAACCTCATCGGATTCTTAAACCCTATTTAATTGGGACTTAATAGCAGGTTTGTTTTTTGTCTTCATAGTATCGTCCTATAGTTAGTTAAAAATAAGAGATATTTCACTTACGCCAATATCACTCCGTTTTGCACCTGACTGAAAATCGCATACCGCATGGCATCCATATAATGATCGTTCACCTTTACAATGCGATTCATTTCATCCCGCGCGTAATCGGCAATCTCCTGCAGTACCCCAGTTGCACCTCTACAAACAAAAAATTGCTTTCGCTCCATGAGCGCGCAAATATAATCAATCCCACTATCAACGGAATTATTCGCCTTCACGCCGCCCGTTATTTCCTGAATGCGTTCCCCACCTGCCGGATCACAGAAGGTCGGAAACACATTCGGGGAACCGTCATCATTCCGGTACCATCCCCGTTCAATCAATTCATCGTTAAAGGTTCTCGTCGGCATATTGTACGAACCATGATCCGCGATAACATACACCGTCTCGCTAATCCATCCGACTTTTACATTTGTGCAATTCAAACCGAAGTCTTGCCCGGCACATACAAAGTCAAATTTATGCGGCAGTTCCTCCGGCGCCAAAATCATATCCTCATCGAACTTCTCGTAGACAACCCCATCTGCCTTAACCCACAACCCATCCCTGAACCGTGCCCGCTGCTTCTCAGGCATCGTGTCTAAAATATCATCGATGTAATCACTCGCAAGGTTTTCTGCATTGTCTTTCGGATTCAGCATCATCGACACATACAAGTCCGGCTTCATCAGCGGCTCATCAGTTCTTGCCTCAATCTTGCGAATAAACACCTTGTACGCCCAGTGCATAGGACTCGCCGGATTACAATCATACAAGAACATGTTCCGACATCCCGGCACATTCATTGCCAACCGGCTATACGCAACATTCACCGCAGCATACGAAATCTGACTCACCTCATTAAAGTAAATCGTGTTGTACTCATGACCAAGAATCTTGTCTACTTGCTCACGATCACCCAAACCACCAATCCAGATTTCCGAACCATTCCACAGCCGCACATAGTTGTCATGCACCATGAGCTTGAAACGCCTCTCGCCAAGGATCTTTGAAAGCCACGGCAACAACGTCTCATGCAATACGGAACTCTTCGCATCCTTCGTCCTGAGCCGGCAAATCAAATGCCGGCTCCCCGCATACCGAACCGCTCGAAACATGATCACGATAACCAAAATTGTCGTCTTCCCACTTCTCGAACCACCAAACAACAACACATGCTTTGCTTTACTTTTCAAAAGCTTCAGTGCTTGCCGTTGAATCCTCGTCGGCCTAAACACATTCGCATTAGCAACCGGCAAACCACTCAACATTACAAATCCCGGAAACTCTCGTCAAAGATTATCTCAAGCTGCCTTGGAATCCCGTCATCCACAGAACCCTTGCCATCCTTGCCGTAAATTGTCCGCTCAATATCAAACGCAGTCTTTATATACTCAAGCGCATTATTCTGCGTAACCTCGTCACACTCCATAGACTCAAGCTTTTGCTTACCCTTTTCCAAAAGAAGACCCGTCGCCGCAAGATACTTACGTTCCTGCTCAACATACTCCTTCTCCCGTTCAGCCCGTCTAATACCATCAAGATACACATCATACGCGCCGCACCGTTTAACCCAGTCATACTTCGCCGACCACTTACACCATGCGCCATATCGCGAAGAAGGAATCCCGTTCAACACAAGCGTCTTCAGGATTCCCCGTTCACGTCCATAATCTCGATAAAGACAAAACGCATTCCACGACGCATTCGTCTCAACTTCCAATCGTTCCCACTCGTCGGAAATAAACCACCTCCCCTCGGGTTTTATCTGTCTGTGTCCAGCTCCAGCACACACAATGATCTGATAATCCTGATGGCATTCTCAAACTCCGATGCCCATTCCGTATTACCCGACGTTGTCGCTTGTGCCTTACGCTTTTCCAGAAACTTGACCGCACGCTTAATCCCGTCAAGCGAAAGATACGGTTTCTTCATTTCCCTCGTACCTCCTTCCCGGAAATAGCCTTGTGCCCTACCCACAAAACAAAACCGGAACAATGCCGTACATTCAAATAAAGAATACCGTCAGAGAAGAATTATTTATTTACTCTTTTATTCCCCTTAAGACTATAAAGGGTGAAGAAATTCTATAGAACTATTTTCCGCTCATAAAACCGTACTGCAATCCACGCATTTCTTTTTCCCCGGGGGTAAAACCTTATTTTACGGCCAGTGCCGGAACCCCGCAAGGCCAAGACAAGCTCACTCCGTCGCTCCACCTACGGCTCCGCTCCTCCGTTCGGCCCTGCGTGAACCCGCCACTGGCCCTCGGGAACTTCCGTCCCCCGGGGAAAAAAGGGGGCGGCCCGATTTTCCATCAAAGCCATACCAGCTTTGAAATCAAAAAAAGGGCAAAGGAGTTTTTTATGGGAGATTTAGCAATCATTGAAAAGGATTCTCTTAAAATTGTTGAACGGGTACAAAGCAGGTTTGAACAGAAATGGACACACACTCTCTACACACAAGATTCGGTGTTTTTGTTTTCAAGGCATCAAGTAGAACCAGGAATCTTGGAACACAAAATTTCCAGTATTGCCTGGCAATGCGGTATTCACTCTCCGTTGTTCGTATCACACACACTATACTACAAGCACCTCATGAACGGTTTACAGAACCCAGTCAAGAACGTAGAAACCCT
>DUOS01000152.1 GCA_012838745.1 Treponema sp. | reverse complement strand
TGACATTACAATTCGCCAAGCCGCACGCGAAACCTCACTACTCTCCCAACTTTCTCCACCGGTTTTTTCCTACACAGTGTTTCAAACGGTAATGCTAGGCCGCTATGCACGGCAAGGGAGTGGCTGGGGCCGTTCGGCAACGAAAGAAGATCACGCGAAAACAACCAAAGCCCTTGAAGACTGTGGAATTATAAATCTTTCAAATCATTCGCTTACTGAACTTTCTGGCGGGCAACTCCAACGAGTGTATCTCGCGCGTGCTTTTGCGCAAGATCCCACAACACTGCTTCTCGACGAACCCACCAATCATCTGGATTTATATTATCAACTGGACATTCTAGACCGAACTAGCTCCGGAATTACGCGGGGAAGGCCGCTCGCCGCAATTGGCGTCTTTCACGATTTATTTCTTGCCCGCCATTTTGCAGATACTGTAGTACTCATGGACAACGGAACCATAGCAGACATAGGCCCAACAGAAACTGTTCTTTCTGGGAAGGCGATAAATCGTGTATATAAAATGGACGTACCTGCAACCCTCTCCCAGCTTTCCCAATCCAAATAAATCTGTTATGCTATAAACTATGGTACACCGAATAAAAAATGATATTCCAGAGATTCACGAGTCTGTTTTTGTTGCCAGTACGGCCGAAGTCGCTGGAAGAGTTTCCCTCGAAGAAGGGGCTTCCGTGTGGTTTTCCGCATCTATCCGCGGCGATATCGCACCCATCCAGATAGGAAAAGACACTAATATCCAAGATGGTGCTGTTATCCACTGCGATGCAGGTATTCCCTGTGTTATTGGCGCTGGGGTAACGATTGGGCATTGTGCAGTAATCCATTCTGCTTCTATAGGAGACAACACCCTTATTGGTGTCGGCGCGTTAATCCTTAAAGGTGCCGTTATCGGCGAAAACTCAATTGTAGGAGCTGGGTCTCTTATTACCGGAAGCAAAAAGTTTCCTCCAGGATCGATGATTTATGGCAGCCCAGCCAAGTTGATCCGCAAGCTGACTCCGGAAGAAATTCAATCCAATCATACGACAGCACAGGGATACACAAAATCGGCACTCACCGCTAAAAACGACTATCAGGATGCGGAAACATTGTGAAAATCGCGGATATCGTGCAAAACCTTCCGGCACATCTTGTCGTTGGGATCGATGGTTACCGAGAACTGCGCATTTCGCATGTTATAGCCGGTGATCTCATGAGCGATATCCTCGTTTCTATTGAATCCGAAGCATTGCTTGTTACAAGCCTAGCAACGGAACAAACCATACGCAGTGCCGATATTGTTGGAGCTCCCGCAGTTCTACTCGTAAACGACAAACTTCCAACCCATGCTATGAAAGCGCTTGCACAAACATGCGGTATAACCCTTTTAGCCACACCACTTCCCATGTTTGAATCTTGTGTTGCGCTGTATCATATTACCCAAGGCTTATGACTACACACCCTGAATCTGCGGTTCAACTCGCTGCCGAAATTACCGCTTCGGCTATTACCGCTGGTACCATCTCGGCACCCCGGAAAATGCTCACAAATAAAGACACTGCGCTGCCCCTTACTGCAGATTCTTCATTAGAAACTCTTGCCTCTCGAGCAAAAAAAATCCGCATACGGCAAATTGGTTCGTCGGGCCAAACTCATATACAAGCTGAGTTTTTTATAGAGCAACAAACCTTTCATCGAAATCTTTCTACAAAAGAAATGCAGAATCTTCTCGAGTTATGTTTTTCTTCCCATTTTACTCGCGGAGAATTTACAGGAACAAAAGCTACCCTCAGCGTGATGATAAGTAAACGCGGAACAATAACCCTTTGCTCTAAAGAAACGGCGGATACCGAACAAATAATCGGAGGGCACGACCGGCTTAAACAACGCCTTATTCCAGAAGGTACGCCGATTCCCTTCCTGGTAAACCTCGGGATTATGACCGCAGAAGGAACCGTGGTAAGAGCGAAATACGCAAAGTACCGTCAAATTAATAGATACCTTGAATTCATCCAAGATATTTTGCCGCAGCTTGAAGCCCGCGCCCGCGAAAAAAATGGGCAGCCTCTCCGAATTGTTGATTTTGGTTGTGGAAAATCGTATTTAACTTTTGCCCTTTATCATTATCTTTCTACCGTCAAAAAAATTCCCGTTATTATTACCGGCCTCGATCTTAAACAAGACGTTATTGAACACTGCTCCCTCCTTGCTCGCCAATACGGGTATGCAGGCCTTTCTTTTAGCGTGGGAGATATTGCCCATTACACGGCAGAACTCGGTGGCATCGACATGGTGGTTTCTCTCCATGCCTGCGATACCGCAACCGACTACGCCCTTGCTCAAGCAGTACAGTGGAACACACCAATTATATTTGCAGTACCCTGTTGCCAGCATGAATTAAATTCCCAGTTGGATAAAAACACTACAGATCGCAAACAACCCAATACAAAAGATTTGTTTGAACCCCTGTTGCGCCATGGCCTAATGCGCGAACGCTTTGCTGCATTACTTACCGACACGCTGCGAGCTGAACTACTTGAGAACGCAGGATACCGCGTGCAACTAGTTGAGTTTATTGATATGAGCCATACACCAAAAAACATTCTTATTCGAGCAATTCGAGAATCCTCTCGCGAAGAATCCACAAATGTAAAAACACCTTCTCAAGCATATAGAGCTTTAAGAGACGCTTTTTCTATTACACCAACGCTCGAGACAGAATTATTCGCTAGCGCCGGTGCGGATACACCACCAAGGGATTCCTAAAATGGCACGAATACTTTCCGCGATGAGTGGAGGAATCGATAGCTCGGTAGCTACAAAAATCTTGCTAGACCAGGGGCATAAAGTAGTCGGTATCACCCTCGACCTTTTTTGTGACCCTGATAACGATACTCATATAGAAGACGCACGGTTAGCATGTACTAGTTTTGGAATAGAACATCGGGTGTATCATGCTCAAGAAGATTTTACCAAACACGTTATTTCTCCGTTTGTTTCAACCTATCTTGTTGGAGCAACGCCTAACCCCTGCATAGCATGCAACCGGTACATTAAGTTCGGAGCTCTCGTTGAGTATGCACAAGAGCAAGGTTTTGATGCGGTGGCAACAGGCCATTATGCCAGGATAGAACAAGACCAAAATACCCTTCGCTACTTACTTAAAAAGGGAGCCGATCCTGCTAAAGATCAAAGCTACGTACTGTACAACCTTACACAAAATCAATTAAAACATACCTTGTTTCCTCTTGGTGCAATTGATAAGGAAGCGGTGCGGCACATTGCCCGCAAAGCGGGATTTGAGACAGCAGAAAAAAAAGAAAGCCAAGATATCTGCTTTGTTCCTGATGGAAATTACCAAGAATTTATTGAACAAAAGATTCCAGGAAGCGTAACACCTGGAAAATTCCTTTCGGTTGATGGAACAGAAATAGGGATTCATCGGGGCATTACCCATTACACCATTGGACAGCGCCGTGGTATTGGAACAGGATTTGGAAAGCCAATGTATGTGGTAGCAAAAGATGCAGAAAAAAACACCATAACGCTCGGAGAAAATCCCGACCTACTTTCCTGCGGGCTTATTGCAGATGACTTAAACTATATTTCAATTGAAACGCTCGATAAACCGACTCAAGTGCTCGCAAAGATTCGCTATAACCAAGACGGAAAGGAAGCCCTCATTACCACCTGCAAAGACGGAACAATTCGTGTCGATTTTGACGAGAGGCAGCGTGCTGTTGCACCAGGGCAGGCGGTAGTATTTTACCAGGGAGACATTGTCCTTGGTGGTGGCACTATCATACGCGGAATTTCTTAGGTAATCGACTTTTAAAAGCTCCTCTTGTATAGTATAGGTATGAAACTGGAACCTAAAATTATTGCATTGGATCTTGATGACACACTCCTTAGGTCCGATTTAACTATTTCAGACAGGACTGTCTCGGTTTTACAGGAGTGCAAGAATCGCGGCATTCTTATTATCCTAGCCTCCGGCAGATCTCCACACGCAATGTATAATTATGCAGAACGTATCGGAATTGACACCATATCCAGCTATATTGTGGCAAATAACGGATCACTCGTTCTTGAGTCCGACACAAGAAAAACGGTGTTTGAACATTTTTTACCCGTTAATGTTGGGATTGAAGCATTTCGCCTTACTATAGATGCTGGATTATCCTGCCATAGCTATGAAGATACCTGCATTCATGTATCTCGAGAAACTGAATATTCAGATCGGGACTACCAACTATCTGGCTTAAAACCTATTGTCCCCGATGACTTTGAAAAAATTATTCGAGATGGCGTCTATAAACTCGTTATTCCTGGGCATCCAGAGTTTATTGTTCCCGTTGAATCAGAGTTCAAAGTCATCTTTAAAGATCGTGCCAACGTATTCGTAAGCAAACCGTATTTTATGGAAATCCTACCCCTCAATGCAGGTAAGGGCGAAGCCCTCCAGGAAATTGCAGAGACCCGCATGAAATTACAACGCGAAGACGTGATGGCATTTGGTGATAGCATGAACGATGAATCTTTAATCAGATATGCAGGAATGAGCGTGGCTATGAAAAACGGTCGCCGTGAAATTCAGGCTCTTGCTAAATTTATAACTGAAGAAACCAACGACGATGACGGAATTGCAGATTTTCTTGAGCGTAGGGTTTTATAGTTGCTGCGTTCTTGTTTTCTCCCTGCTATTTGAGCTATACTGATACCATGCTTGCTATTCCAATTAACCAGGACAATACTCCGGAAGCGGTTCTAGAACTTCTTTTTACCCTTAAAGTAAAAGAGGTTATGACGAAACCTGTACTTACGGCTCGCCCAACCGACACGCTCCGCGACATTCAAAAACTCATGAAAAGTCATCACATTACCGGTATTCCTATAAGCGATGATTCCGGCAATCTTTTAGGTATTGTTTCGATTAACGATATTGTGAATGCACTTGATAACGGTTGGATAGAAGAAACAGCTGAAAAGCATATGGCCAAAAAAGTAATTGTTCTACAAGAATCAATGTCCTTGTCTTTTTGTGTTTCCTATTTTAATAAATATTCATTTGGACGATTTCCTGTTTTAAACCGGGACTCTAAGCTAACAGGTATTGTTACCGCTTCTGATGTAATATCAACCCTTCTTGTGGCACTAAATAAAGAAGTTGAACGCCTTGAGCAAACAACACCGCTAACTCCTGATCCCGGAACAGTATCCCCTGAGTCAGTTTTGGATTCCGATATGGAGTTTAAAACAAAGCCATTCGATTTTGAATTAGCTGGGCAGGCATCCACTGCAATAAAACGTGCTCTTAAAAATGCAGGAATTGACCCTGGTATCACCCGAAGAATTGCAATCGCAAGCTATGAGCTAGAAATAAACCAGGTGGTACATTCTGTCGGGGGAGTAATGCGTTACAGCATCCATCAAGACCGGCTAGAAATTGAAGCTACTGATGAGGGACCAGGCATACCAAATGTTGAAAACGCCCTAACCGAGGGGTTTTCTACCGCAAATGACCGAATACGCTCTCTGGGATTCGGAGCAGGAATGGGGTTACCAAATACAAAGCGAGTATCAGATGAATTTTATATTGAGTCTGTACTCGGAAAGGGAACCCGCGTGGTCGCCTCATTTAGTTTAAAAGGAACACCATGAAAACAAGCGAACTTGCCAACATTCTCGAAGCGACATGTATACAGGATCAGTATGACGACGGTGAAATATCCGGAGCCTATACCTCCGATCTTTTAAGCGACGCGATGGCCAATGCCTCTGAAAACGGTGTATTAATTACTATTCAAGCGCATAAGAATACCGTTGCGGTAGCATCACTTAAGGATCTTGCAGCAATTATCATCTGCAACAATCGCCCCATTTCCGATGATATGATTACTGCCGCACGTGAAGAAGGGATTGCTATCTTTCTTACATCGGAAAATCAATTTACAGTTTCAGGAAAACTGTACCGCATTTTGAACCCATGATTATACGGGCAGATTTCCATCTGCACTCTTGCCTTTCTCCCTGCGGAGCCCTTTCTATGTCACCTCGGGCAATTGCTTCGGCTCTCGCCGAACTCAATATAAATCTTGCAGCTATTACGGATCATAATTCTGCCTTGAACGCTCCTGCCTTTGCACAGGCTTGTCATGAATACGGCGTTACCCCACTGTTTGGTATTGAAGCCCAACCTCAAGAAGAATGCCATATTCTCTGCTTGTTTGCCGATCTTGAGTCGGTTCAAATTCTTTCAGATGAACTCTACCAAGCAATGCCAATGATCATGAATATTCCAGAAAAAATGGGTGATCAAGTGTATGTTGACGAGGAAGAAAACATCATTGGAGAAGTTGATAAATATTTGGTAAGCAGCGCTGATATTTCATTAGATGATCTTGCCGCACGGGTTGTTGAACTCGGGGGGCTTGTAATCCCAGCCCATGTAGACCGGCCAAGTTTTTCCCTTACAAGCCAGTTTGGTGTTATTGTTGACGGACCGTGGGATGCGCTTGAAGTTGTAAAAATGCCTGGATGTTCTGAGGAAGGCCCCGCGTTTGATACTCGCGGGTATCCCCTCATTACATCGAGTGATGCACATTATCCCGAAAACATTGGGCAAAGGGCTTTTGATCTCGATATTCAAAATGATGCCCTCTGCAAAACTTCGGGCACGGCAGACATGCAAGTAATTAAAAATGCACTTTCTCGCCGGCCTCGTTGCTAGTTATCGAAATTACGTTTTACCTTTCGAGTAGTCGTCATCTCAAGTGCTTCTTCTAGTATTGTTATCCGTGAAATACGCTGATACGGCTGCAAGGTCTTGTTGGTTTTGTCTACAATTTCTTCAACAGCCTGGTATATCGTATCGATAGCCTCGTTAGTTCCTCGCATTACATTGAGCTTTTTGTATAGCTCATCAGCGGGATATACAAGGGCTTCTATCATTTCACCATTATTGTCTTTTGCTTCAACATACCCACGAACCGTAAGCTGTTCTATATCGTTATAATACAATTGAAACGCGTTTTCGATTT
>DUOS01000151.1 GCA_012838745.1 Treponema sp. | reverse complement strand
TTTGAATTGCTGAAGGTGGAAGTGCGTTAAATTCGACAGAAAAAGAAAAGCGGCGACGGGTTGAGGCGTCGATTTGCTGAACTCGGTTTACAATCCAAATAATAGAACATTTGGCATTATCGAGAATATCATTGAGACGAGATTTTGAACTTTTTGCGCCTGTTCCAAAAAAACTAAAAAAACCAGATGGTGATGTAGATAAAAGATCGTCAGCTTCATCTATGAGAATAATTGCATTATCACTGTCGGTGGAGGCTGTTATTAAAGAAAGATTAAAGAGGTCATCCCGGTATTCATGGCTTTCTTTTCCCTGGTGATATGTGTATAAAACCTTCCCAGTTTTCGCTGAAAGACTTTTAGCAAATTCTGTTTTGCCAGTTCCTTCTTTTCCGTACAATAAAATATGAGAAGGTGTATTTCCTTTAAGAAGAGTAATCACAGTATTTTGTCGCAGGCTTTCAATACTAAAACTTTCTAACGGGAAGGTGTTTCCTGTTTCTTTTTCGAGCATGGTTTCATGCAAACCTCGTTTACCTGCAAAAGAAATAAAGCTACTTACTTCACCCTTAATTGCAAATATTTCTCCATGTCGCATTGATTCATACTCTATCAATTCATATTTTTGCAACGTAGACTGAGGTCCCAATTTTTGCCGGCAGGAGTCAGAGTCTATTCCAGTTACTACCGATAAACCTCTAATACATTCATTCATTGACCACTGTTGAACTACATCTTCAAGTGGATCATAGGTGTGCATGTAGTACAAGGCCACAAGCAAGGATGTTTCATCTTGATCGAGGTTAAAGACTCGGGAGAGATGTTTGAATTGATCCAGCCCTCTACTTTGAGAAAGGGCTATTGCAGATTCTTCGTCTGCCAAAGACTGCCTAATTCGCTCGCGGGCTTCTGTTTCTTTTTCAGAATAATTGATTAAATAGAACAGGGTTTGCACATCATGTTTATCTGGAAGGGAAGGATTATCTGTGCAGCCAAGACTTTCTTCTAGATCCTCTTGAAGGCGTTGATGGTTTGTAATGTCATCATTTAACAAGGCATATAAGTCTAAAAGTAAGGGAAGATGTTCAGCGTCTTTTAATATTGAAAGAATAAAATACGTAAAGTCATCTGTAAACCGGTGTTCGGACACAAGTTTTTGCGCAACCAAAACCAGCATAGGAATGTCATCCCACTCCCCTGTTTTTTTTGTAATAAAATTACTTTGCCACGTTGAAACATCCTGTTTATACCCATTCGATATTCGTTTTCTTTTCATACCTTAATAGTAACAGGCAAGCATGACAAAACATGGCACGATTACAACAGGGCGCAATATTTAACAATATAAGGCTGATGCCTTTATAATTTCGTCTGCAACAGATCTTACGAGCAATTCAGGTTCAAGGACGCGAGCATTACATCCATACGAAAGCACCCATCGTTTTATTTCGTCTATACCGCAGGCAGTAAAAGAAAGAAGAATTGAGCCTTCTTCTTCTTTAACAATAGTTTGGTCCTGCCCCCATATTCTTTCCGCCGCATACAAGCCAGCGTATTCATTAAAACGTACAACTACACGAATAGGATCTTCTATAAAAATACCGAAAGATGAGCCAAGATAGGTATCTGGATCGTAATCTGAAGGGAGCTCAAAAGAGACACCTTCTTTTTTTTGCATATCAATAATTCGGTCAACTGCAAGCACTCGAATATCCCCGTCGTATTTCGGAATAGCCACAATGAGATACAAAGCATTACCATGGTCTACCAAAGTATACAGCTCAATATCATACGTTTTGGGAGTATCTGCATGAGCTTTTTGATACGTTACCGTAGCTGTTCTATTGTTCGAAATACACCAGCTTATAGTAGAAAGAATGGCCTCTTTGTCTTCGTAATCTTTAAAACCCTTGAATGTTGTATACGCAGTTTTAACTCGGCGTCTTGTATCTTTTATATAGGAGCTTTCTATTGTTTGTTTTAAATCTTTAATTAGACGCTTATTTTTTCTACTGGTAAAAAAATGGGTGTTACTGAGCAGCATGCGAATAACCAACCAATCTTCGCTGTTAAGTTTTGTAAGCAATGGCTGTGAAAAGTTTTTTTCTGTAATAAACCAACGCTTTGAATTTGTATTACCGTCATAATCAGGTTTTTCAATAAAATCTATATGAAGGGAATCTAAGGAATCCAACATCCGGTTCACTGTGCGTGGATGGCACTCCATTTCATCTACAAGTTCCTTTTTACTAGCTCCACAGCTGCGCGACATAAGACGAACCATTGTTTTAATATTTGCATTTTTCCGGTCAGACATCTGCAACTCCTGAGATGTGTTATAGCTACTACTATAACACAGTTTTTTATAACAACCAAAAATTACTGCCAAGAACCATGACAGGTATTGTCATAACTTACGGCTATACTAAGAACAGAGAGGTACCACATGACAAATTCAAACCAACCCAGTAATGTACCATGCGATATACCCTTTGAACTAATACGGTTCATTGGAAAAAAAAGCACAGATGCAGGTTTTAAAAATGTACAATCTCTCGCTAAAGCATTTGAAACAACAAATATTAATAAAGTAGTACGTGCATTAGAGATATTCGAAAAGACGGGAAAACTGAATCAGAATTACATGAAAAAACTCGCAGAAATTCTTTCCTTCGATATGAATGAAATAACAGAAATTACGGACCGCCACTATGCACAATTAAACAAAGAATTGTATCTCTGTGCAGAGCATTTAGATTTGATTCTCGAAAACTCTGATCGTATAATAGAAAACACACAATATCGAAATATTATATTCTGGGGTATTCGTATTCAGGCGGCATACATTGGCCGCCGAAAAACCCTTACACTCGGCGAACTCGTTTTTCTTTGGAATTCAGGATCTCTTATTGACTCAGATGGTTGTTGCGGACCTGTATATATTGTCGGAGCCGGTGGCTCTCCTT
>DUOS01000150.1 GCA_012838745.1 Treponema sp. | reverse complement strand
TACCCACAGGCAAAGTCATGTTAATAGTAATCATGTCGTCGCTTGAAGCTTGAGGCGCAAAGCTCATACCAAGGGAAGCAAACTTCACCCCAGAAAGAATCATAATCAAGGTTACAAGAGTCATGATAAGTAACCGGTTATGCAACGCAAAAGCTACTGCCTTTGCATAGTTTTCTTCAAGACGAGAGAGAACGCTTTCAATCATACGATCGCCACGAGCCAAAAACTCTACACGAAGTGGTTTTTGTACACGCGTATTAATCTTAAGAAGGCTGCCACAGAGGGCCGGCACAAGAGTTAGTGCAACAACTAGAGAAACTGAAAGAGAAAGAATCACAGTAACTACAAGATCGCCAAACATCTGGCCAAGCATTTCTAAGTCTGCTTTGTATATAAGTACCGGCAAGAACACACACAAAGTAGTCATCGTAGATGCGGTAATTGCCATAACAACCTGACCGCTACCGTGGATAGAAGCAATTGCCGCATTTTCGCCTTGTTCGCGATAACGATGAATATTATCAAGAACTACTATAGAAGAATCCACGATCATCCCTATGCCCAGAATAAGACCGGTCATAGTCATTGTATTGAGAGTGAGTCCCATAAGAGACATACCAAGTAAGGTTACGAGGATTGAGATAGGCATAGAAAGACCAATAACAATGGTACCTTTCATGCTTCTTAAAAAAAGCAATATGATAAGCATGGCGAGGAAGCCACCCTGAAAAGCAGAGGTGTACACTTCTCCCATGGTAGAAGAAATCATAGTGGTATCGTCACTCAAGATTGTAAGGGCAATACCTCGGGGAAGCATTGCGTTTATTTCAGGCAAACCCTCTCTAACCGCACGTGCAACAGTAGTGCTATTAGAATCAGTTTCATTTGTTATGGATATGTATAACCCAGGGATTCCATCAATATAAACGCGGTTTCCTGTATAGTCGTTTGTTTCATATACTTCCGCTACATCTTCTAGGCGCACAACATGAGAGCGAGTAATAGCAGAGCCCGCACCGGGAAGCGCGAGCGTTGAAATAACAGTCTGGCGGATATCTTCCACACTGGTAAAAGCTTCATTCAAATAAATTTCGTAATCAACCCCATGGTCTTGTATGCTTCCACCAGAGGATCTGATATTACGTATTGCCAGAGAAGAGGAAATGCCAGATAGGGTGAGCCCATAAGCACGCAAGCGGTTTTCGTTTACATCAGCGCGAACAATCCGAGTGGCTCCACCGGAAACATCTGCAGCCGCAACGCCCTTAATACGTTCCAGTAGTGGAGAAACCGTATCTTCAGCAAGTACTTTTAGTTCACTAACATTCAAATCCCCGGAGATGGAAAGGCGCATGATAGGGCGAGAGTTTACATCAAAATGCCAGAGGTTTGGAGTTTTGCAATCCTCAGGAAGCGCATTTGCTACTCGAGCGAGCACGTCCTTTATATTGTTCGATGCTTCATCAAGATCCACATCGTATCCAAAGGTAAGACGTATCCAACTCCAGCCAAGCGAAGATGAAGACGACATTTCCTTAAGCCCTGAAATTACGCTTAAGCGAGACTCAAGAACCCGGGTTACGTTTTTTTCAACTTCTTCCGGCCCCACATCAGTCCAAACTGTCCCTATAGAAAACACCGGTTGTGTTACCGACGGGTACAGAGCAACACCAAGGCGCGGAACAAAAATAATAGCTACAACACATACCAGCACATAGAGCATGGTAATCGTTACTGGCTGTCGTACTGATAGTTCCGAAATCTTCATTAGTAGGTGTTCCTTTCGGCGATACGGACAGGGCTTCCGTCTGAAACTGCACCAGAAGCAACGATACTATCTCCGAACGAAACACCGGTAACCAACTGAATATACGTATCATTTGCTAACCCAGTTTGTACCACTGTTCGCCGGGCAAAACCTTCTTCGTCAATTACATATACTATGTTTTCTTGATTATACGTTCGTACAGCTGTTTTTGGCACAACGATAGTATCTTGAACCTGCCGTATTACTAAAATAATTACCGCGAACATTCCATGACGCAGCCGTTGATTTGGATCATCTATATCTAAACGAATTTCTACTGTACGAGAGTTAGAATCTACAACAGGACTCACCATGCTTATTCTCGCAGGAAAAGTTTCCCCTGGATACGAAACCAGAGAGACTTCTGCGGAAAGACCGGTTTTCAACACTGCAATATATTTTTCGGGAACATGAGTGATTATTTGTAAATCATCTAAGGTGCTCACCACAGCAACTGGCGAAGAAGTAGACACCGTTTCTCCCACCGTATATGGAAGATCAGTAATCGTTCCATCTATCGTGGAGCGAACAGGGCTCACCGCATACGGAGCTCCTGGCCGGGAGGGGTCAACCCGTGCAACAATACTACCACGACGTACAAAGCTGCCAACAACAGCCTCGCAGGAAACGAGCTTACCAACGGTATCCGCATACAATGAAATATTTGAGCGAGAGGATACATCCCCATTAAGTCGAATTGTTTGTATAAGCGAAGAAGGTTCCGCTTGAACTGCCCCAACGGTAAGCACAGCTCCATTCCCTGCAGGTTTAGTCGATTTTCCACCTGCCCCACTCACGGAACTAGAAACACCTGCTGACGAACTGGTCTTTTTTCCTGAAAACAAGCTAATAACCAAGGCTAAAACGGCAATCGCGATAAGGCTAAGCAAAACTAACTGTATTGTTTTTTCTATATTTTTCATTAAATCTCTCCCGGAAAACATAAGGTACTTTCTTCTATACCAAGCGCATAGGCAAGTTCTATCAACGCCGCCTTGTATAAATATTGTGCATTAAGAACGGCAAACCCCGCTTCTAGGCTTTTTTGTCTCGTTGAGTCCAAATCGGTTTGTGTTACAAGCCCGGAATCATATCCTTCACGAGAGAGGTCATAGGCACGAACGGCAACTGATTCGTTCATTCTCGTCAACTCTATGCTTCTTTGTAATCGGTCTAAGGTATCGGTAAGTACTGTTACTTGTTCAACCGCCTGTATTCGCGTTTCCCTGAGCGCTAATTCTGCGCGTTCCACAGCTGCGGTTAACTCCTTTACCCCAACACTGGTCGAAGAACCGGGAATATAACCATTTAAAGGAATAGAAACGGAGAGTGTAAATACTGCTGTTTCAGGTGGAGATATATCCTTTTGTAAATCTGCGATTGCAGTAGATTCACTTAGACTGACAGTGGGCGCATATCGATTAAGCGTAGCTGCACGTCGGCGGCTTTGTGCCAATTCCAAAACCATTCTTGCCGAAACCACATCGTGTCTTGCCTCAATACGATCTTGTATGTTTTCTGGAAGGCATGCTTTAGGAAAAATATGATCAAGGGTATCTGTAAAAAGGATTTCGGTTTCAGGAGAAAGCCCTATAAGAATATTAAAGGCTCTGAGTGTCTGGCGAAATTCTTGAGCAGCTTTCATCAACTCGGGTTCAAGGCTGGCAGCCGCATAGCGTGCCTGCAATAATGAAAGTTCTGAAGCAAGACCTGCTTCATAATTTTTATTTACCAAAAACGCTTCGCGCTGCGCAAGTGCAAAATTCTTTTCGTATAAAGCGAGACGCTGGCGTTCTGTTGCTATAGCGTAATAACTTTTTTTAACCGTCTTCGATACAGATGCTTCTACATCATCTTGTTGTATCTTAGCTCGTTTATGTTCTACTGCTGTTTGGCGCAGTGTCTCCCCAACACCTGGTTGCAAGGTTAGCCGCAACCCAGCGGAAGCACTTATATCTGTGCCAGTACGATCATTTGAACCCGAGAGAGAGTGAATGTTTCGCAACGATGCAGAAAGGCTTATATCAGGTAAAAAGGCATTCCAAGAAGAATCGTCTCTAAGTCGAGCAACTGACTCTGCAATTTTTTCCTGTTGAACAGTAGTATTGTTTTCAAGAGAGAGACGCACGGAATCCTCAAGAGAAAGAGAGATTGGTTCAGCAGCAATTACCTCAAAAAGAAGAAGAAAAGAAAGCACTGCAGAAGCAAAAAATTTTCGAGCATCCGTGAACATGGGCCTCCCTCGCTATTCAAACCTTTTGATTTTTTATATATACATGTTATACTAGAGTTATTATGGCCGGTTGACAAGCCCGCCATATTGGGTCGAATAGGCCAGCTCTTGACCTATTCGGCATAACCCAGCTATAATCCCGTAACCTCGGGGGTGTAGCTCAGTTGGTAGAGCGCTTGCATGGCATGCAAGAGGTCAGGGGTTCGATTCCCCTCACCTCCACGATTCCCTTCTACCCAACGCAGTCAAACAGAACCTATAAGTTGGCAAATGATGGATACTTCCAGACTTGATCCCGAACTCGCGGCTCTCCTTGCAGACATTCCTGAAACACCAAGGAAGGCTATCCCTTCTATTAAAAAGAAAGCTCTTTTCTCTTCTTCTTCGGAAGCATTTGGATCAGGGCTTAGTGGTATTGAAAATGTTGACCTTACAACCTCTTCGTTTACTAAAATTGAAAAGTTTTTTTTGGATAAACCCCACAATACTTTTTCTGACCCATCATATTATAAAAAAGTTCTTGGCAATGAACCTGATTCAGCTAAACGTTTGCATGAGTTGCTTTCGAAATACCTTACCTGCCAAGACCCAAAAGATCGTAGTGTTTACCGCCAACAATTAATAACGGTTTACTGGGACTTTATGGCGAATATCGCACTCAAAGCGGGAGGCGGTAAAGCTACAAAAGAAAAGCAATATGCACTACGCTTTGGACTACTCCTTCCCACGCTACTTACCGATGAACAGCGCGATTTATTCAGTAAAATAATTGAAGAAAACACAACTGGAGAGCCAATATATTATCTCGACGAATGGCTTCGCTCAATCGGTGCAGGGAAAATTGGTCCATCAACAACTGACGAAGTAAAATCCAAAAAAAAGGATGATTCTTCTCGGTTTCAACAACTTCTTTCAAAGGCTCAAGGAAAACTCCAGAGTGCAGAAAACCTTATGCGTGCAAAATCGGAAGAACGTACCACAGCGGAGGATTCTCTCAAAAAGACTTTTGATTCAGTTTTTATTCATGATACTCTCGGCGGCTTTCCTGGAGTAAAAGCTTGTTACACAGACCAACAAAAAAGAGCTCTTACCGATTCGATGGAAACTTCAAAGCAAATACTGGTAATGGATCGAGACCTAAACAAACTTATAGATGACTATCAAGTTGCAGATGGGGACGTAAGAACCCTCCAGCAAAAAGTTGATGCCTCCGGGGGCGGAGAAACCAACGCATCAGGAATCACTTCGGAATACGACACTCTCCGCCAAATGGCTAAAATGACCTGTGGCCGCCAAGGGAACCACTTTCCCATAGTTTCCCGCGAATACTTCCACTGCGCCCCA
Organism: Treponema sp.; assembly: GCA_012838745.1. GTDB lineage: Bacteria > Spirochaetota > Spirochaetia > Treponematales > Treponemataceae > Teretinema. The sequence continues at coordinate 13,634 of DUOS01000150.1, read as the reverse complement.
AGAGAAATTGGAACACGAGAAAATGTTATCGATATGCTCCATTGGATTGAAACCATTGATCCCGAAGCGTATTGTCGGCAATATAAATCACAATTAAACCGAATACCGCCCTTCGTTATTCTTATTCCTTCTTATGGGGATATTGGTTTTTGTTGGGAACCTTTTGATCGCTACAATCGAATTACAAGCAGAGGGCGAATTGCAATCCCCATGTACTCTCGAAATCTCAGAATAGCATTGCTCACTGCTGTGGCCGATTTACGCTGGCAGGTTGCTAAAGAAAAAGCTTCTTATTACTGGATGGAAGAAGGATTAACCGGAAATTACTATCAGTGGTTTCAGTCGCAAAAACTTAAAGGTGATGTAAAAGAATACTTTATCAATGATTATCTTTTATGGATGCTCAAGGAAAGCGAAGGAATACAAAAACTCACTAAAGAAGTGCGTGCAGTTTTCTGGCGGTTCATGCCGTTTACCCAAGAAATCAAAGACAAACTCAAGCCCCGCGCACTGGTTTACCAAGAACTTTGCCAGCGCGACAGGAACAGAGAGCTTTCCGACGGCTATTAATCGCGTGGTTTTTTCTTCCGTTTCTTAAAGTGTATGAGGGAGTCAAGCTTGTCTGACAAGCCGAACCGCTCAACAACCCAGTGAGAAATCCGTTGGTACACTAACATAGCTAAAACGATTCCTGCGATAAAAACAAAGGGAAGCATCGGTACTCCATGTCCAGGCCAAATCGTATTAACTTTAAACGCAACAACCATCAATAGTGAAATAAAGAACATAGCCAATAGTATATTCACAATTGTTCCTACCACGATAAAAACCACAGTGTTTATTTTTTTATTCATCCTGTGTTACCTCTCCATTTTTAGGGTTAGTATTTTTAAAAGTTATTAAGATCGAAAAAAGAAGCAAGGCTCCGCTAATTACCACGCTTGAATCTGCAACATTGAAAGTTGGCCAACGCTCAAACCCAAACAATCCATAAAATTTAAAATCGAGAAAGTCCAGAACGCCTTCGGGTCGGAAAAACCGATCGATCAAGTTACCAATACCGCCACCCACAATTCCCGCAACACACCAACGCTGAAACCGAGAAAGGTCATCACTACGAAAATAAACGGCTACAACAATTGCAAGTACGATAAGCGGGAGCAACCCAAAAAGAATGCTCCGCAGATCTTGCGAAAGCGATCCACCTATACTAAAGGCAATTCCAGGGTTATACACCCGTACTATCCGGAAAAAGTCTCCAAAAAATGAAGCCCCAACCGACCAAGGACGAACCGTTATCGTAATAATCCATTTTGTAAGCTGATCGGCAATAATTACAGCCGAGGTGAGAGAAAGCGGAACCAACCGCTCTCGAAGCCATTTATTCATTCTAAACCCCTTGTTGTATGGTTATTGTACCTATAAGTTAGTAGGAACGTCTATAAAAACAGTTTCGATATCGGTTTCACGGCCTAAACGAACTGCTAATTGTTGAACTCCTAAGGTTTCTGTACGATAATGTCCACCCGCAATTACAGTTATTTTATTTTCCAAGGCATGGTGATATTCTTCATGCCCAATTTCGCCTGTAATAAAACAGTCGAAACCAGCATCTATGGCCTGATACATTTCGGAGGAGGCTCCGCCTGAAACAACCGCAGCAGTCCGTATTTTCTGGGGTCCAAAGGGCAGTAAATGTGGAGGCTGTGCATCGTCGGGGAAAAGACGGCTACACAAAGCATCCAAAGATATCGGTTGTTCAAAAGAACCAGATACACCAATTACACAACCGCGCCAAACACCAAAGGGGTTTCGCTTTATGAGGCCAATTCGATTTGCTAGACCCGCATTATTACCGAGTTCGTCATGAGCATCTAGAGGCAAATGGCTTGCGTACAAGGCCATATTAGCCGTCATAAGCGCCCGTAAACGCCGGTAATGAGGCCCCGTTACCCGTTCGGGTTCTTTCCAGAATAAACCATGGTGTACCACAAGCATACCTGCTCCTGCAGCATTTGCACGCGTTACTGTTTCAAGGCATGCATCCACTGCAAAAGCTACTCGTGTAATTTCTGCGCCATCGTTATCAACTTGCAGCCCATTTTTTGATGAATCAGCTTCCGCAAAGTTCTCCGTTTCTAGCACATGATCAAACCAGCTAGTAAGCTCTTTAGATGTCATTGTATTTCCTCCACATGATTTCGAGAATCGCACCAGTCCGTTATTCGGCGAGCAAGGCGTTCGGCACGCTTGCGGCCGGCATCGCGATTCCCACCTAGGAGAGTTGCTGCCAACACATCATTGGCGTCCAACTCTCCTCTACCGATCATAGAACCGGATTCGGTAGAAAGTAAAAGAACAGGTTTTTCGCTTGCGGTTTTGGGAGTCATTACAGTTTCAGAATATACCCTTGTATATTCTTCAGTGAACCCAGAAGCATCTAGAACTAACTCAGTTGCCTCAAGCCCTTGTTGCGATACAAGACAGATGAAACCGCGTATATCCTCTCCTCCAGTTCTTAGATATTCAGCGGCTGGAGCACAGGCACTTCCCTCTGCGAGTATAAAGAGCGAACCTGGCTGCATTGCAGCACGAACCTCAGCGACCATCAGCGAAAAATCGCCCTGTTGGGCACGATAGATCTCACGGTCATCAGTGAACAAGGGGGTTTTACCACCTATTTTTCCTGCCAACAAAACAGGTCTCCGAAAAGCAGAAAAAGCCATGATGGGATTTTGCCATGCATGAAAACGGCAGTAATCGTTAGAAAATACGGTATACCCTTTTTCTGCCAATATACAGGCAGCAGTGTTTCGACTATTTGCCCCACCAACAACATCCGGAAAAAATATAACAGTTCCCTTATGCCCTACATCGGGCTGCGGCTTCCAGCAATAGTGCCGCACGTTAACTGTCGAAGAAACCCGCTCAAGATTAACCTCTTTAATAATAGGGACAGATCCAAGATACGCAGTTTCCGGTGCAAAGAAAAATGCAGCAAATGCTACAATAAAAAATACCAGAAAAAACAAACCGTAAAAAATAGCCGAAGGCAGTGAGTACCAGTCAGTCTCTAGACTTCGGATGGCACGCGCCATACGAGGAATGCCCGCAAAAAACAGGATAAGTGTAATAACTAAAAGGGGAGTAAAAGAAAACAAAAATCCGGATCCTGCTATTATTAGAACACAAACCGTTAGCGCAACTGGAGGGAGAAAAACAATGCCGCGAATCCCTTGAAGACGCCGAATAAAAGGTCTCATCACAACGGGAAGCAAAAGCAAAAGAATAAGCAGCTCGCCTATAAAAAAATCAGACATATAACCCTCTCTACCAGATATGCAGTATACTACAAAAAAACATAAGGAGCGTATGATGCAAACGCTAGAATGTACGCCACAGCAAATTCAGTTCTCAATCCCCGAAGCTACAGTACGTCAGCTTAGAATTAATGGTACTAACACTCCAATTATTGGCCAAGACCGTGCAATCAGCGCGTTGGAGCTAGGATTAGGAATCAGAGCCGACGGATACAATATATTTATAATGGGCGCATCAGGAACTGGACGCCGAACCGTTTTAACAACCCTGTTAAAAAACTATAGAGCAAATCCAGAGGATCTACAAGATATTGCCTATGTATGTAATTTTAAACACCAGCTAGAACCTCGAGCCTTGTTTTTCCCACCAGAAACAGGAATCTATTTTCGCGACACGCTTAAAACGGCGATTGAATCAATTAGAAAACAAGTTGTTCAAATCTCAAACTCAGAGGTTTTCGCTACGGCACGAAAGAAAATAACAGCAGAAGCAGAATCCCAAGAAAACCTACTTCTTTCTAAGTTCGAAACAGAAATGGCTCTTTCTGGTTTTTCCGTTATACAAATCCGTGATGACGAAGCACGCTCTATGGATCTTGTTCCAATAGTAAGAAACAAATCAGTTACTCTTGATGAATTACAAAGACAGGTTGCTACAGGAAAGCTTCCCCAAGAAAAACTGAATACTATCCGAGAAAACTATTTTCGGTGTCTCGACAGAATGTCCGACCTTTTTTCTATTTTACGAGAACGGCGGAAAGAAACAGAAAAAAAGGTACGGGCACTCCGCACGGAATCCGCGACGCCGATTATAGAAAACGAACTCACCGTTCTTACAAGCCTTCTCGGTAAAAAACCTGCTAATCACGGTGCTCTTGAATACCTTAAAGAGCTCAAAGAAGATCTTTTTTCAAACAAGCACCTTTTTGACCCCTTCAAGTCTGCATCACACAAGCGTGTTTTCTTCGGGCGTTATGCCGTTAATCTAGTATGCGAACATACCAAGGATAAAAACTACATTGTTCAGGAAGAAGTTCCCACCTTTGTTAATCTTTTTGGAAGCATAGATCCTTCAAATGCTAACGACGATTCTTCAGTTAATGGGCATCTACATATCCGACCAGGAGCTATTCATCGAGCAGCAGGCGGATTTTTAATCCTTAGGCTTCAAGATGTCCTCATGGAAGAAGGAACCTGGCCGTATCTTAAGCGCGTGCTTCAATCCGGTAAGGCGGAAATCCAAACACCCCCATCAGGCAACCATCTTCCTAGCATACTTAAACCTCAAGCACTTCCGATAAACCTCAAAGTAATTATAATTGGTGGGTCATATTCTTACGACTTTCTGTATCAAGAAGATCCAGATTTTCAAAAGCTTTTTAAAGTCTGTGCAGAGTTTGATTCAGTTATGCCTTTAACCGACGAAAACATGGCCCGTGTTATCGCATTTGTAACCGATACCGCTAAGAGAAGCGGAACCTTACCTATTGACGATTCAGGACTTGCCCGCATCCTTACTTATGCCGCACGTGTTTCAGAATATAGAACTATGCTCACCACACGATTTATTCTCATTTCTGATCTCATTCTAGAGGCCGACTATCATGCTCGTAAACAAACGAGCCCTGCTATCTCTCGAGAAATAGTTGCTAAAGCAATTGAGCATCGGCAATACTTACAAAAACTACCAGAAGAAAAATATTCAGAAATGGTTAAGTCACGGGAGATTGTTCTCGATGTAACCGGCGCTATAATAGGTAAGGTAAATGGTCTTGCTATTATGGATCGTGGGTATCATGCCTTCGGCATACCTATAGCCGTAACAGCACAGGCTGCACCAGGCAATAAAGGAATTATTAACATTGAGCGAGAATCTGGTCTTTCGGGTGAAATCTACGACAAGGCGCATTTAATTATCCAAGGTCTGCTTCATCGTAAATATGCACAAGACATACCCCTCGCCCTTTCTGCTAGCATTTGTTTTGAACAGTCATATACCGAGGTAGATGGCGACTCCGCTTCCTGTGCCGAGTTTTTTGCATTGCTTTCTGCTATTGCTCAGATACCTCTTCGCCAAGACATAGCAGTAACAGGAAGTCTGAACCAGCTTGGAGATGTACAACCGGTCGGCGGTATTCCCGAAAAAATTGAAGGGTTTTTCGAAACGTGTTCAATTTTAGGACTCACTGGTACGCAAGGAGTAATTATTCCACGCCGCAACATGTCAAACCTCCTTCCATCAGAACGCTTACAAACTGCAGTAGAAGATGGGCTCTTTCATATTTGGGCAATTGATACCGTAGACGAAGGGATTTCCCTCCTCGCACCGGTCTCTTCTGCTGAGTTTGACCGTAAAGTGAGGGAGGTTTTGCTTGAACATGCCGAACGGATGCGTAAATTTGCAAATTGACAACAATACTACTGGAAAAAAACGAATTCCTACGCTAAACTAATTTATAATGGTTACAAAAAGTCAGATTACGGTTGATTCCGAAAAAATTCGAAAAGCTACTCGAATGGGCGTGCCCCTCTCTATTACGACATATACACTTCCTCATGAGATTGAGCTGTATATTTCGGAAATTCTTGCCCTTTTTCTTGAAGAACTCAGTCAAGAACGACTCAAGGATTATCTAAGTTATTGCATCAATGAACTAACGACTAACGCAAAAAAAGCAAACACTAAACGTGTTTATTTTATAGAAAAAAAACTTGATATTAATAGGCCCCGCGATTACGAAGAAGGTATGAAGGGATTTAAAGAAGAAACACTTTCCAATATTGACTATTACCTCCGGCTTCAACGTGAGGCCGGACTTTATGTAAAAGTTATTATGCAGATAAAAAACAATTCGATCATGCTGGAAATTCGGAACAATTCCGAAATGAATAAAACTGAGTTCAAACGAGTATTTGATAAAATTGCACGAGCGAACCAATTTGAAACCCTCGAAGAAGCATTCTCCCAAGTTATGGACGACACCGAAGGCGCTGGGCTCGGCCTTGTAATAATGATGCTAATGCTCAAAAAAGTTGGGCTTAGCGATGAATGCTACGAAGTTCTTGTTCAAGACGGAGAAACGATAACGCGTATTACCATGCCAATAGACACGCTCACTCAAAAACATCTCAGTGAGCTAACGAAAGAAGTTGTCTCATATATAGACGAACTTCCCCAGTTCCCAGAAAATATCGCACAAATACAAAAGCTTTTGAATGATCCCGACTCAAAGCTTTCGGATATAGCTGCACATATTAGCAATGATGTAGCCCTAACTACCGACTTGCTTAAGCTGGTTAACTCAGCCGCCTTTTCTCTAGCAAAACAATGCACCAGCATAACAGAAGCAGTTAAGCTTGTAGGAATCCGCGGCATTAAAAATCTTCTTTACTCAATTGGCTCAATTCACATACTTGGCTCAACCTCAGAAGAACAAAAGGCTTTATGGGAACACTCATACAAATCTGGTTTTTTTGCGTATAATCTTGCCAGAAATTTCCTTAAGAAACATGTAGTCACCGAAGACGCCTATGTCTGCGGTCTTTTGCATGATCTAGGTAAAATTGTTCTGAGCGCATTGTATCCCGAGCTTCTTGAAAAACTTGAAGGTGTTAAGAAAACACACAACATTCCAGACAAGGTATTCGATACATTACTTACCGGAATTAACCATGCAGAAATTGGTGCCGCCCTCGCAGAAAAATGGAATTTCCCCCCGGCTCTCGTTGCCGCTATTAGATTCCATCATCTCGTTGAACAAGCCCCTGAGGAATATCGCATGCTAACCGCAACCGTACATATTGCAGATCTTATGATTCATTATCAAGAAAAAGACATTGAATATTATCAAATTGATTCTGACCTTCTCAAACTTTTTAAAATAACTTCTGAAGTACAGCTACAAAAAATCAGCTCTGGTTTTCAGCGTGCTTTCGAGAACGAACAGTCAAGATAGTCAGCCCATGCATGCATTACAATTCCAAAAGCCACACCTACATTTATAGAGGCTTTTATTCCTGTCATAGGAATAGAAACGCGACCATACGTGGCTCGTTCAAGACCTTCGCTACTTATTCCAAGCTCTTCTGAACCAATAACGACTACGCCCTTGTGCGGAAATTCAAACTCATGGATCGGAATACCGCCGGTTTCAAGTGCAAAAACAGGAATCTCTCTCGACAATTCTTCTAATTCGCATCGTTGCCACGGTATATAACCAACACAGCCCATCGCAGATCGCTCTGCACGAGGATGCTCGGGCGACGCACAACCCGGCGAAAGTAAAACCCGTTCAGCGCCAAAAGCTTCCGCAGTTCTGAATACGGAGCCCACATTAAAGGGAGATCGAATATCTTCCGCATAGACGGTAACCCCTTCTCGAAACTTACGCTCATCGGGTACCCCTGTCTCAGGGTGAACAAAATCCCAATCTGCTGGCAAGATTCCCGTTGCGTGTACCAATGCATGTCGCACATGGTTGCAAAGACGAAGTAGCTCCTGTAAAGAAACGTCCTCCGTTGCTTGAGCTGTTCCTTTAAACTTAGACATTCTATCGAGCAAAGATCTGTCTGCAGGAGTTATAGCTGGAGCATGAATAGCGGGATCCTCCAGTACAAGAAGAGAAATCCCAAGGAGATAGGAAACATCAGACCCCGTAAGAATTTCAGCAGCAGATGTTTTGGGGAGAGAATTTATATCTGAAATATTTAATGAGGTGCCTAAACTAACAATTAGGGCATATAAACGCCGCTCCCATCCTGTTAACAACCGTACAAGCTTTCGCCGCCGCTGCCCAGGAGGGAGCCGATCGAGTTTGAATAATGGAATCATCAGGAAATCCTAATACGCTTGTTTGATAAGATCAAAAAGCTCATCGCTAGACATAGCCCGAGGGATGTAGTTCATCAAGTCGAGCGCGGCAGCATCTTCTGCAGCGGGAACGAGTTGATCAATAGTAAGATCTAAGTCCTTGAGGCGAGTAGGCAATCCTGCAAGAGCAAGCCGCCTACGAATATCGTCTATAGCAGCACGCGCAATTTCGCTAGAATTAAGACCAGAACCAGAAACCCCAAGCATTTTCCCAATAGTTACTATCCTATCTACCTTGGCTCTTGCTGCGTCTTCCATAATATATGGAAGCAATACCGAACACACAAGAGACGTTGAGGTTTTATATCGAGCGTTACAGGCAAGAGAAATTGCCGTAGCTACACCAGGGGAACTCACGGCGACCCCCATAGAAGCCATACAACCTCCCTGAGCCACAAGCATCTCAGAAGGAGTTCCTACAAGCTTGCTCTGTTCAGGATCAAGAGCAAGCAAAAGCATTTCTATCGCTTTTCCTAGCATTGTTTCAGAAAAGAAGTTTGAACGTGTTGAAACATAACCCTCAACCGCAAGAACAATCGCATGAAATATCATGGAAACCGCTGTATTAGGAGACATATTCATATAAAGATTTGGATCAATTATTACCGCTTTACATACACCGTTTTGAATTTTCATAAGACGTATTTGTCTATTTCTCGCATCAATAACCGGTGTCCTATCCATAAAAACAAAAGGATCGCGACAGGTTGAGGGAACTTCGATAAAGGGCAGTGACCCAGAAAAAGGTTGGGCCCCAGCAAGAAAATCGTAAACATCTTGCATTTCGTTGTATAAAGAGGCAAGAGCGCGCCCGAGCGCCGCAGTCTTAAGCCCGCCAAAGGAAATTACCCCGTGTATATGTGCCCCTCGGGCTAATGAAAGGGCTTGTTCAAGCGTTGCCGATGTTGGAGCCGAGGGTATATCATCAAAGACAAATACGGAAATACCTTTTTCTTCAAGCGAAGAAACAACCCTATCCACCAGATCAAACTCTTTAAGAATAGGATCGGCAATAAGCATGTACTTAGTACCCCATGCAGAAGCAACTTGGGCAAGTCGCGCGAGTGTGTGCGGCCCAAGTATTACGTTAGGTGAAATGCGAAAAACAAAATCTGCCATACGAAACTCCAAAAAAAAAGGCGGAACCAACTGGTCCGCCATTTTTGCCGAGGCCGGCTACGTTCCGGCCAACCGGAATCATACTCCAAATACGTCCATAAGACGGTCTGCGACTATATCTACTACTGCATTATTAATATATGCGGGGTCCTCGATTTTTTTCATGACTTCTGCCACACGCTCGGATCGAACGTCTGGGGCTGAACCCACAGCTTCCATCGCTTGAAAAACTTCGGCTCGTAATCGGGCTTCATCGGAAACATTGATCGAATCCGGTTGAGCGCTTTCTTTTGCCCGGTGTGTTTTCTGAGTATTCTGTACATTTTTTAGGGGATCTATTCCCCCCAAACGATCAATCATCATAGTCATCCTGCCTTCATCTCTCTTATCGACCAATTGGTCCTGAAAATTAAGCGTTTTTTCCGCTAATATACACAGAAAACTCGCCCTTTACCTTAGTTCTCGAAGAAAAGTCTTCAAAAACAGCAATTGCAGTTCCCGAAACAATTTCCTCATGCAATTTAGTCAGTTCACGGCCAACAATCACCCGCCGATCATTGTCAGTTTCGGCAATATCAGCCAAAAGCTTTACTATTCGAAAGGGAGATTCATATAAAACAGCAGCATAGCCACTTTCCATGAGTTCTCGTACACGAGAACGCCGCCTTCCGGGCTTGGGTGAAAGGAATCCCTCAAAGATAACACTTTTATCTACCCCACCAGAAACACTCAACAAGGTTGCAAAAGCAGAAGGGCCTGGCAATGGAACAATAGTAAAACCAGCTTCACGTACCTCCCGAACCAAAACAGCACCGGGATCACTCAGCGCTGGTGTACCTGCATCACTTGCATATGCAACTGATTGGCCTTTTTTCAAGAGCTCAACAATTTTCGCTGCCGCTTTTTTTTCATTTTGTGAACGACAGGAAATAAGCGGTTTTCTAATACCAAAATGTGTCAATAAATGTAATGTATGGCGAGTATCTTCGCAGGCTATAACATCAACTAGCTTGAAAGTATCAAGAGCCCGCTGGGTAATATCACCCAGATTTCCAATTGGAGTCGCTACAACATATAAAATCGACACTATTTAATGATAAACTACTTTATAGATTGCGACAAGCAGAAAAATCGTGCATTATGTATGTATGATACTAGGACCATATTACATCGTGGCGCTTGTTTTTGTAGGGATTTTTCTTTTAGTTTTCGCCTACGGTATTTTTTCCGCTGCCCCAACTCAGCGCAAAAAAACAAAAAAAAAGGCCGCAGCAGGCCCCTCTGTTGGCAGATGCCCGCTGTGCTCCTCACCATTAGCTCCTGGTGAACAAATCAAGTCGGCTATCTTTCCTGGAGAAACAGACCGCCTTTGCCATATATTTGGCTGCCCACATTGCCATCCTTTTATAGAAGATAATCTTCGCAGAAGCTGCCCAGTCTGTGGAAAAACAGCACCCCCCGATGTATACCTCATTGCTCGTATGTTCGATCGACCGGGCAAAAAGAAACATATACATATTCTCGGTTGCACTAACTGCCGTCTACCTCGCACAAAAAAATAGCTCACCAAAAAATGCATTCAAAAAAAGCCCCGCTCAATTAACTCACTTACTAATAAAAATTATTCACACTTCTGTCATTTTTCTCTCAAGACTTTTTTTCGGCTTCCGATAGTATATATACGTATGACTTCCTTAGGGGACAGGTACCCATTGAAAAAGCATACTCCGTCTTCTGCGCGGGAAACGTCAGAGGATCCGGTAAAAATTGACAGATCGGCAGGGATGCCGCGAACGACATAGTAATACGTCGTCGAAAATAGCCAAAGGAGTAGCATTATGATCATCAATCACAACCTGAGCGCTATGTTTTCTCAGAGAACTCTCGGTGAGACTAATTTGGGAAGCCAAAAAAACATAGAAAAACTTTCTTCCGGCATGCGCATTAATCGCGCAGGTGATGACGCCTCCGGACTCGCCGTATCTGAAAAGATGCGCAGTCAGGTCCGCGGTTTGAATCAAGCAAGTACCAACGCACAGAACGGTATTTCCTTTATTCAAGCAACCGAGGGTTACCTTCAGGAAACCCAGGATATCCTGCAGCGTATCCGTGAACTTAGCGTACAGTCTTCTAACGGAATTTATTCCTCCGAAGACCGCATGCAAATCCAGGTCGAAGTATCACAACTTGTTGCAGAAGTTGACCGGATTGCAAGCCACGCGCAGTTTAATGGAATGAACATGTTAACAGGACGTTTTGCTCGGGAATCCGGAGAAAACACTGTGACAGGATCTATGTGGTTCCATATTGGCGCCAACATGGATCAAAGAACCCGTGTCTACATTGGCACCATGACTTCTTCAGCTCTTGGTGTTAGAAACGTTGGGGACGAGAAGATTATGTCTATCTCAAGCCCTGACAGTGCAAACCGTGCTATCGGAACCATTGACGAAGCAATGAAGAAGGTGAATAAGCAGCGCGCCGATCTTGGTGCCTATCAGAACCGACTCGATTACACATCGAAGGGACTGTTAGTTGGAGCCGAAAATCTCCAGGCAGCAGAATCACGTATCCGTGATACCGACATGGCAAAAGAAATGGTCGACTTTACAAAGAACCAAATCCTTACCCAAGCCGGAACAGCTATGCTCGCGCAGGCTAATCAGACTACGCAAAGCGTACTCGGACTTCTTCAGTAAGCAATCCGCTCAGCGGGACGGAAAGAAGCTCCCTTCGGGACAACGTGTTTATTCAACACGGTATACTCGAAGCGGAGCTTCTTTTTTTGTGACCAGCATTTCTCTGCAACTAAACAGCAATTAATGTGTCTATTTATATACAACCATTAATAATGTTTTTTTATTAGGAGAAATCATGAATACCATTCCTCAAATTATTTGCGACATCCAATGTCGCTATCCTGACTTCAACGCACAATACTATCGAGAAGGGAAATCTTCCTTTATTCCCCGAAGTTTTGCAGATTTTTATCAAGATGCACTAGATTTTGGCGCAGGACTATTGAGTCTTGGACTTAAGAACGCCGAACCAGTTGGACTTCTTTCTGATAACCGCCGCGAATGGACGGTTGCCGATATTGGTATTCAAGCGTGTGGTTCCCCTGATGTTCCCCGCGGCCGAGATGTTACCGATGCTGAAATTAGTATTATTTACGGTGTAACTCAGTGCCGGTATATTGTTGCCGAGCGTGATGTTGAAGTAAATCGCCTTGTTGCTGCAAAAAAAGACCTCCCAGAACTTACTACTATAATTATTATGGAAGACAACAAAGATCTTCCTGATCAAACAGGGCTTTCTATAATGACGTTTTCTCAACTCATTGAGATCGGAAAGAAATACCGAACGGACTACCCCTCTAAAATTGAGCAGCAAGTAGATGCAGGTAAAAAAGATGACGTAGCCACCATAATTTTTACCTCTGGTACAACCGGACGCCCAAAAGGGGTGCCCCTTACTCAGGAAAACTACTTGCTTCATGTTTCCGGCGGGAGAGAACGAATGAATACCGTTCCTGGTGATACATGGCTTACCATGCTACCCGTATGGCATTCATTTGAACGTATTGTTCAATATATTGCCCTAGGTAACGGAGTCGGCCTTGCGTATTCCAAGCCAATTGGCTCTATCATGATGAAAGATTTTGCAGAAATTAACCCCCAATATACCACCGCAGTTCCTCGTATTTGGGAGTCGGTCTACAATACCATCCAAAAAAAGATGGACGCTTCAAGCTCGATTAAACGCGGTCTCTTTGGTTTTTTTGTGGCTATTGGCGGGGTATACGCACGTCTCGATAATCTTTATAAAGGCCTAACACCCAGTTTTAAAAAACGAAATCGCATACTTGATAAAATTGTTTCTGCAATTCCACGGCTTCTTTTAATGCCAATCAATTCACTTGGACGCAATGTTATCCTTAAACCAATCCGCGGCTTATTTGGCACACAACTCAAGGCTGCTGTATCTGGCGGGGGAAGCTTACAAAAAAAGGTTGATCTCTTTTTTGCTGCCGCGGGAATCTGTCTCATGGAAGGTTATGGGCTCACTGAATCTGGTCCTGTAGTGGCAGTTAGAAACCTTTCCACACTCGAAGCAGGAACCGTGGGAACTGCTTTTCCAGGCATGGAAATCAAGCTCATTGGAGACGAGGGAAACGAGTGCCTTCCAGGGAAAATGGGATTGATCTATGTCCGAAGCGCCCAGGTAATGAAGGGGTATTACAAGGATCCAGAATCTACAGCTAAGGTGCTTTCTTCCGACGGATGGCTTAATACCGGAGACCTCGGAGTTATGACCCATGATGG
>DUOS01000149.1 GCA_012838745.1 Treponema sp. | reverse complement strand
ATCGTGTTGTTAAAGTAATCGATAATTATTCATTGGTATCTTTTACCCTGCATACCGGTCGAACTCACCAACTACGGGTTCATGCAAAATATTTAGGAACCCCTATTTTAGGAGATCCCATTTATGGGAAAAAGGATAAAATATTCCGTGACGCAACTCTCATGCTTCACGCAAGGCGGCTTTCTATACGAGTTCCCGGTGTTGATTCTGTGCAAACATTTTTTGCACCGGTTCCTTCACGTTTCCGTCATGTTATTGAAAGGCTTGAGGGGGATAGTAGTACATGAGAGAGCCGGTTATACATGCTGAAACTGCAGCTTGGGCATTGGTTCATAAACCACATGACATGCCCACCGCTCCGCTTGTTGCAGACGAAGAGGGAACCCTTTTATCATGGTTTTTGAACAAAGTTCCTGATGCTGCTCATGTAATTGGTAGAAAGCCTATTGAGCATGGTTTGGTTCATCGTCTTGATACGAGCACACAAGGGTTAGTTCTTATTGCAAAAACAACTCAAGCATATATTTTCTTTAATGAGTTACAACAAGAGGGGCATATAAGCAAACGTTATTATGCATTTTGCGCGGGAAAATCAAATATTATTACAAATATGACAGTAAAATTACAAGACGAATTTCCAAAAAAGATTACTAGTAAATTTAGAGCATTCGGACCCGGTCGGCGCGAAGTTCGTCCTATTTTTCCCCAAGATAGACAGTTTGAGGATGGGGGTAAAATGTATACAACAACGATCGAAAATGTTGTTCAAAATAATGTAGATTTAATTCCATCGACGGATTTTTCTTGTTCTTTAACTCGCGGCTACCGGCATCAGGTTCGAGTTCATTTAGCATCTCTGGGATATCCCATTATTGGAGATCAGATTTACAATGCTCAGACGTATTCAACGCCTCTACAGTTATATGCCTTTGGAATAAGCTTTATAGATCCAGATTCTCTTTTGCCAGTATCTTTTTCGCTTCAGCAACCAAATAAAATGAACCAGTAATTAATAGTGGCTTTTTTTCTGCCCGTGATCGTTTAAAAGCATTTTTTAAGACAGAAACATAATCAGCGTTTACTTCTATGTTAACATCTTTTTCAGTTTTTAGAGCTTCTTTAAATGCTAAAACCGTATGATTAATGTCACTTTTTTTTACGTCGCCTGGGCGGGTTAGGGTAATCTGTGAGAATCGTTTACCAAATTCTGTAGCAATAACGTCAACATTTTTATCTGCCGCACAGGCAAAGACGAGTTCTCCTAGCATTTGTGTAAGTGAATCAAATGTGTTCAAGGTTAATGCTATACTATCAACAGTGTGAGCACCATCTAGAATAATCAGAGGATCAGCAGAAATTAGTTCAAAACGACCGGGAAGCCATGCAGACGAGAGCCCTTTTGAAATAACAGTGTTAGAAATATCTGGTAAGAGATATTTTACTACAAATGCTGCCAAAGCTGCATTGTTTGCTTGAATTTCATTTAGCAAAGATAAACGAGTGCAAATAGGTCCTTCAAATACGGGTTTATCTTTTTGGGAACTATAGGTTATTTCTGTATCGAGACCAGTAAGACTGAGTGTTGTTTTAACAGATTCAAGAGAATCATCCATCGAAAAAAATGGACACGAAAGTTCTTTTGCTTTCTTTTCTAGGATAGCTCGAACAGTTGGATGTTGAAAAGAAGTAAAAACAGGCACCCCCGCCTTAATTATTCCAGCTTTTTCTTTAGCTATCATTTCAATTGATTTTCCAAGATATTCGGTATGTTCTAGTTCTATTGGGGTAAAAACACAGGCAAGTGGGGTAATAACATTTGTTGCGTCTAGTCTTCCACCTAATCCAGTTTCAATTACCGCCCATTTCATTCTTGCAGTATTAAATACAACAAAGGCAAACAACGTCACCAGTTCAAACCATGTTGGTTCGCGATTGCCCGGAATTTCTTGGGGTATAATTGATTCAACTAGGGGAACAACTTTATCTGCTGCAATCCCATAAAGTAAGTCGGAAAAAGGTTTTCCAGCAAGAGTAATGCGTTCGGTGAAATCTAAAAGATGGGGGGAAAGATATAATCCCGTTTCAAAGCCGTATTCGGTTAAAATACGTGAAATCATAGTAGAAATAGAACCTTTACCTTTCGAACCAGCAACATGGATCATTTTTACGTTTTGTTCTGGATTTTTAAAGCGATTTACTAAAAACTGCATTGTTTCTAGAGAAAAACCTTCACGATTAGAAATTCTTTCGTAATTTAGATAATTCTCAAGCCAGTCACAAAATAATTCTGTTTGACGTTTTACGATCATATTATAAGTATGCCTGAAAACCATCTTGCGGTAAAGTACCTCTTTGGGTATTATGCATATGATATGTGTCAAATTAATCTACCCGCAAACCTTCAAAATTTTCGCATCCATATGGTTGGTATTAAGGGTACCGGTATGACTGCATTAACCGAGCTCCTGGTTTCTCGTGGTGCCTCTATTACCGGCAGCGATGTTCCCGATGAGTTTTATACTGATAAAATATTAGCGGAACTGGGTATTACTCCTATGACTCCCTTTTCTCGCAATAATCTTCCCAAAAACACACAAATGGTTATTCACTCTTCTGCTTATGAAAGAAATATAAACCCTGAATTAATTGCTGCAGAAGCTCAAAAACTACCAATTCTTGAATACACTGAAGCATTAGGTCATTTTTCTCGTAACAGTAAATCTGTTGGAATTGCTGGTGTTCATGGAAAAACAACAACTACAGGAATGGTTGGTACTATTCTTAAATCATTGAACTTTCCCTGCTCAGTGCTTGCAGGTAGTGCAATATCTGGATTTAACAATCGCTGTACTATGGTTAATGGTTCACGATATTTTATAGCAGAAACCTGCGAATATCGTCGTCATTTTTTACATTTCCATCCTTTTAAAATTGTTCTTACAAGCATTGAATCTGATCACCAAGATTATTATCCCACCTATGAATCAATTATTTCAGCTTTTATGCAATACATTGATTCCTTGCCACAATTTGGAGAATTAATTTATTGTGCCGACGATCCAGGAGCTTGCGAAGCAGTTCGAATGGTTTTTTCTAGTCGCCCTGATCTTATTTACACTCCTTATGGAGAAAAAGCTTTCGGAGATTATCGTATATCAATGAAAGGGGTGCATAAAGAACGACAGGTATTTTCTTTAGCTGGTTTTTCTGGCCAATTTAAGCTCAGTGTTCCGGGAAGACATAATATTTTAAACGCTGTAGCATCTATTGCCCTTGCCGTGAGTCTCCTTAATGCCGAAGGTCATGAATTGACTATACAAAATGTTGCTCAAATTCGTTCCTCCTTAGAAGGTTTTTCTGGCTCGCGTAGACGTGGAGAAATATTAGGAGAAGCTCAGGGCGTGCTTTTTATTGACGACTACGCTCATCATCCAACGGCCATACGCACAACGCTTGCCGGATTAAAAGAGTTCTATCCAAATCGACATATAATTGTTGATTTTATGTCTCATACTAGTTCACGAACTGCAGCCTTGCTTAAAGAATTTGCCTCATCTTTTTCCTGTGCCGATGAACTAATTTTACACAAGATATATCCTTCTGCCCGTGATGATTATTCAGGTTCAGTAACTGGAGAAACTCTTTATGAAGAAACTAAAAAGAAACATCGTAAGGTTAAATATTTTGAAGAAGTTTTCGATGCTCAAAAATATCTTATTTCTTCCCTTAAGAAAGGAGATCTTTTTGTGACTATGGGGGCTGGTGATAACTGGCAGTTAGGCCGTACTATATTTGAAACAAAAAGCAGATGTAATGCTACTGTAATGGAGTGAACTATGAAGAGTATGACTAGTTATGCCTACACGGAAAATATTATTAATCAAACTACTGTGTCTGTTGAGATAAAAAGTTATAACTCCAGATATCTCGACTTGTCCATAAATACCCCTTTTTGGCTTGGACGCCTTGAATCAAAACTACGTGAGTTTGCCTCTTCTAGAATTCAGCGAGGTAAGGTTGAACTCACTGTTCGTGTTCGCGAACAATCATCAAATATCACGGTTTTGGCAGATCCTTCCGCTGCAAGAGCTTATGCTCAGGCAATACGGGAGGTTGCTGATTCTATTGGAAGCCAAGAACTAATACCTCTTGAACTCGTCATTGCACAGGAAGGAGTTCTAACTTCAGAACGAGTAATTGACATTAATCACTATTGGAAAATAATTGAACCTTCGGTTATAGCTGCATTTAAAGATTTTGAAGCATTCCGTGAGCGGGAAGGTAAAACTCTAACTACAGATATTGAAAACATGATTTTCCGCATTGAAGAAGCGGTTTCAAGTATTCTAGCCTATGAACCGCAAATGGAAGAAATATTTCGAGATAATATAAAAAAACGATTTACAGAGGTCTTAGGTAATGCTGTGGATGAACAGCGAGTGCTTCAGGAAACTGCTGCTTTACTCATAAAATATACGATACATGAAGAATTAGTACGCCTTGGTGCACACCTTGCTGCGTTGCGCTATGAAGTTAAGAATAATCCTGCGCCAGGTCGTAAATGCGATTTTATATGTCAGGAAATTAATCGAGAAATAAACACAATTGGTTCAAAAAATCAGATTATTGAGGTCGGTCAATCGGTTATTACTGCAAAAGATGCACTTGAAAATATTAGAGAGCAGATGCGGAACATAGAGTAGACGAATAGGGAGGCAACATATGAGCGACAGTCGTTATTACATACCCGAAGGGAAAGAAGTACGCATTGCGATATCGGGAAGATCAGGTTGTGGAAATACTACCGTTTCTAGAATGCTTGCAGAAATATTGGATATATCATTTATAAACTACACATTTAGAGCTCTCGCAACAGAGATGCGTATACCTCTTGAGCAAATCCTTGAAAATGCTAAAAATGATTTTTCTTATGACCGTATGGTAGATGAAAAACAAGTTGAATTAGCACGGCAAGCTTCTTGTGTGCTTGGATCTCGTTTAGCAATATGGATGTTGCCAGAAGCAAATATAAAGGTATATCTTGAAGCATCCGAAGAAACTAGAGCTCGTAGAAT
This sequence comes from Treponema sp., assembly GCA_012838745.1. Classification (GTDB taxonomy): domain Bacteria; phylum Spirochaetota; class Spirochaetia; order Treponematales; family Treponemataceae; genus Teretinema. The sequence continues at coordinate 7,393 of DUOS01000149.1, read as the reverse complement.
TTTCAATAGAGAAGGTGGTTCCCAAGAAGAGATTATAGAGTTTACAAAGATGCGGGATGCCGAAGACACTCGGCGGTATAAAGAACTCTATAAAATTGACAATGCGGATTATACATTCGCTGATATAATAATTGATACAGAAAAATCATTACCTAAAACAATAGTAGAAAAAATCATACTTGAACTTAAAAAACGGGGTTTAGTTGTTCGTGAGTAAACCGAGCCCTATTTCTATTTCAGAATTTAAGCATATTATTACTGATTATTTTGATGCTTGGGGAAGGAGTTTTCCTTGGCGTGAAACTAAAGATCCCTACAAAATTCTTGTTTCAGAAATAATGCTTCAACAAACACAAACAGAACGTGTTTTGCCACGCTATAATCAATGGCTTGAGCTTTTTCCAACTGTTGATGATCTTGCAAATGCATCATTTGATACCGTTCTTGCTGCTTGGGTTGGGTTAGGGTATAACCGTAGGGCAAAATACCTTCATGAAACAGCTAAAATAATTCAAACACAGTACAATTCTCTTTTTCCTATGGATAGTGAAGAATTGCAAAAGTTTCCTGGAATTGGGCACTACACAGCGAACGCAGTTTCTACATTTGCCTTTAATAAGCCAAATGTTTTTATTGAAACAAATATTCGATCAGTTTTTATTTTCTTCTTTTTTTCTGAATGCGAAAATATTACCGATCGTGAAATTTTAGAACGTGTGGCCGAAACTGTTGATAAAGAGAATCCACGCCTTTGGTATTATGCCCTCATGGATTATGGGGCGGATCTTAAACGAAAGATTCCAAACCCTAATAGGCAAGCATCCAGCTATACTAAACAATCTAAGTTCATTGGTTCTACAAGACAAGCCCGTGGAAGTGTTTTACGGTACCTTGCACGCGAGAAAAGTGGAACCTCAATTCAAATTGCACAATCAGAGGGAGTTGAGGCTCACAGGATAGAAGCAGTGTTGCCTGCATTGATTAAAGAGGGCATGGTTGCCGAAGCAGAAGGTAAATATTTTGTATATTCTTGACACGATGCCCACTTTATTGGTATAAATATGTACTAAGCCTCGAGAGAGCGGATGTCGTATAACGGCTATTACCCCAGCCTTCCAAGCTGGAGACGAGGGTTCGACTCCCTTCATCCGCTCTGTCGAGGTTTTTTCTTTTCTATAGCTTCGTTGACAACCCCATACCACGATGTTATTATTAGAATCAAATGAATAAACTAACTCCAGGTGGTAATTAATGCCTGATTCCTTGCTTCTAGGTTCGATACTCGACATAACCGCTGATTTTATCTGTGTATTGAGTGATAATGGTACGATAATTGCTATAAATGAAGGATTTGCTCGTTTAGTTAATGGCAAAAGTCGTGACACCTTAAATGGGCTTATTGCTGCGCAAGCAGTTCAAGGCTCTAGTGAACTCAAAGAGTTTTTATCTTCTATTCAGTCTAAACCAGATGGTAGCTATTTACAGTCAATACACCGCAATGGTGAAAAGCCTGTTTCAATTAAATTTAATAAAGTAGTTGTTATAACTCCTAATTCAGGAAATTACACGTATTTATCCGGTTGTGATGTTACTTCTTTAATCGAAGAAAAAGCATGTTATGAAAAACAAATACAGAGAAATACCAATTTTATTGTGCGAATGGGTCATGAGTTTAAAACTCCTATTAACACAGTTTTAGGATATGCTCAGCTTCTTTCCGGACTAGATAATCTCCCTGTATCCGCACAATCTTATATTTCAACTATTATTATGCAGGAAAACAATTTACTACATCTTCTTAATAACATGCTTGAATATTCTAAATTTGAAGCAGGACAAACCTCCCTGGTAACCACAGAAACAAATCTACATAAATTAGTTGAAGACGTTACTCGTTCATACCTCGAAGAATTCTCACGTAAACTTTTATCCCTTACTGTTGACTATAAAACAGAAGTTCCCGAAGCTATAATAAGCGACCCTGGAAAAATCATACAAGTTTTGTCAAACCTTTTAGGGAATGCACTAAAATACACAAGAAAGGGTGGGGTAAGTGTAACGGTTTCTTGTGACGAGCAAATAATTTTTGATATTGAAGATACTGGAATTGGGATTCCTGATGATGAAAAAGAAGGGGTTTTTGATGTATACACTAATTCAGATGTTGGTGAAGATTATACTGCCAATGTTGGGATTGGGCTTGTAGTAGCAAGAATCTTTGCACGGATGATGGGCGGTGATGTAGTTTTAATTCGTTCTAGTTGTGATAACGGTTCTTTGTTTAGGGCTACGTTTGATATGATTCCAGTAAAGAACTCAAAAATTAAAACACAAAAAATTACTAATTATTCTTCAATAAAGGGTATTTCACGTCCTTGTAAGGTGTTGTTGGTTGATGATGTAGATATTAACCTAGCTATGTTAGAAATATTTCTAGCGCCGGCAGGATTCGATATCAGCACAGCAGCAAATGGAAATGAAGCTATACAAATGTTTAATCAAGAGAAGCCTGATATAGTATTTATGGATTTGATTATGCCGAAAATGGATGGCTTTGAAGCAACTAGAAAAATAAAATCTTTAGCCCCTGATATACCGGTTATTGCGCTTACTGCCAGTATTGTAGATAGTGTTAAGTTCCAGGCTCTCGAAGCCGGTGTTAATGATTTTATGTACAAACCTTTTATACCCGAAAGATTTTTTGAGATAATTTCGCAATACACTGGTATTGAATATTCAATAGAATAAACTTGTTTTCAGGTTTTAATAGTTTAGTAGTATAATCCTATGCCAACAAAAATTTCACGTATTGATTTTCCATCACGTTCAGAATAGCCGCTTAACTTTCCTGATGAAATAACTTCTGCGAGATCAAATCCCACACTTGCTCTTGCATAAATACTGCGCATTTTAAGTGGATATACTATCAATTCAAGCCCACCAGAGTACCACCCATCATCTAATTTATAATATGAATTTCGTTCGTAATCATGCGTTAACGCCATATCAAAAAAGGGTGAGACTTGCATTTCAAAACTGATATATTTTGTCCATGAAATTCCGGTTATTTCTTTAAAATCAACTCGCATTATTCGAACAGGTATGTCAATATTCAAAAAAGTTGCCGTGTTAGTGTTAATACGTTTATCAAGTATTCCTCGGAGTTTGTTTCCTTGATCTTCTGAGATATACCCGCAAAGATTATAAAAAGCTGTTAACCGGGATGATAAACCTATTCTATCAAAAAAACTTGTATGACCCTGTACCATTGCTATAAATTGAATTTCTGGATCTTTGTCTTTATGAAAATTAAACTCATATGTATTGCCTATTTCTGCTGAAAAACCATTTCTAAAGTTTTTTTGCCAGTCGATTCGTCCAGCTGATAGGGCATGACCAATTGAAAAAACTGGCCCTTTGAGATCATCAGCTTGAATGGTGTCAAAGTCCCAGTTAGCACTAAAAGATACCTGGGGTTTCCAAACTATTTCACCATTACTTCCAATTTTTGCTAGTGTAATAGGAAGATTTACATATATTTTTTCAGTAAAATAGACATTATCGTCTTCGTAGAACACTTTGTCATCATCCCTGTCATTAATTGCAATACTTTGAACGAAACCAACATGTAAATCAAAGAAGGTAAAGGGTATTTCCATATCTAAGCCGGTAGAAAAATCATAAATTACCGGATCACCAAGTGGAAGGGTTAATGAGGAAGAAATATCCCAGCTAAAAGAATAGCCTCTGTACTCAAAAGGTATCGCAAATGAAACTGCTCCAGAGAAGCTGTGGTTTCCGTTTTCGTCATGTTCATAGTTAATATCGGAATCAAGTTCTCGCATCGAGCCAAAGAAATTATAATTTTTAAGTTTTATCTTGAACTCAAAACCGGTATTTGAGTCAAAACCTGGTTTGGGTAGGGCTATAATATTTACTGTATCTTCAGTAGTAACAATAAGATGAACTGGAATTATGTTTTCTTCGTTTGGAATACCATATTCTGCTTCTACCTTTGCTGACTCAAAAACGCGAAGATTATTAAATTGTATATTAAGATCAATTAAGTAGAGTTCAAAGACCTCGTGATTTGAGAAAGTCTTTTTTTTGTCAATTTTTATCGCATTTTTTAACGGGTGAACTCTTGTAGCTCCAGTTATATTGTATTCTACCGAATCAATCTTGTAGCCTGTTTCGGAAAACAATACAATAGATAAAAACAGAAAAAATGAAAATGAAAGAAATCTTTTTGAATTCACAGTGAAACCTCATGGTATTGTTTTTTTTGTTACTACATCCAGATTCCATCTTTTGGGACGAAACATGTTCTTAACATAAATAGCACCTTTTCCCGGTGAAAACAATTCAACTTTGATCAAAGGTGCTTTAAAGAAAGCCTTTTTTATGATTATTCCGTAAGCCTCGTTAAAAAGAAGAGGAGATAACGATAAAAATCCAAATTCAGACTCATAATAAGCCATTCCAATTTCTATATAGGTTTCTTTTGCAGATTCCAAATACGCATCCATTGCTTTTTGACCATCTTCAAGAATAGAACCAAACTCAATGTATCGTAATGTATCTATCGCTAAAATAGCAAGTATCCTATCTCCGCCTAGATCAAAATTTGACTGCATTTCTCGAATATGTTTACCAAAAATAGTAAAACGTATATTTCTAGGATTTATGTAACGATATATACAATCAATAAGTTCAAATACATTAATTTTTTCCATTTCAGCGAGAGCAATAAGATTAGCTGTATCAGTTTCTGTGCAAACATACATAGTTCCCGGTATAAGTTCCAAGCCGGTAAGGAACATAGCAACGCCTGGTTCAGCATGGTCCGCACCCAGTCGCCAAGAATTTGCTGAAAGGTTAAAAGTAAACGTTATAAGTAAAATAATTAATGAAAGTTTTATAGTTTTATTCACTGTTTAACGTGCTCCTTTAGCAGATAGTACAACCCCTATAGTTCTAAAAATAAGCCATAGATCAAGCCAAATAGACCAGTTTTGAATATAGTATGAATCAAAGGCTACTCGTTCTGAGTAGTCTGTATCCGAACGACCTGATACTTGCCACATACCAGAAAGACCTGGTTTTACAGAGAAAATATAATTAAAATTTTCTCCGTATTTTTTTGTTTCTTCCATGGTTACTGGTCTTGGACCAATAAAACTCATATCACCCTTAAAAATATTTATAAGTTGGGGAAGTTCATCTAGGCTAGTTTTTCGTAAAAAAGCGCCAATAGGAGTTATTCGGGGATCGTTTCTAAGCTTGTGACTTGCTTCCCATTCTGCACGATATTGAGGATTTTCGCTAAGAACCTTTTCAAGCTTTTCATCTGCATTAATAACCATTGAACGAAACTTCCAAACTTTAATTTTCTTTCCCATCCTTCCAACACGTTCGTGACCGTAAAAAACAGGTCCAGGAGAAGTTAACTTAATGATTGTAGCAATAATTCCAACAAGAGGAAATAACAGGAAACACCCTATAATTAATATGCAATAATCGAGGACTGTTTTAATTGCCTTGTTGTACCATTTTGTTAAATTATGTGTCGTTGCTAAACCAAGAGTTCCATTAATATCCTTTATAGATAGGGATATTGTATTGATAAGATTCATCTTGGGTATGATTATGTTGTAGCGAAAATTAGAAAGTGTTGTTAGTAAAAGATGGGGATTGTTTTTAGCAGATTTATCCTTAGGTATAATGATTGCCATTTTTATATGAAGCTCAGTGTTCAATCTTTTACTGCCTTCTATTGATTCGAGGATGGGAATTCCTCGATACTCGGTGAGTTCGGTTTCGTATTCATCAACGATACCGACCGGAATATAACCAAGGCTTGGATTGTCAATCAGATCGTCTAATATAAGTTGAGCTTCTTGTACGTTTCCGTAAATTACTGCAGGTATACCCCACCATTTGAAACGTGAATAAATATATTTCCTTGCAATAGTTCTACTAAGAGGTAAAGAAAATGTTGAAAAAACAAAGGCAATTAAAAAAGCTATTGCAATATATGCTCGTTCGTCTGTTTCTACAACTATGGAGAGTGCAATTCCGCCAAACATAAAGGCATTAGCTAGAAAAAAACTTCTGAGTTGTTCGCTGGGAACAAGGAGGATGCCTGGATAAAGATTGAATATATGGTACACAACAAAAAATATGGGAAGATAGGTCCAATAATTTACAAATGACTTAAAATTAATAAGGTGGATATCGACAGCATTTACTACGAAAAATCCAGCTCCAATACAGAGCATTATAGTTACAAAATCTGAAAAAACAAAAGCAGAAGCAGTTGCAATTGAACTTGTTCGTTTATACCGTTCTTTGAACCAAGCTATATACTCTTCAATATTCATTGTTAATCCTTTCGCATTAATTTTTAGGTATCAGCTAGCGCAGCTATGTATGACTGTATAACAATCGAATCAGCAAAACGTTCCACTGCAATTTTACGAGATTCTTGCCCCATTCGTGTTTTTTCCTTAGTTGGTAGGGTTATAAATTTGATCATAGCTTTAGCGAGAGCTTCTGGATCTGCTGGTGGCACAATATACCCGTTTGTTCCATCTATAACTGGTTCTCTTGTTCCCACACTATCAGCCACTATCAGTGGTTTTCCCATTGCAGCTGCTTCTAATAAAGCCCTAGGAACTCCTTCACGATAACGAGAAGGGAGTACTACACAGTCTGCATTTGCAAGATATGGTTGAACATTGTCAACTCTTCCTGCATAGGTAATAATTCCTTCAGAAATTGCCTGATCGAGATCCTTTTTTGGTATGAATACAGGATTATTTAGATCATTTTCGCCTATTATAGTAAAAAAAGTATTACTATACAAGGATTTAACTCGTCGAGCAGCCCCAATAAAATCGCAAACACCTTTAGAAATCAAGAGTCTTCCATTAAATAAAAACATAGTGCTTTTATTCTTTGTTCTTTTTGTTTTGGGGGTAAATTGCTCTGTATTTACCCCAGATCCTGGAATTACTTGAGTTTTTTTTTGATCCACTAGTCGGTTTTGTACAAAAAACTTTTGATCTTCTTTGTTTTGAAAAAAGACACGTACTGTTTTTGGATAAAAAGCTGTACGATATAACAAATAGACTAGTTTTTTCATTACACCAGATTTTTCTGCAACGATACCCAGACCGGTAATATTAGAAATTGAGGGAATTCTCAAAAGGTTAGCTGCTAAAGTACCATAAATATTTGGTTTATTGTTAATGTGTAGTACAACATGTGGCTTATATTTTTTATAAAGTTGAAGATACTTAAAGAAAAGTAGGACATCCTGAAAAATACTGGTACTATCGCTTTTCATAGGAAGGGGTATAAAAGGAATCGATAAATCTTTTCGGATTTT
>DUOS01000148.1 GCA_012838745.1 Treponema sp. | reverse complement strand
TGCCATCGTACCATCGGGATTAATGCGGTGAACTGAGGATATGGTTGTAGCTGCTTCATTAACTGTACGGCTATCTATTTTAAAGAAGTATATAAATCCATTGCCATTTTTTATTGCCGAACCATTAGTTGCGCTAGGAACTAATTCCCAGCCAGAATCGGTGTATCGTTGTATAGAATGGAAACCCCATGCTGAAGTCTGAAAGAGTGCAAACAGTTCACCAGTTCCGTCATTTGATGTAACTGCAACTTGGCTGCAACGGCGGGCTCCGGAAGGGAGTCCTATTTTATTCCAGTTGCCAATTCCATTGGTGCGGCGGTATAAATAGCCGTTTGCTGTATACAAGTCGCCATCGTGTGTTACTAAGGAAAGAACATTCCCTCGTACAGAAGGATCCTTAAGTTTTACTTCTGATTCAATTGCTGCAAATATGGGGCCTTCGGAGCAACCTGTGGCACTCAGAACTAAAATGCTTGCCGTTATTGCTAATACTATTATTTTTCTGTTAATCGTGTTCATGCAAAGTTCCTTTTTTTTCGTAGATTAAAAGTGATAGCGGAGACCGAGCATCGCGTTTAAAAAGTTACCAACTCGGTTTGAAGAACTATCATTGTACCACTGAGGCATAATATCCCAACTGAGTGTTGCTCCAAAAGACCAGTCCGGAGAATATTGATAATATCCACCTACTTCAGGTTTAAGAATAAGCCCAAAATAGTTTCGGGTACGATATGTTTGAAACACGCCACCAGTCGAAATTGAAATTGGTACGTGAATACGGTTAAATACTAATTCATAGGTTGTTCTAAAGGTGATCGGTAGGGCTAGAAACATGTTTTCTCCCAGAGTCGAGTTGAATGAAAACCCGAGAGAACCACCCAAAGATATGTGTGAAGTAAGAAAACGTGCATAGCCGATTCTCCCACTTCCCCCAAGGTCTAGGTTGGTAGTGCTTTCCAATCCATTGCTGGAGATATTAAAAAGAGGAACTGAAATACCGAGTTCTACGTGTATGAACTGATCGCCTTTTCGGATTGGTTCATAGTCAACAGATGATGCTGGTAATTCAGTTTGCGCTGCGAGCACTGCAGATGCACTTATTATAAAGATTATGCAGGTTGTGATTAATCGTTTCATGGGACTACTATACTCCATTTTTTTGGCTATTGTCTATCAAAGCCGTACGTGGTACAACAAAGAACCGCATTTGCAAGTTACGAATACACTAATTAAAAGAGCCAATTCTTACAATACACATTAATTTGAATTGACTCAAATAAATATGAGGTTCCCATGAGCGCTACAATTATAGATGGATTTACCATTGCGGCTTCTACCAGAGCCAGAGTTGCTGAACAAGTTTCGTCCTTAAAAAAGAGTGGCGTAGATCCTTGTCTCGCCGTTGTACTGGTTGGAGATAATCCCGCTTCTGTTTCCTACGTTTCAGGTAAGGCGAAAGCCTTACAAGAAGTTGGAATGATTGATCGTTCTATACACTTACCGGCAGATACTTCAGAAGACGAACTCCTTACATTGGTGCAGGACCTTAATGCTGATAAAACTGTTCACGGAATTTTGGTGCAGTTACCGCTTCCTTCCCATATTAATGAACAGCTTATTATTGTAGCAATAGACCCTGCTAAGGATGTAGACGGGTTCCATCCCGTTAATCTAGGAAATATGCTTATTGAACGCGAATGTTTTTTACCTTGCACACCTCATGGAGTGCTGGTTTTGCTTCGGGAAACCGGTGTACAGACGGTTGGTGCCCATGCAGTTATTGTAGGTCGTTCAAATATTGTTGGAAAACCTCTTTCTATATTACTCGCACGCAGAGACTGCAACGCAACCGTAACGGTTTGCCACACCAAAACACGAGATTTAGGTGCTATGACCCGTCAGGCTGATATATTAATAGCCGCCGCTGGCAGTCCTCGTATGATAACTGCAGATATGATTAAGCCCGGTGCCACTGTTATAGATGTGGGTGTTAACCGGGTTTCCGATGCTACGGCAAAAAAGGGCTACCGCCTTGTGGGCGATGTTGATTTTGAGCCAGCCTGTGCTGTAGCAGGAGCAATAACTCCGGTTCCCCGTGGGGTTGGCCCCATGACGATTGCCATGTTGATGGAGAACACTCTCGTTGCGGCTGAACGTTCAATGCGTTAAATTACGGAAAAGATTTGGAGAAGTGAGAATGGTAGATATTCAGAGTGAACATGACGATCGGGATATTCCACTTAAAAAAGTAGGGATTAAGGGGCTACGGTATCCTGTCAATGTGCTCGATCGTGATCATACGGTTCAGCATACCACGGCAGATGTAAGCCTGTATGTAAACTTACCCCGGCATTTTAAAGGAACGCACATGAGCCGCTTCATTGAGGTTTTTCATGAGCACCGAGAACGCCTTTCTATGCCGCATTTTCTTAAGATGCTCGAAGAAATCCGTATTTCGCTCGAAGCTCCTAGGGCTTTTGGGGAACTAGCCTTTCCTTATTTTATGGAAAAAAAGGCACCCGTTTCTGGTCAAACTTCAATTATGTCGTATGACTGTGCTTTTGAAGGGTCGGTATCCGAATCAGGAGCTAACCTTTTTTTTGTCAGTGTAGAAGTTCCTGTACAGACAGTGTGCCCATGTTCACGCGCTATTAGCGCGTACGGCGCGCATAATCAACGGGGTGTGGTTCGAGTTAAGCTGCAACTTGGGCCATTTTTTTGGATTGAAGATATTATTGCTCTTGTAGAAGGCTGTGCCTCAAGTGCTGTTTATTCCCTCCTCAAACGAGATGATGAAAAATATGTAACCGAGCATGGTTACGATAATCCTAAGTTTGTAGAAGACCTTGTTCGAGATGTATTGCTAGCTATTCCAAAACTCGGTGAGTTTCCTTGGTATAGTGTGGAAGCCGAGAACTTCGAGAGCATTCATAATCACAGTGCTTTTGCCTCAGCAGAAGTTTCCAACAGTGGAAACGGCTTGCTTACTCATTACGCGGATGATCATCGAAGATGACTTTTTCTATAGAGACCTACGGTTGCCAAATGAATTACGCCGAATCGGCTTCTGTTGTGGAGCTATTGCGTTCTCGTGGCTGGACCCAAAACGAAGATGCAAAGGCCGCAGATTTAGTTATTATAAATACCTGTTCTGTGCGCATAACGGCGGAAACTCGCGTGTTTGGCCGTATAGCTCACTATACCGGGCTAAAAAAGAAACGCAAGTTTGTTTTAATTGTAATGGGGTGCATGGCTCAGCGCCTCCACGATGAGTTTCCAACACGCTTCCCCGGGGTCGATTATGCCGTTGGAATGTTTGAACGGGATATTTTTTCCGACTTATTTGTGGCAATTGAGGCGGGAGCTACCTATGTTCCTACCGAAGAAAAACCTGTAAATGAATATTATTTTTCCCCAACATCTCATCAAGCTGGAGCTTTTCAATCGTTTATACCTATAATGAACGGTTGCAATAATTTTTGTTCCTATTGTATTGTTCCGTATGTGCGGGGTAGGGAAGTATCACGCAACTTGGATGAAATAATCAAAGAAATAGCATTCCTTGAAGATCGTGGAGTGCGCGAAATTACCCTCTTAGGTCAAAACGTTAATTCGTACTGTTATACTGATTCTGACACCGGGAAAGTCTATGATTTCCCCGCGCTTCTTGAACTGGTAGCACGCACAATCGAAAAACGAGGAATTATTCGCTGGATTCGGTTTATGTCTAGTCATCCTAAGGATTTTTCAGACTCATTAATTGATATAATTGCTCGCGAGCCTGCCGTATGTTCCTTGGTACATCTCCCCGTACAACATGGTTCAACACGCATTCTAGAAGCAATGAATCGAAAGTATACTCGCGAAGATTATCTTTCTCTTGTTGGGCGTATACGAGAACGAATCCCTGGTGTAAATATTTCAACCGATATTCTCATGGGGTTTCCCGGAGAAACAGAGGAAGACGTGGAAGAAACTCTCTCCTTGATTCGCACTGTGGGCTATGATGCGGCGTTTATGTATCATTATAATCCACGAGAGGGAACTGCTGCATATACCTTGGAAAATCGTATACCTGAGCCAGTTAAAAAGGAAAGGCTCGCGCGAGTTATTAAATTGCAACATGGGATAGCCCAGGAGCGTATGAAATCTCGGGTGGGTAGCGAGGTTGTTGTACTCATAGAGTCGGTATCGCGCAATAATCCGGACGAGCTGTTTGGTCATACTGAACTGGGTGATATGGTTGTTTTTTCTGGAAAACACGACCATCGTCTTCTTGGTCAGTTTGTACAGGCGCATATTACCGGCTTGCGCGGAAGAACGTTCCGTGCGAAAATAGTCATAATAGAACCGGATTGATTTTCGGCTCTCATTTCTGTTAAATGGAGGCCTGTATGCCTTTTAAGTTAATACTGTTTCTTATATCAACTGTTGTAATCGCTTTCTTTATAGGTTTTAATCTCGACCATCGTTGCGACGTATCGCTTGTCGTATATACCTTTAAGAATGTGCCGATCATCATCAGCCTTGTGGCCGCCTATGTATTAGGTGCTTTGAGTGTGTTGCCCGCCTTGTTTGGAAGCAGGAAGAAGAAAAAGCTAGCTAAAAAGGAAAAAGAAGCAAAGCAAGGTTTGTTGGAAAAGAGCAAGAAAAATAAAGAAAAAAAATCTGATCCATCTGTTGGAAAAAGTAACGAAACGTATTCTCCCGACTATAATATAGACTGATTTATGATGTACATGCCTAAACGGGTCCTTTTCGCGGTTATATTGATTGTTATGATGCCACTTTGTGCCCAATCTGTATCTCCAGAAATTCAAAAAATGATAAACTCCGCACTTACTCAAAAAACAGCTGCTGCTATTTCAGAGAAACTTGTAGCTGCCGCGAAACAGGCTAAAACGACTACTGATAAGCAGTACGCACTTTCCGTTTCTGCCTCGTTTTTAGAGCGTTCGGGTAATCTTACCGAAGCTGCCGAAAGTTATCGCGCTGCAGCCCTTGCAGATCCTACCTCCCGGAATGATGGATTGTTTCTTGACTCGGCACGCTGTGCCTTGGCAGCCAATGATACAGATACTGCGAGCACTATGGTACGTTCGGTACTCTTAACCGCATTTAACGATACGGTCTTGCTTCGTGCTCGGGTATACGCAGCTTGGATACAGCTTGCGTCGGGGGATCAGAAAAATGCGCTTGAGCTGCTGAGCACCTACGCTGGAAATTCTCAATTCGAAGCCTATATTCCCGCCATTTTGTTTACCCTCTGGTGGGGTGGTGGTGATTCTAATGCCAATAAAACTTTACAAAAGCGGTATCCTTCTTCTGCTGAAGCCGCAGCTGCACGAGGGGAGGTGAGTATTGGTCCATCTTCTTTTTGGTATCTTATGAGCAGGGATGGGATATCCCCCTTTGTAATTGAAGAAATTGCTGCTTCTACTACAGAAAAAAGCCCTGAGAAAACTGTAGAACATACACACGAGACTACGCCTAATATACCGACTGCTACTCCAACAGACGCTTGGCAACAAACTGGCTTTTTCCAAAACAGCGAAAATGCGGAAAGTCTTGCCGCTCGGCTACGCACTCTAGGGTTTTCTCCGGTAATACGCAAAGATACTCGCCCGAGCGGAACCGTGTATTTCGCAGTGCTCATTCCAGACGACGGAACAACAGCCGCTCGGCTAAAAGATGCAGGTTTTGAAAGTTATCTGGTTACCGATTAGTTCTTCGTTTTGTTTCGTGAAAACTTAACAAGATCGCTTCCAACCATCCGAATCCCTTCTATTGATACAGATATTTCTGTTAGGCTGAATGTTTGATCCTTGGGTAATGCATCGTGATTATCGATCGAAACCAAATAAAAGCTGTTAGATTCCCCTGAACCGGTTTCTGTTCGTAATTGCAGCACTAGTTGTTCCTTTATTGTGAGCAGGGCATATTTCCCGCTTTCTTTCCCGTTATGACCAGAGAGGGTATATGTTTTTTCTAATATTCGTAACTCTTGTCCGTCGGGAGAAATCCAACTTCCTGCTTCTGCAGTAAGAAAATCGCGTAAATTTGTTATTGCTGCGGTTTCACGATCTACTTGAATGGCAGTTGTCGACATTTTACGATAGACACCATCCCAGTCCGATGCAACGCCTATTTTTAGTTTTACATCTTCTAGAACTTTGATCTTAATTTCGTCTATCCCCGTTAGTTCTATATCAATCATTCGCCTAATGCTGGAAATAGACTTGTTTCGGGTGGTCATATATGCTCCGTATCGCCTTGGGGCTCCGGATTCACGAAGAAAAACTTCCTGCACAACAGTGTTGTGGAAGGTTATTTCTCTTGTTGTTGTATCAAAAAAAAGATGCTGTGTTCCCTGCGTTCCTTTGGAGGCAGGCATATACCACAGCCCATTTAAAAAGTTCTCAAAGGTTTCAAGAGTGGCTCCCTGAAGTTGGCTTACCATGCGGCTTTCCAATCGTTTCCCAGGGATGCGAGATTCACTCACCTGCTCATAACGTTTTTTTCTGCGGTTCCAATGGTATATTCGTTCTATTTGATCAAGTGTTTCCGGGGCTTCGGGGTCAGAATTATAGGTATGGATGGAATGGCTTTCTCCAGTGGTAATGCCTAGGTTGTAGGCATCGGAACGTACTGCCTCTTTAATGGTTATAGGTCCGTCAGAATGAAGATCCACTATGGTGACAAAGGTTATCGTGCCGTTGGGATCTTTTTCGGGGAGATACACGGAAAGTGAATGAAAGTTGTCGCTTGTCATTCCAGATACAATGACGGTGTTCGACCGATCTCCGATTATGTCTGCAGAATATAAAAGCAAGGTGCGGGCTTGGGTTACACTGGTTTGAAGTCCAGGTAAGCGGGTGAACTCTCCGGTTATGGGGTTTTGTGTTCCCGCAACGAGGTATACATTGGTTGAGCCTGCTTTACGTATTGCGCATACTTGATCCATTACTCCGTCGCGGTTTAAGTCTACCGAAAGAGCTTGGAGGAAGATTTCATTGTTTTCTAACATTACGAGCGGCTGTATACGTGATTCATCGTATGTTGCTGTAACGTTTGGGCCAGAATTAGGGCTGTTTAATCCGTTTGTTTCCACTGGAATAATTGTACGCGGTGACCGTCTATTTTCAACATTTAATGAAAGCTCAGGCCGTTTAATTAAAAGCCAGACGAAAAGCATCGCTAGTCCAGAAAAAAAAAGAACAAGGAATAATTTTTTCATGAGTATCCTGTATTAAAGAGTCTTGGTATCTTCGGTGTCTTTTTCCCGTTTCTTTTTAAGGAATAGTATAATTCCAACAAGAAGAACGAAGAACACCAGCAATACTAACACAAGGGTATTGGATAAGGGTAGAGGGTTTTTGCGAGCAATCGAGCTTTTTCCGGTAGAATCTGAAACTCCTAGCGATGAATCTGAGCCTTGGGATTGGTTCTCTTTACCAATAACCGCGGATCCTTCTGGTCCTATGGTTGTTCGGGGCGAATCGCCGGTTTCGAGTATTGTGGAAAAGAGTTGGCTACTAGTTTTTACTACTCGTTCTTGTATATCCATATCTAGCGTTATTTCATACCAATTGTCGTGTTGGAGAATGCGGGCTTCAGCGAGGTAATGGCTTTCATATGTATCCTCTACTCCTGCATATCGAGATGTCCATGGTGCTTCGTGGCGAAGATCAGTAAGCAGCAGTAGTATTTTATACCTGTCAGAATCTTCCAAGGCGTCAAGGTCTTTTTTTAAGGTATCGAGGGCAATCCCAATATCAGTGAACGCACCGTCTGGCTTTATTTTATCTATTGTATTTATAACTTCTTGGCGATCTTGGTCGCTGGTAATTGTGGTAGCAAGAAGATGATCCGTTTTTCCATAAAACTGATAAATAGATATATAATCGCCTTCGATGAGAATTTGGCCAAGTAAATGATCGCGCACCCAAAGGTGCATGCTATCAAATCTACCTGGTTCCTGCATTGAAAGGGATTTGTCAATTAGAATATGAATGTCTACGGGTATGGTTCTTTCTCCGGCGACCACTGTTAGTGTTATTATGAAAAGAAAAAATATTAAAAAAAATTGTTTACATAGTTTCATTTTAGCTACTCCCGTTTCTTTAGTTTAAACTATTAAAGGGGTTTATGCATCTCACAAAAAAAAAAAAATGCTTTACATAATTGGTACTATGATTATAATAATGTTAATGACTTGTAGAACTGTTGTTTAAAGACTTTTTTGATATAAGGAGATGATTATATGGCAAGCATTGATCTGCCCCGAAGCCCTAATGTATTCCATCCAGAGAAACCAAGTGCGGTAGGTTCTAGAAACTCGCTCGCTCAGGATTACCGTGACCAGCAAAAAGAAGTTAACCAGCTTCTAGAAGAAGAAGCTAACAAGGTTTTGCACCATTTAAATTCAAAGCTGCCCAAGGAAGTCCTTGAGCGACTCGATGTTATGGGTGGTGTTAAAGAAAAACTTTATAATTACTTCAACCAGAATTATCAAAACATGTTCAACCGTTACATGGTGACTGCTGAAGATGAAATGGTAAAAAAGGTTCGTGGTTTTGTAGACCGTGAAGAAATGAAGGTTCTCAACCGGTACACACCTAAAGAAATAGCCGTATTGCTTGATGAAGTAGGCGGTTCTGATAAGTTCAATACTGGTGAAATCGAAAAATCGATGGTCAACATGTATGGGCACCTTCAGGGTCATATCCAACGTGGTGTTAACGATCTCGAAACGCTTACAAACGCCTTGCTTCGCCAAAAGAGCGATGTTGGTGCTTTTGTTCGTGGAGAAAATGCCTATTCAATCGTAAAATGTGCATTTAAAGATAACCTTTATAAGCCTAAGACCGTTACAGATGTTAAGCTTTCTGTAAATATTCTTGATTCCGAATTAATCAGTCCAATCTTCCAGTATCAGGCTACCGTTGAGTATCTGATCAAAGATCTGCTTGCCAAACACTATATGGACGAAATTGACAAGGAAATCGAGAAGGTTAAGGACGAACGAATTGACGAAGGCCTAGAAGAATTTTCTGATGGCGAACTAGTTTTCCAGAAAATGAAGAAGGTTACAGACTTTACTGATGATGACGCTGATAACCCCAAGAGTCGCCGGTACAATGTTATTGCGAAGGATTTGATGGAACGCATCAACAACCTTCGTGCTGAAATAGATCCTGCTACTTTTGATCAGCTCAATATCCGTGAAAATCTTAAGAAGATTATCGATATGGAAAATATCCGCAACCGTGGATTTAATACAGCAATCAACTCGCTGACTGCTATCCTCGATACTTCTAAGATGGGATATCAGTATATTGAAAACCTCAAAAATGCTCGTGAACTTGTACTTCGCGAGTATGATGATACCAATCAAGCGCTTCTTCCTGATGAACGATATCAGATTCGTCTGCGCTATTACGACAATGCTCAGCTTAATGAAGAGCGTAAGGCATATGAAGTAATGGTTCGTTCTTTCGAAACTGAGGTAGAACATCTCTGGGATGTCTTGAACACTCGTTATGAGGATTCAAAGTTCCTTACTCGTGTTACCGATTTTAATGACCTTGCAAAAATCTATAAGAAGAAGATTCGCAAGAATGTTAAAGAAAAAACCGGTGATCCTTTGTATGAAGATATTGCCAAAGTTTGGGACGAAGTTTCCTTTATTAAGCCTGCGGAAACAGAAGTTGAGCGCATGAACCGAACTTTTGTCTATGAAAAAGACAAGATTCGCAGACGACTTGTTCTTATGCGCGACAAACTAAAGAATATGTATAACTACCAGTATCCAATAGAGCGCCGTGTAATGGAAGAACGTCTTGATTTCCTTGATATGGAATTCATGAAGTTTGATTACATCATAAACCCTTTCCATCTTCAACCTGGTTTGCTCATGGATATTGATATCACTTCGATTAAGCGCAAAAAAGCTACCCTTGATGGAATGGCAAACGTACTTAATGAGTTCCTCCATGGAGTGTCTAAAGGATTCCAAGATGCTGCGTTTGCTTCGTTTAGCCGACGCCGGTCAACAATCCGCGCCGATATTGCACAGACCTTCAATCCAGGAGGACACCACGGGGATGATCCCGTAGTAGGTGAAATACCTGGACGTCAGCAGTATCTCGACATGCTTAATGACGATGCGGCACCAACTGTTTCAGCTCCTGTTGCTAGCACTGCTAAAAAGGCTCCTGCTAAAAAGGGTCGTGGTCCTGCTAAAGCAACCAAGAAGGGTGTTGTAGACAGCGGAAAGCGTGGACGTGCTCCAGCATCAAAGAGTAAGAAAGGAATGCGTGAACTTTAATCGCTGATATTAGTATAATATAACCCCCGAGAACGGACTAAACCTGTGCTTCGGGGGTTTTTTATTCAGATAAAGTATCCAAATGCTGTATACTTACCAGCAAAAGAGGAGGAATGAATGGCAGAACCATCAAGCTTTTACACCCGTTTAGCAAATAGAAAGGGATTTAACACTTCGGTACGACATATTACAAGCACGTTGGATGTGTTAGATTCAATCAGTAAAACCAAAAATATTGCTGATTTAATAAACAGCATGATTATTGATAAAGAATTTGAGGCAGAGCAAACGCTGTCTACAATAAATATGCTTTTGGTTGAAAAGGGCGGTTATACTGCAATTTCAAGTAACATCCCCGAAGTTACCACCGACGCTGAGTTGCTTGTTAAAGAAGTTGCCCGCTGGAAAGCGGTTGATATCGTAATAGGCTACCATCATCCCGATCTTGGATTTATTGTTATAAATCCGAAAAACCCAGAAAGCGCCCCAGTTATTGCTGGTTTTAGAAAAAATGAATTAGTAGTGGTTTATGCTGGAACTGATTCAACGACAGCTACAACAGAACAAAATACAAAGGTCGCGGTAAGCTCTCTTATGCAGTTGCTATCTGGAAAAAAAGCTGCTGTTCCCGCATCTGTATTGAGCGGTTCTTATGCTTTTAAAGTAGAAAAAAAACCTGCCGCCGTGAAAAAGACTGTTGCTAAGGCTCGTACCAGTAAAAAAGCGACCATGGCTTCTGCTACTTCTAAGACAAGTGTTGCAGAACCAACTGTGGCTGTTGTTGCAGTTCCCTCGCCTATAAGCGCCTCACGGATGTCTTCTCTTGTTTCTATCGTTGTTAGCAACGAGCTCTTCCATAATGGAAATGTTGAGGCATGGAAGAGAATTATTCGTAGTTATAATGCTAAGTATCCCAACCTAAAGGTCCACATTTATTACGATGGAGAACGTATCGTAGATATTAACACCCTGTTTAAGTGGGGCAAGGTAAAGCATGGAAGCTGTATTCAGTTCTGTGTTTCGGGAGAAAACATTCAGGATCTGGCAAAACTGTCCAGATATTTCCGTCAAGGCGCAAGCCCTCAGTTCGAAGCGTTCCTACATGGATCGCCGGACACGGTCATGAATTTATTCTAGGAGTAAGGTATGAGCATAGCATCGTCGATCCATTATTTTAGCCAAAAGGAAACGGTAAGCAAGAAAACCGATAAAACACTCCTTGGAATTCGAGGAAGGCAAGCAAATGAATTTGCCGAACTTGGTCTTCCTATATTGCCTGGTTTAATTATAGATTCCAAAGCATCTTCTGTTTTGGAAAAAGAACCAGTATTCAAATTAATTTCGCCCTACTTAAAGAAATGTAGTGACCTTGTAGGAAAGTCCTACGGGGACCCCGAAAACCCACTGTTAATGAAATTAGTTATTTCACCTAACCTTGCGATAACTACCTATCCTACCCTCCATAACTTTGGATTAACTAAAGAAACAATTGCTGGATTTGAAAAATGGGTTGGTGTTAACTTTGCAGCACATGAAGTGCTTTTCTTACTCAGGGGAATCCTTACCATTCAAAAGCAATGTTTAGAACTTGAACAAAAAACTGCTGAGCTTAAAGAAGTTTCAAAAGCACTTAAAGAAATATCAAATTCTCTTTCTTTAGATAAGGTTTTGGGTACTGGTAGTACTATTATGGATAAGTATGCCAAATTGCTACCCGCTGGTTTTTTTGATACCCCGGAACAACAATTGGTTCTTTCGCTAAAGGCAATAAGTAATCTTTTAGCTCTCGATGAGCAAAACGATGAAGATACCGCGATTTTAATCCAGCCCATGGTATATGGAAATTATGGAAAGGGTTCCTGTTCAGGATCCTTCTTTAGTCGAGATATCGTTAGCGGAGAGAAAAAGCTTCAGGGAAGATTTTTCGAGGAAAAATTTGACGATTTTAATGCTACTGGAAAAGATATAAATGCCATTGATGCAGCTTCTTTAAAAACCCTGCAGCAAATTGCATGGTTGCTTGAAGATGAAAGCAAAGAAATTCGTCAAATCCGTTTTACCATCGAAAATAAAAAACTCTGGCTAATTGAACAAAAATCTGTTCAATCAAAGAGTACTATTTCGCTTATTCAACTACTACTTGATTTGCGGAAGCGTAAGATTGTCGATGACGCGTATGTGGTAAAAACCGTTAAACCGGGAATACTTAATGAGATTCTTCATCCTGTTATAGATAACACGAGTATAAAGAACTTAAAAACATCCATCGGTGGTATCGCTGGGGCTCCAGGCGCAGCAGTTGGAAGGGTGTATTTTACAGCTGACTCATTAATAGATGCCCAGCGGGTAGCTCGTCAAAACGGTGAAGACACCAGATGTATCCTGATCATGCCGGCAACATACGCAGGAGATGTTAAGGCAATAGAAGTTGCGAACGGTGTGCTTTCAAATGAGGGTGGTTATTCCGCTCACGCATCGGTAGTAGCTCGCCAGTATGGTAAGATTTCACTCGTTCGTCAGGATATGAAAATTCGTGGAAACAAGGCAACTATTGACGGTAAAATTGTTAACGAAGGCGATTATCTTACGATAAATGTACCATATTATGGAGAATCAACAATTTACTTTGGTGAGGCTAAGCTCATTGAACCAGATCCTGAAACATCTGGTTTGCTTGAGTTTATTGGGCTTACCAGATCCTACATTCAAAACTTCCATGTTCGAGCAAACGCCGATAGTGCAAGGGATGCGGATCTTGCCGTTCAGTTTGGAGCAGAGGGAATAGGCTTGTGTCGAACTGAGCATATGTTCTTTAACGAAAGCAGAATCAATGTATTCCGTGACCTTATACTTTCCGATGATGCAGCTGAACGTAAGAAGGTTTTAAAGAAACTCCAAAAAATGCAAAGTGATGATTTTTATGGAATCTTTAAGGCTATGGCAGGACGCGAAGTTACCATTAGGTTATTAGATGCTCCTTTGCATGAATTCCTTCCACGTAATGCTTCTGAACTGAAGTCTTTTATGGATTATCTATCGTACATGGGACCAAAAAAACCAACTAAGGCATTGATTCAGGAAAAAATTGATGCCCTTGCAGAAATTAATCCTATGCTTGGTCATCGTGGATGTAGAATCGCTATTTCTTTCCCTGAAATTTACGAAATGCAAGTACGCGCTTTATTTGAAGCAGGGTATAAGCTTAAGCAAGAAAAAGTTTCTGTGCTCCCTGAAATCATGATTCCGATTGTAATGAACTACCGTGAACTCAAACAGATTGTTTATGGTAAAAAGATCGAAGGTCATTCGTATCAGGGAATTGTGAATATAGAGGAAGATGTTCGTAAATCCTTTGGTGGAAGAAAGCTTGATTATAAGATTGGTACCATGATTGAACTTCCTGCCGCAGCACTCAGTGCAGGAGAAATTGCTCGATATGCTGAGTTCTTCTCCTTTGGTACAAACGACTTGACTCAAACAACACTGGGGCTTTCTCGGGATGATTTTAATTCCTTTATGCCAGACTATACTATGTATGACCTCGTAGAAGGTAATCCTTTTGCTGTTCTTGATCCTCGAGTACGGGAACTCATAGAAATAGCCGTTGAGCGAGGTATGACTTCACGACCAGGATTAACCAAGGGGTTGTGCGGAGAGCATGGCGCTCGCCCTGAAAACATTCGTTTTTGTATGGATGCTGGCCTTGATTATGTGTCATGTTCGTCGTATTCAGTTCCTATTGCTCTGTTGTCTATTGCTCAGATTGAAATGGAGAAGGCAGAGAAAGAAGGACGGGTATTAAAGCCCAAAAAAGTTACAATGCCCAACCCCGCGGCTAGTAAGCCGG
>DUOS01000147.1 GCA_012838745.1 Treponema sp. | reverse complement strand
TTTGATATGATTAATCCAGACGCAGAACGCATCATGGCCCTTGAACCTACTATTATTTTTGTTTCATCGATGACTCGCGACGCTGCCGGAAGAGATCCTTTTAAACCCTTTTCTTCAAGCGGCGTTTTGGTGCTCTATATTCCAGTGAGTGAAAGCCTTAGTGCCATTCAAGACGACATTACGATGATAGCCCGTGTTACTGGAAAAGCTGAAACAGGTAAGGCAGTAATTGAAACGATGAATAAAGAAATCCGCAGTATAACCAACATAGTTCAAACAATACCAAGTGACGAACGGCGCACGGTCGTTATGGAAATTGGCTCCGCTCCTGCTATCTATAGTTTTGGTCGTGGCGTGTATCTTAACGAACTACTAGAAACAGCTGGCTGTACAAATATATTTGCAAACAAAGATGGCTGGCTAGCCGTAAACGCAGAACAGATTTTTGAATATAATCCCGACGTAATTCTAACTAACGTACCATCAGATAACCCAGCTGCAGAAATTCTTTCCCGCTCCGGCTGGGGAAACCTTACCGCAGTTCGCAATAATCGCGTATACGCAATAGACAATGCTACGAGTTCTCAACCAGCGCCCGCAGTTACTCAAGCACTCAAAGAAATTGCGCATGCCGTGTATCCGGAATGGTTTCCCAAGGAAGAGCCGTGAAGAAAACACGCTTTTTATTATTTGCAAGCCTTCTTTTTTCTCTTATAGTACTCTTCGTCGCCGTTGGAACAGGATCTGTTTTCATTTCCCCTAAAGAAAGTTTTCGCATTCTTGCACATCGCCTTTTTTCTCTTCCTGCTGATTCAACTATTCCGGCCTACCGAGTAGCAATTATTGCTGATCTTCGCCTCCCCCGCGTTCTCTTAGCCTTTATTGCGGGAGGAGCTCTTTCCGTTAGTGGCGCCGTGATGCAATCCGTACTTAAAAACCCTCTCGCTTCCTCATTTACCCTCGGTGTATCTTCCGGCGCATCTCTTGGTGCGGGAACCGTTATTCTATTTGGCTTTACCGGCGCCTTGCACGGATTCGTTACTGTTCCCGCCGCAGGATTTGCTATAAGTTTGCTCACTGTCTTTTTTTTACTTCGATTTTCCCGCGCAATTGATCCATCTTTTCAAAATAACACCATCATTTTAGCCGGTATGATTCTTTCCCTATTTTTAAATGCTGTTCTCACCCTTTTTTCTGCACTATCTACCGATGGGCTCAAAAACCTCCTTTCTTGGCAGTTGGGAAGTTTTGCACTCAAGGGATATGCACCTGTTTTAATTCTCGCTCCAATTGCCGCCCTCGGCTCTCTTGCGATATTCCGCTACCGGCGCGAGCTAGACATACTCACTTTTGGAACAGACGAAGCGGCATCTCTCGGTGTTCCCGTGAAAAAGACGAAAAACATACTCATAACTATTGCTTCAATTCTTACTGGTTGCACCATTGCCTTTACCGGGGTAATAGGTTTTATTGACTTAGCCATACCACACATGGTTCGCCGTATTTGGGGGCCAGCTCATCGCACGCTAATTCCTTTTTCCCTGCTTTTTGGTGGCACATTTATGGTGCTAGCAGACTTGTTTTGCCGTACAGCCTTACCTTCTGCAGAATTGCCGGTGGGCGCAGTAACTGCAATTTTAGGTGCTCCAGTTTTTGCCCATATTTACTTAACCTCGCGCAGGAGAGGCGCATGAGTTCCCCAGTGTTAATCCAAGCGAAAGATCTTTACGCTGGATACGGCCGCGATTCTTCCGGCGACATTTTGCACGGTATTTCGTTTACCCTCCATCATGGAGAACGGCTGTGCATTATCGGCCCCAACGGCTGTGGAAAAACCACGTTATTGCGCGTGTTGGCAGGAATTCTGCCCTACCGAGGAACTCTTACTATCCGGCCCGCTGATCCGCACAATCCCCATAGGGGAAAACTCATTAATCGAACTGACATTACAATTCGCCAAGCCGCACGCGAAACCTCACTACTCTCCCAACTTTCTCCACCGGTTTTTTCCTACACAGTGTTTCAAACGGTAATGCTAGGCCGCTATGCACGGCAAGGGAGTGGCTGG
>DUOS01000014.1 GCA_012838745.1 Treponema sp. | reverse complement strand
TCCAGGATCGGAATTGCCCTATACTGATACGATAGAAACTGCCCCAGGCAAGGTGTTAAAGGTTATGACAGAGGATGGATCTCATTACACTGTAGAAGGAGGTCAACTTGTGATGAAAAGACTCTTTAATCGCCTAGTTACAGACTTTCCTTTTTCGGAAGTTCCGGTTGCCATCCTTCCAGAATAATTGCTATAATTCTAAAACAAAGGATTTATTGAATGATTACCCGTAACAAGACTTTTTCTAACTTGACCTCTGGCTATCTATTTCCCGAGATAAGCAAAAGGCGTGCCGAATTTGCTAAAGCAAATCCCCACGCTGAAATTATCAGTTTGGGAATTGGTAATACCACTGAGCCACTCACTCCTCATATCGTAAAGGCTCTTACCGCGCAGGTCGCACGGCTTGGAACCCTTGAGGGATATTCAGGCTACGGTGATGAGGCGGGATTACTTGAACTCCGCGAAAAAATCGCTACTGTTCTGTACAAGGGAGCAATTTCCTCAGACGAGGTTTTTGTTTCTGATGGTGCAAAATGCGATATAGGACGTTTACAGTACTTGTTTGGGCCAAAGGTTGCTGTGGCCGTTCAAGATCCAGCCTATCCAGTGTATGTGGATGGATCTGTTATGGTTGGTGCCGCAGGACCTCTAATCGAGGGAACTACTAATTATTCTGGAATTACCTATATGCCCTGTACTCCTGATAATAACTTTTTCCCTGATCCTTTGCTTGTTCCAGAAAATGCCTTGGTATATTTTTGTTCGCCAAATAATCCCACAGGAGCGGTTGCAACAAAGAAGCAGCTCACCTCTCTTGTTAAAGCAGCCCGATCAAAAGGTTCAATAATAATTTTTGACTCTGCCTATTCAGCTTTTATTCGTGATCCAGATTTACCTCAGTCAATATTTGAGATTGACGGCGCACGTGAGTGCGCTATCGAAGTGAGTTCTTTTTCGAAGCCCATTGGGTTTACGGGAGTAAGGCTTGGTTGGACCATTGTTCCCAAGGAACTTACCTTTAGTGATGGAACACCAGTAATTAAAGACTGGAATCGCCTATTTTCTACAATCTTCAATGGTCCGTCAAATATTGCTCAATATGGAGGCCTTGCCGCTCTCCAAGAACAAGGTCTTTTAGAAACGCGAGAGTTAACAGACTACTATTTGGAAAACGCTCGAGAAATCCGCAAGGTGCTTCTTGGTGATAACTTTATTGCCATGGGTACGGAAATCTTTGGTGGAGATAATGCTCCCTATGTATGGGCACGGTTTCCCGGTAAAAAGAGTTGGGATATGTTTGACGCTATTCTTAAAAAATGCCATGTAGTATGTACGCCTGGTGCGGGGTTTGGTCCAGCCGGTGAATCCTGTATACGGTTTAGCTCATTTGGTCATCGTGAACAAATATTAGAAGCCTGTGAGCGATTAGCTGGTTTGCAGCTGTAAGAGAAAAAGGACGCGAAAGCGTCCTTTTTTATTTAATGGTTGGTGGTGATCCAACAGTCATTCTTACTCCAAGAGAAAGATCAAAGAAAAAATTATCTAAATCGTCTGCGTGATCCAAAAGAGAGAATGTGTACAGGGATCCAGCACCTTTGATATATACGTTAAAATCTGCCCGAGGAGCCCAGGTTGCTCCTCCTCCTAAAACGAGATGCCCAAATTTACGGTTTACCGGGTTATCGTCTGAAATATAATAGTCAGCTACACGGTAAATAAAGTCTACATTAATTCTGAATGGGGAACCCTTTTTAAAGGCTTCGGAATAGATTCCATAGTCGGTTATACTTTTTGTAATCGTTGCTCCTTCGAAGAGGGCAACATTACTTCTCTGATTAATTTTTAAGGTGCACAGGATATTAGGTAAGTAAAAGCCAAGGGAAAGCTCACCTTTTTGTAGAAACACTTGGCCATTCGCGTTTGAAGCTGGAGGCAGGGAAAACTCTGAATCAGCTCGGGCAACTAGTTTCCCAGGGATTATTACACTAAATCCAAGTGCCAATCCTGGTTGAAACAACATTAAAACATCTTTTTTGTTATCTGTGGTATTGAGAACTCCAAAGGAAGGTCCTGCAGAAATTTCTAAAAAAGAGGTGTGATAAGTGCCTCGAGCAGAAAGCAAATTACCATTAATTGCATCTCGCTCAAAGGTAATAGTTCCGTCTATTTGATTAGTTAGTTTGTCTGTTACAGAAACCTTGCCACCAAATGTAGGGCTTTTTGGGCTGAGCTCTGCTTTATCACTCATAGAGAAGGTACTAGTAGCTATTGATAGATCCAAATCCGTTGAAAAAAACGGTAATGGAAGGAGAATCAAGAAGAATACCAGTACTGTTATCAGTTTTTTCATCAATAAACCGCCTTAAAAAGCAGCCGAATTTCTCCGGCTTCTCTGATTTTATCTAGGTGGAGCGGCTTAATAACCGCTGTTATATCAAGAGTATAGTCCGAAATACGCACCGTGTAAAAAGGACTTATAGAAAAGGAGAGAGGAGTGACCTTTCCCGGTTGATCGGGGTCCATGCACGCTAAAAAGCTTACACCACCACGTTTTTTATGGTAGTCGGTGGATCCTGCAGCAATGAGAAAGTTTATACCTAAAAGATTGTTTTCTGCCTCAACCGCTACGTGATTAGGGGCATTTTCTGGAAAGAGCGGAGAAGAGAAAAAAGAAAGGGCTAGATCTGTTTTTTCAAGATATATGCGTGGTTCAAACAGTAAATACATGTTTTTTCCAAGTTTTGAAGAATTCGCATCAAACTGTCGTAATCCTGCTTCTGCATAAATTTCATAAGATTGGCCGGAATGCACTAAGGAGCTAATACCAGTTCTAAAAGTAGTGTCACCACTTTCCTTTACAAGGGTTGCACCGCCGAAAAAGGTTGCAACAATAATATTTCCCGAAAGGCCTAACCGTACGTCAAAGGACCCTGCCATATCACTTCCCGTGCTGTCATTCCAATAGCCGTAAAAACCTGTTACTACATTGGTATTGCCTGGTATTCCCGTTATACCGATTCCGGTTCCGTGTATTTTTCCTTCTGGTGAAAAAGCCATCCCTGAAGGAAGCCCATGAAATTCTGGTTCATCTATTGAAACCTTGAGGTGTTCACGTAAGAGAGAGTCTGAGGCAGGATTATCGAGACGCCCAGTAAAAATAATTAGAGACCAAGAAGAATTGTGAATATTAGGAAATGTAAGGTCTATTCCGTCAAAAATAATGCGTCCAGGATCAGTGGAGTCATTGAGTTTATAAAAAAAATCAACAGTATCTGGAATATAAAAATACGTAGAAGCTCGAAGGCGTAGCCAATGTGCGGGAATAAACCTGCCAGCTACAATACCGGTCGTACTAAAAACTGGAGTGTTCTCGTTTTCTGGGATGTATCCGGTTGTTTGTATTTCCAGTTCCGACAAGGAAAAAGATTGTCCCATTACAGTCAAAGAAAAGATACAGAGGAGTAAAAGGAAAAAAAACGTGCGGGTTCTCATGGTTTCTCCTCAATCCAGTATATACCATTCCTAGAAACACCGCTATCACAAATGACCAAAAATGAAACAGCCCCTGTTTATTCTTGACTAATCAACAGAAACGTATACAATTAAATGATATGAGTGACTATCTTGATATCAACAACGAGGAACTGCTTAAGGACTTTTTTAGCGAAGCGGATCAGCAGGTTTTATCCCTGGAAAGTAATATACTCGTTATCGAAAGCGATCCTACAAATCACGAAGCAATAGATGAGATCTTTCGAGCTGCACATACCCTTAAGGGTGGATCAGCTACTGTGGAAATGCATGAGCTTTCGGGCTTTACCCACGTTATGGAAGATCTCTTGGACGTTATTCGTGAAGGTACAGTTTCAATTACTGAACAAGTGGTTGATGTTCTCCTTCAGGGTCTAGATTGTATCAAGGCTATGCTCGAAGCCCGATCAGAGGGATCTGTGTACGATGGTGATACTGAACCGTTAAAACAACGACTTAAAGCGTTAATACCCGAAAAGAAGAGCAAGAAAAAAGCAGCGCCTAAACCGTCTGCCCAAAAAACTTCGGAGCCTTCTGTTTCGAAACCACTATATGTAGAAGATTCTGCACAACCGGTGCTTTCAGAATACGAAATTTTGGAACTTCAAGATGCGGTAATACCAGGTGATACCGTATTTATGGTTGATGTTATATTTGATGAGGAAAACCCCATGAATACCGTAGGCGGTATTCAGGTTTTTGCCGCTCTTAAAAGTACTGGTCAAGTTTTAAAAACTATTCCTGATTTTGATACACTTTACGAAGACGAGTTTCATGAAAAAGTATTGTATTTTATTTCATCGAGTGAAAATGCAGATACTATAGAGCATGCAGCTATGATATCTGAAGTAACACTACAGGTAGAAGCTACAGAATTTTCTCTTACACAAAAAAGTGCCCCATCTCTAACTCCTGTCGCTCCGGCAGCCGTTGCTCTGGATAAACAGGACATGCAAACGCAAACCCAAGAGGTGAGACTAGAGATAGAAACCGTGCCTATAGAAGAAGAAATCGAAGAACACGACAGTGAAGTACACCTTGAGGTTCACAAAAAAGTGCACCATTCAGGGCAAAATCACGCATCAGGATCAGTCTTGCGCGTTGATTCACGTAGAATCGACTATCTGTTAAATCTTGTAAGCGAAACCGTTATAACAAAGGCAACCTTTAATCAGAGTTCACTTGAGTTTGCCGAATTACTTACTGATTTCCAGCAAACGCAGAACACCTGGAAAGAGCGAATGCGAAAACTTTTAGAAGACATTCCCGATTTTCTTGAACGAGTTCAAGCTGGTGAAGATATAAAGGATTTAAAAAAAGAACTTTCAGGTGCCTATTCAGACGTTTTTGAACTGTTTGGTCCTTATGAATCTACAATGAAAGGTTCAGTCAACAAATTCCGTTCAGCAGCACAAAACTTAGGTCGTATTACTGGGGAACTTCAAGAAGGGGTTATGAAAATCCGCATGGTTCCCATTAGTCAGATTTTTAGCCGCTTCCCTCGGCTCGTACGCGATCTATCTCGCGACCTCGATAAGCGCGTTAAACTAGTGATTGAAGGGGAAGATACTGAACTTGATAAGTCGGTTGTAGAAGATCTCCTCGATCCTATGATGCACTGTGTTCGTAATGCTATAGACCACGGTGTTGAAACAACGGAAGAGCGAAAGACAGTTGGTAAGCCAGAAGAAGGAATAATCCTACTTAAAGCCAGCAACGAAGGCAATATGATTGTGATCGAAATTGCTGATGACGGGCATGGCATCGATGTGGAATCGGTTAAGAAAAAGGCTATTTCGCGGGGAATTATTCATCCTGGAAAAAATCTTACCGATGTTGAAGCATTCCAGCTTATATTTGAACCAGGATTTTCTACCGCCTCGAAGATTACAAATGTTTCTGGACGCGGCGTAGGCCTCGATGTTGTTCGAACTCATATTGAAAAACTTAATGGAACGGTGCAAATAGATTCCCAAAAGGGTGTTGGTTCTCGGTTTGTCATACGACTTCCTTTAACCCTTGCGATCATTCAAGGACTTTTAGTACGTGTTGGAAAAGAAGTCTATTCCATTCCTATAACGTCGGTAATAGAGAGTCATCGGGTAACTGCCGAGGATGTAAGCAAAATTGATAATTACGAAGTTTTCAACGTACGCGACGAAGTAATAAGTCTGCTCAGATTAAACCGGCTCTTTGGTATTCAAAATCGAGAGACCTCTGCATATAATTATATTGTGATTGTTGGAACGTCAGATAAGAAGATTGGATTGATGGTGGATAGCCTAATTGGTGAGGAAGACGTCGTAATCAAGCCCTTGCGCGACCAGTTTACCAATTCTCCCGGAATTGCTGGGGCATCAATTTTGGGAGATGGATCTGTTTCGTTGATAATAGATGTCAGTCAGCTGCTTGATCTTGGGCTCAAGCAGGAAATCCACGAACGCGAACGACGCGAAGCATCGATTTGGTAAGAGGATATTTATGAATGATTCAGCTGTAAGAGAATTAAATGAGGCTAATGCCGTAATAGACGAAAACAGAGAAAATGCGGAAAAAATTGCCATAATTGATTTTAAAATGGTTGCTTTTTCCCTTGCGGGAAAAGATTACGCTATTGATATCATGCAAGTAAAAGAAATAGCCAAGGATGGTCGGTTTACCTATGTTCCAAATACATCACCCTTTGTGCTTGGTGTGTACAACTTACGTGGAGATATAATTCCAATAATTGACTTGCGTATTTTTTTCAATATACCTACACCTAAAAAGTCTGTGGATGCTCTGGAAAGTTTAATATTTATTCATGTAGAAGACCAAACCTTTGGCATAGTGGTAGATGATGTTGATAAAGTTTTGGGCATATCTAAAAGTTCTATTCAGCCACCACATCCTATTTTTGGCGATATTAACATAAAGTATATTCATGGTGTGGTAGAAAACCAAGGACGCCTGTATATATTGCTTGATGTAGAGCGCATTTTCGGTGTTCGTGTACGGGAAGAGGAAAAAGAAGAGGCTCTTGAAGTTGAAGAAGCTACAACTAAACCATTGGAAAAAAAGGTATCACGAGATGAACTCGATGTTTCTTTTATCCGTGATGCTCTTGCACCCCTCGCTAAATTTTA
This sequence comes from Treponema sp., assembly GCA_012838745.1. Classification (GTDB taxonomy): domain Bacteria; phylum Spirochaetota; class Spirochaetia; order Treponematales; family Treponemataceae; genus Teretinema. Next base: position 14,286 of record DUOS01000014.1, on the reverse strand, counting down.
TGTATCTGCTGTAAACGAAGATTGGATTAGTGAACGATTCCGTCAGTGGCGTTCAATGCGCTCACACGAAGAAATACAACTAGCCTCGCTAGAGGATGCCGAACAATATTTGCAACCCTTTTATTCACCTGATACCGGAATAATATGGGGCGACGAACTTATGGACGCTTTTATTGCATCGTTACCCGATAATCAAGCAAAACAAATTCATGTTTGGAATGTTGGTTGCGGTAAAGGTTATGAATCTTATAGTCTTGCAATAGCGCTAAGAGAGCGCTATCCAAATAATCGTATACGTATTTACGCAAATGATTCCGATTTGCTTTCAATTTCGAATGCTCCTATGCTTTCTCTTCCAGAAGTACCTGAAACTTCTCGGTATAGAAAGCACATGGTGCAGGGTGTTGGCGGTTCTTGGACTTTTAAAGAAGAAATCCGTGAGATGATTCTTTTTGAATATCATGACTGTAATCACCAAAATAATGTGCCAAATATGGATATTATAGTTTCACGTGATGTGTTATCATATTTAAACCCTAAGCAACAAATGACTTTAATTCAGGACTTTTCAGAAAAATTAAAAGATAATGGACTTGTGTTCTTAGGAAAAAACGAAGCAATGCCGCATAACAGCGGTTGGCTAAGGCATGTCAACGGAGACATTATTTCGTTTAGTAAAGTATAATTGAGGTATAAAACACTAAGGAGTTTTTAATGCGTGTAGAGTATATCAACCCGTTTGTTGAAGCAGCCTATAATATACTCACCGAGGTACTCGGCGGAGAGATTGCTCGAGGTGAACTGTATCTTAAGTCAACCTCAATGCCAGTGATGGGTGTTGCCGCTCTAGTTGGCCTAGCGGGAGATGTAGAAGGTCGCGTTATTTTTGACATGAAAATGGATACTGCAATGAAAATTGCCTCAAAAATGAATAACGAAGAACTTGGCGCCTTTGATGATCTTGCAAAAGCAACGATTACCGAATTAGCAAACCTTATTACTGCACAAGCAGTTACAAAACTTCATGATCTAGGTTTTCGCTTTGATCTTACACCTCCGGCGCTTTTTACCGGTGATAATATGGAAATTTCAGATCATGATGTTGAAGCCTTGATCGTACCCATGACCACTGATCAGGGAAAAGTTGAAGTAAACGTAGCTATCCGCGATCGGATGTAAATAAGGGGAGGAATATATGATATCAAAGCAGGATTTTCCGACAATTAATGAAAGACCTCCGCAGGGATTAAAACCAGATGGTGGCGCATACAGAGTTCTTGTTGTTGATGATTCAATGTTTGTAGCTAAGCAAATTGGACAAATACTGACGAGCGAAGGATATGAAGTCATTGGCACAGCTGCTGATGGTTTTGATGGTGTAGAAAAATACAAGGAAATGTGCCCAAATGTTGACCTTGTTACCATGGATATCACTATGCCTAAAATGGATGGAATAACTGCCCTTGAGCAAATTGTTGCCTTCGACAAAAACGCAAAAGTTGTAATGATTAGCGCACTTGGTAAAGAAGAGCTGGTTAAAAAGGCCCTTTTGCTTGGGGCTAAGAACTACATTGTAAAACCTTTAGACCGAAAAAAGGTACTTGAGCGAATTTCGTCTGTATTAGGTAAATAAATCAAAAGAGGGTGTATGCCCTCTTTTTTATTCCCCATTTGAAACAAGCGAATACTGTTTATCCTTATACAAAATATTGAAATTTGAGACGGCTTGTAAAGAACTGCGGAGTTTACTGATATAGCTTTGAAGGTCATGTAGACGGTCTGTATGAGAATCTGGCCATATTTGTTGAATAATATCGTCTGAGCTTATTCCGTGATATCCCGCTGCAGCTATTACTTCAAGAATACTGCGCATTTTGCGATGGAGCGTTAGTTCTGGTAATAGAGAGCCTTCCGCAACATAGGCTGGTGAACAGTCTCGTGCTAACACGTTCACTTTTTCTTCAATTACGCCACTAGCCCTGACTAGTAGTGAAATTTTTTCTGCTTTGCGGAGGTTTTCTGCTGCAAGCAGATCATCATTGCTGCCTTCGCGCATGCAAAATATCTTTGTTTCAATAGTATTTTCTTTTTCGCTATTCCAAGTAATGATTGCTATTGGACTTTTTGCTTCGTAGAGGTGATTTCGAGGATTGATATGATACCTGTGTGTAATTGAAAGGGGTATTACTACCGCAGCTACCATTGTGCTGGAAAAGTAGGAATGTAACTCACCGAAAGATCGTGCTTTAGAGATACGAATACCGGCAGTTTTAAGGGAACTGATGATATTCCGTTCTTCCTTCGAGTTCTCCATAAAAACAACAACATGAGTTTCCATATAGGCTGCTCCAATAGTGCTGGAAAACTTGTTTTTCCTGTTCCATTGACCGGAAGGTATCCAGTAGGGTACAGTATACACTGATTTTACCAATTTATGTTTCAAGGGGCCAACGCACAAGTGTTTTTAAAAAGTTTGGAAATATTCGGTTTTAAATCTTTCGCAGACCGTACCCGTATTGAATTTTCTGAAGGTATTACAGCACTCCTTGGTCCAAATGGTTGTGGAAAAAGCAATGTAGTAGACGCTGTAAAATGGGTTCTCGGTGAACAAGCTTCCCGCGCTATGCGTGCAGAAAAAATGGAAGATGTTATTTTTAATGGAACTGAAACCCGTAAACCCTTGAATGTTGCCGAAGTTACCTTGACTATAGCAAATGAAAAGGGTCTTTTGAATCTCGATATGTGCGAAATTGCCATTAAACGCCGTCTTTATCGCTCTGGAGAGAGCGAGTATTACATCAACAATACACCGTCTAAACTAAAGGATATTCGCGAATTATTTTGGGATACTGGTGTTGGAAAGACGGCCTATTCTGTTATGGAGCAGGGGAAAATTGATCAGATTCTTTCGAGCAAACCAGAAGATCGACGTTATATTTTTGAAGAAGCTGCTGGCATTACCCGTTTTAAAGTAAAAGGGGCGGAAGCTGAGCGAAAGCTCGTAAAAACAGAAGAAAACATGCGTCAGATAGAGGGTGTCCTCGGCGAGGTACGCCGTTCCTACGAAACACTAAAGATTCAATCCGAAAAAACCACTCAATATCGATCTCTTCGAGAAGAAATTTTTGAAAATGAACTTGATATTCAACTTCTTCGCCTCAAGGGTTTTTCCCAAGATCGCGACCGTCGTTCCACTGATATAGAAGACTTAAAGAAAAAACGCGATGTTACCAAAGCGGAGATTGACGAAATAAATTCATCCCTCGAACAGAATATGGATGTAGTTAACTCCATGGAAGAAAAACTCGTTAATTATCAAAAAGAAATATATGGTCTCGCGGTAGAAAAAAATGAAAAAGATAAGCAATCTCGCCAGCTTATTGAACGACGCGGCGAAATGCAAACCAAACTTGCTCAACTGGAAAGTAGAAAACAAACTATAGAGAGACGAGTCGAAGATCTACGTGAAGACGCTGATGAACATGACGCGACAGTGCAAGATTTAGCTCGTCGTTTACGAGATATTGAAAAGAACATTTTTTCATTTGAAGAAAACATTTCACTTGCTGGAAATAGAATATCTGAAAATGAAAATCAAGCTGCGGCTCAAGAATCGTCAATTCAAAATCTTGATCTTGAACGCTCAACTATGGAACAGGAGCTTAAGTCCATAACAGAAGACATTGTAACTGAACTCGATAGCAGGCTCCGCGATGCAGGGTATTCTTCCAGCAAACATGCAGAAGCAGATGAACTTATTGATCAGGTTGTGGGTCGGCTTCGAGTGATAGTGAGTGGCAAGAAAAAAATATTCTCGGATTTCTCACGTCTGCATGATCCGTCTTCTCAAGATACCAAGCGTTTTGCAGAAAGTGCTGTGGAAACATTCGGTGAACTAGAAACTCTCATGCAAAATCTAGATGCGGCAATTGAGGCATTCCGAAAGTCAACTCCTGGATTTATAGACGATTTTCTTTCTCCCGAAGGAATAATTACAAAAAAACGTGGGATAGATGCAAAAATTGTTACAAATCGTCAACAAATATCAGATAAACGCACCGCTATAGTCGAACTGAAAAATCAAAATATTGAACTTACCGTTAAAATTGACGAGTATCGTAAAACTCTCGAAGAATTACGGATGAACAGTATTAAAATGAAAACTCAGGGAGAGGCTGCGGAAGAACAAGCTCGAATGATTAGACGAGAACTTGCTTCTCAAGAGGGCGCTCTGCGTGAAATGGAAAACGAGATTTTTACAGAAACAAAACGACTTGAAGATCTTGAGGAACAAATTCAGGAAATTGAAGGCGAACTTGCTTCTATCGAACACAAGGGCAAAACAATTACGAAAGCCCTTGAAGAACTTGAAAATGATATTACATCGAGAAATACTGACGTATCCAGTAAAAAGGATCGCCTTAAATTTCAAAGTGCAGAAATGGGTAAAATCCAATCTCAAATGGAAAAATACCACATGGATCTCGCGACTACAGAAACCGAAATTAAAAACATCCAAGAGAACTTTAGAGACACACATTCTCGTGAACTTCTTGAATTCGAGGAACGGATGTTTACAATAGAATCCCCTGCTGGGGAATTGCGAGAGCGGCTTACCCTTGCGCGCCAAAAACTGCGCAACTTAGGAAGCGTTAACCTCATGGCAGTTGAAGAATACGGCGAAGCGAAGGAACGCTACGATTTTCTTAATAATCAAATATTAGACCTACAAAAAGCGCGTGATGATCTCAAACGAATCACCGAAGAAATTCGCGTAGAATCTACCGAACTCTTTTTAGCCACTTACAATAGAATAAAAAAGAATTTTCACAACATGTTTCGCCGACTCTTTGGAGGTGGCCGTGGCGAGGTTCGTCTCGTTGATCCGGCTAATGTCCTTGAATCTGGAATTGATATTTTTGCTCAGCCACCGGGTAAAAAACTGGAAAACATTGGCCTTCTTTCTGGTGGTGAAAAATCTATGACCGCGGTTGCTCTTTTGTTTGCAACATACATGGTTAAACCTTCTCCATTTTGTCTTTTAGATGAAATTGATGCAGCCCTTGATGAACAAAATGTAACTCGTTTTATTAGTACACTGCGAGAGTTTGCGAACGTTAGCCAATACATTGTAATTACCCATAACAAGAAAACCGTAATGGGAGCAGGTACTATGCTTGGTGTTACGATGGAAGAATCTGGAGTAACTAAGATAATTGCAATACGCCTCGAGGGTGAAAATGAAGTTATCCAACGAGCTGTGTCCGAAGAAAAGTTTGAAGAGGAAGATGTGCCACTAGAGGAGGGAATCGTAATTCCTCCTCGCCCGCCTCGAAGGAATCTTTCACCTGCTTCCACAAAAACAGAAGAACCGGTCGAAGCTGAAGAACCGATCGAACGAGAAGAACCGATCGAACGAGAAGAAGTGGTGGAGGCTGAAGACTCGGCGGAAGCGAATGAGTTCCAGGATCATGATTGATCGTGAACGGCTTTTAAATTTTATAGAAGAACACAAAATTCATTTAGTTATTGTAATGGGATCGTGTCTCGCCATCTTGTTCTTAGTTTTGATATTAGGACTGGTGACTAATCATTCACAGAAATCTCAACGTCAACATAAACGAGAGGAATCAAAAAAAGTCTCTTTTTCTGCAGATGAACTCTGGCTTCCAGATGAACCCTTCGCCGTACCTGATATTCAATATTCTAGAATTTCACCCCCTTTTTGGACCACGGAAGATGAAAAAACGTGGTACAATACTCCTAATTTCGAAACGCTTGACGAATTGGATACAGTGGCGCGCAGGCAAATTGATAATCTTTTGGAGTCCGTACCGTGAAAAACAAAGCATCGACTTTAATTACGATACTCATTGTTTGTATTGTTGCCGTTTCATGTGCTTCAAAGCCGGCGTCCCAAGATAACACTCCAGAAATTATCCCGGAAAAAACAGCGAATACGCAAGATGAATCAGAAGATTCTAGTGAGCAAAATGCTGCAGAACCAACTTCATTAGCAGAAATTATTTCGCCAAAAGAAACGATCCTCGGCTATATGTTCCCTGAGCCAGAATTACAGGTTCTCACGCTAGAACCAACAATCGAATCTGCCGAACCGCTTGCAGAAGAAATGGCGGAAGAAACAAAACCACCGGCAGTAGCAAAACCACCGGTAGTAGCAAAACCACCGGCAGTAGCAAAACCACCGGTAGTAGCAAAACCATCGGCAGTAGCAAAGCCACCGGTAGTAGCAAAACCACCAGCAGTAGCAAAACCACCGGCAGTAGCAAAACCACCAGCAGTAGCAAAACCAGAGGCTTCAAAAATTGATAAACCCTCTCACGATGAATTCATAGCTAACCCTAACGATGTCCCCGGTTCCTGGATTGATAAAGCTGGCGTACACCAGCCGCTACCATTAGTAGAGCGCCCTCCAGTTATTCCTTCGAGGAGCGTAACAGTACCTTTGGGTGGCATTTTGGAAGTTTGGTATCCTGGAACAGGTTGGGTGTACTTAGGTGATGCATCTGGCCTTATCGGTATTGCGTATGAAACGCGAAAAATTGCAAATAAAGATACTCTTTTTTCTTTTCGAACACGTAGGGTTGGCACTTACTTGCTCGAGTTTTCTCGGTACGATGTTTTACAAGATGATTTTATTCACGATGCTCTTTCGGTAACGGTAACTGAAGCAGTCCCTGGTAAGCGTACTACCGTACGAGCACCAGACTTTATGCTTGCAAATACCGTAGAAGAGATTGATCCCATAACCCAACAAGATACCGATGCTGCAATAATACACGATGAGCCGGTCCTAGCGGGCCCTGTTACGGTTATGTCTCCTCCTCCCAAGGATGAACCAGTTAAGTCCCCTGAAATCCTTCTAGACGAAGTTAAAAGCCAGCTTGCTTCTGGCGATGCACCTGCGGCCTTGGTAACTCTTGATCTTTTTTTCCAGATTGCACGAAATCAACTCGATGAAGGATGGTATTTGCGTGGGCAGGCTTACGAGGCGAATTCAAAAGCTCGTAATATTAGAAAAGCTTTATCTGCGTATGAAACGGTAATTTCAGCATATCCTGAAAGCAAACGATGGAAAGATGCTGATGAACGAGTTCGGTATATAAATCAGTTTTATTTTAGAGTTAGATAAAAAAAGCGTCCTGCGGCATGTTTAACGAAATCTCTTTAGTCGGGCAACCCGGATTCGAACCGGGGACCCCAAGTCCCCCAGACTTGTACGCTAACCAACTGCGCTATTGCCCGGCCAAAAATAATTCGTAGCGTCCGCAGGACGCAGGTACAAAATATCATAATCGATTGATGAGTGTCAACATCGGCCAAAACAGGAGGCCCTGTGTTGGCTTAGTCGAACAGACGCCTGCACTCCATATAATAGCGTTTCTCACTTGCTTCGCCCATAGAAAAGCTTTTGCGGGGTAGGGGCCCAGTTGATGCTATGCTGGAAAAAAAGCTGTTCTTTTCCACGGGGGGCAATAGAAGAGCTAATGTATTTTCGGTGTTGCCAAGACGAAAAACTTCGTCAGTTCCATGGATATAGTCAATTTTGATTTCGGGGTGCTTCTCGAGGTATTCGTCGAGAATTGGTTGGAGGCGGCTTACCGCGAGGGTCGCGTGAGGACTTTCCAACAGGGTTCGCGATTCTTTTGAAACAAAGCCAAAGGAGCTGGCTTGTTTTGATGAAACTTTTTTTTCAAGGTCCTTATCGTCTGTAGGAATGGAAATAGTTCCTCCTAGTTTTTTTTGTACAAAGGCAAGAAGGTCTTGGTGATCGGCTCCAAAAAGAACTCGGTGGATTGGTTCGAAGGTAAGCCCTTCGTCGTGAATATTTACAATTTCCACTAGAGCATAGCGAGCCGGATGGTTTTCAGCCTCTGCTCCAGAAAGTTTGTTTACGTCTCGATACTCTTCCCAAACAGCCTTGGCTGTTGCCAAAGAATGGTTTCCGTCTCCAACGGCAAAGAGGAAGCATGAACCATCGGGGGCGGTGTTTGCCTTTACTAGATTTGAAAGGGCGGTTGCCATATCGGAAAAAGCTTTGTCGGAAGATACTTCCCAACCAGTAATATGGCCCGCCTTAGGTTCGAGTTTGGTATCATAGTGTGGCTTCATTTTTTTAGCCTGAGTGCCTGTTTGTTCAACTAATGTTTTATTAGGATCATTTACCAGAAGCATAATATGAGGCAATTCAAGAGGGGCCCCTCTACGAATTTCCATGCGGGGCGGGATGCGATCCACAATTGTTGCTTCCGTTGCACGGATTAGTGCCGTAGTATCGGGTTTCCAATCGTATGATTCAAGATCAATTGCAGCCACAATCCCTTTGCGGGTTCTGCCGTATTCGGTTGTGCGTTCAAGATAAATAAACCCATGCATAGCACGGTCAAAAACGTCACCTCGTGCAGGGTCAATATATTCTTTCATTGCTTGGTGAATTGCCTGTATCCGAGCTTTACGATCACCCGTTTCAAGATATACTTCGGGGAAAATAAGCGAATTAGTAGAAGGTGAATTTTCGGTTAACGCTTCTACTCGTTTCCAATATTCTTGATCTTGAGTGTATTGATCACAGGCAATGACTGCCCACTTTGTAAGATCTACTGTTTTTTTTGGCAGGAGAATATCCGGCACTCTAAGAGCGTGTTTTGTTAAGGTGTCTGTATAGTTCATGCATTCATGATAGCGAAAAAGCATAGTGCGGACAAGAGCTTGATAGATATTGACCTTGCCGGTTCCCTGCCGTATCCTTAAAGTAAACATGCAAGGTCAACGACTCGTTCTTTCACAACAGCAGCGCCTCACTTTAAGCCCTCAGCTGGTACAATCAATCAAACTCATGGCTATGCCCTTTGCTGATTTGCGCGAGCGAATCCTAGAAGAGGTAGAAAAAAACCCTGCGCTAGAGATTGTTTCAGATCCTTTTGTAGCAAACTCTTGGTCGCGGCGGGAGAGTGGTACAAGTGTCACTGTTTATTCTTCTCCCAGTAGCGATGATGAAAGCGATAATCATCGGGACTTTATAGAAGGTGCTCTAACTAGAAATGAAACCCTCCAAGAACACCTTCTTGAGCAATTAGGTGAAATCTCGCTAGATACAAATGTTCGCTCTCTTGCAGAATTAATTGTTCAAAATCTTGATAAAGATGGGTTTCACTTGGTGCCTCCGGACGAGCTACTCTCAGCTGATGATCCAGCTCTCCTCCAAACAGCTCTCAACATCGTACATCGCCTTGAGCCCGAAGGGTGTGGCGTTCGTGATTTTCACGAAAGTCTTGTGGTACAAGCAAAGCTTTTACGAAATCGAGTTTCGGCAGGTAAAACCGATTTGGGATTGGAAAAAACTATTTTAATTCTAGAGAAGCATTTTCAGGCGCTAGAAAAAGGTCGACCAGATACTTTAATAAAAGCACTCTCTAAAGAACCAGATATTGATTTTACTCTTGATACTGATTTGGCAGAGGAAATATTTGATATTATTCGTATGCTTGACCCTTTCCCCGGCCGAGTTTTTGACACGAGTCCCCAAACATATATTGCTCCCGATGTTTTTGTAAATAAAACTGAGGAGGGGTTTTCCGTAGTTATAAACGAAGAAGAAGTTCCTATTTTAGGGTTGTCTCCTTTCTTTATGGAATTGGAAGAAGCCGATGAATCAACTCGAGATTTTGCTCGCGAATCGGTAAAAGAAGCACAGTGGTTTATAGGGACTATCGAGAGGCGAAACCTTACTATTCTCAAAATGGTTCGCACTTTAGTAGTTTTTCAGCGTGATTTTTTTATACATGGTCCAAAGCATTTATTGCCATTGCGCATGAAGGATGTTGCAGAAGAGATTGGGATGCATGAAGCGACGGTTTCACGAGCGGCAAATGGAAAATATTTGCAGTGTGAGTGGGGAACCTTCGAAATGAAGTATTTTTTTAGTAATCGTGTGGGAAGTGCACCACGTACAGCGCCAATACTGGCGGGGCAACCAGGGCAATCTGCCTTACCGGCGTATACAGCTGGTCGTTTTTCTAAGCAAGGGGTAAAAGAAGTTATCCGCGAAATTATAGAGGATTCAGAAGACGCTCTATCGGATCAAAAAATTATGGAACAGCTCAAAACGAGGGGGATTCATATTGCCCGGCGAACGGTGGCAAAATACCGAGGAGAGCTTTCAATTAAATCTTCATTTGAAAGATAGTAGAATTAGTATTATTATTAACAAAGGAACCTTTGCCTAGCACAGGTTCACACATCTTTACGGGAGGTCATAATGAATATCGACGTACAAGCAATTAAGTTCAACATGGATGAGGACCAAAGGGCATTTATTGACAAAAAACTAGAGAGGATTAAATTTGCAGAAGATTTAATAACTGATGTACTCTTCACTGTTAAGTATGACAAGCAATTCTCTTTTGACTGTACAATTAATTTCCGTTGGGGCGACAGTGCTCATGTTTCCACCGAAGATTTTTCGTTTGAACCTGGTGTAAATAAGCTGATGGACATGCTGGATCAAAAAGTAAAAAAAGAAAAGGACAAAGTTCAGGAAAGAAAATGATATTTCATGGTAACCCAACCGTTCTGCTTGTCTTTACATAATGGACATTGAAGGATATAGTCAGATATGGCATTGAAACGGTTTTCCGTACTCGACCTGCTTGGCTTGAATCTTAAGGAACATGATTCTCTAGATTTACGTTCAATTTGCGGACGGCGGGGTTTAACACGAGAAATAACAATCCCGGACCTAAACCGTCCGGGTCTTGCTCTTTCAGGTTTTTATGATTCGTTTGCGTATCAGCGAGTACAGTTATTCGGTCGCGGAGAAGTAGCTTTTTTGGGCAAGCTTGCTTCCGAAGGTAAACTCGAAACAGTACAGGAAATGTTATCTTACCAGCTTCCCTGCTGTATTTTTACGCATAATCTGGAACCGCCGAAGGAATTTCTAGATATAGCAGAAGAAACTGGATGTGCGATTTTGCAAACCGGTTTGGACTCAAGTGAGTTTTCTTCACGATTGCTTCGTATTCTTTCCAATATTTTCGCTCCCAAAATTTCTATACATGGTGTTTTGGTTGAAGTGTATGGTTTGGGTATTCTTATTTTGGGCGATTCAGGTGTTGGAAAAAGTGAAACGGCGCTTGAACTTATTGAGCGCGGCCATCGTTTGGTAGCGGATGACGTGGTTGAGATTTCCTGTGTTAATGGTAATATACTGATTGGCAAGGGTGCCAACAAGATTATTGGCCATCATATGGAAATACGCGGACTCGGTATTATCAATATCACACAATTGTATGGTGTTGGTTCAATTCGAGAGCAAAAGGAAGTTCAACTTGTGGCAAATCTCGAAGAATGGGATGCAAACAAGGTGTACGACCGCCTCGGTACCGAACAAATGACTGTGGATATTTTGGGAGTACAAGTTCCCAAAATCGAAATACCGGTAAAGCCAGGGCGTAATGTGCCTATAATTTTGGAGACAGCCGCGATGAACGAGCGGCTTAAGAGTATGGGATATTTTTCCGCGAAGGAATTCAATCAGAATGTCCTCAAGTGGATTGAATCTGACGCAGCCCGAGCACCGTATTACGGTGATGATGATTCTTATTGAAGGACTTATGAAATGACGATCAAAACAGTGACTATTAAAAACCGTGCAGGAATCCATGCCAGACCAGCAGCTTTAATCGCCCAAACTGCTAACCGTTTTGCTTCGGAAATACTGATTGAGAGGGACAATACTCGGATTAACGCAAAGTCGATCATGGGTATTATCACTATGGCGGCCAGCTACAACACCCAGCTCACCATTTGTGCCGATGGGACGGACGAGAAAGAAGCCGTAGAGGCGATCGACCTTCTCTTTGAGAATAAATTCGAGGAAGATTGAAACAATTACGGCGGGTACATCCTTCTGCCATCTACAGTATTCCTTTTCTCCTTTTTGTCTTTATCCTTGTATTGATAACTTCTTATCTCCTTGCTGACCGCGGTATAAGCGGGCTTTTTTCTGCTAATTTATTTACCTCACCTCGTGGAATTCTTTTACTGGTTATTGTGCCAGTTTCCTTGCTTTTATTTCTTGGTTTCTTTTTTTACGGTATTGTTTCGCATACGCTCCAATCAGGGCGAGTAAGCCGTTTTGGCAGAAAACTTTTTGTGCTGTTTACTACTCTCATTGTAATTGTCGCAATTTTCACAACCTTAATTGCAGGGCGTTTCGCAGGTTCTGCGGTTGCTAGCTGGTTTGATGGTAGCTTGCCAGAAGCCTTGCGCTCTGCAAAGGAAATTTCAGATTTATATAAAGGCGAGCGTGAACGAGCTATTGAACGAGTGGCTATTCGATTTTTAAATGGTCTTGCTATCGTAAATCAGCAGGCTATGCGGCGAGAATGGATGGAAGAAATGCGCGTTCTTGATCCCTATGCCGCCTCTTGTCAGGTGTACCAAGTGGACTCCTCAGGTGAATATCCTAAATATCATGCAATTATTGAAACTGGAGACATGGATTATTTTATACCCCAGGGCCAGCTTGATATAGTTCGCGATGGTTTTTTTCCCTATAATTTTCAGGACACGGCATATCGATATGGCAAGCTTGTTCGCTATAGCAGTAAAACCTATGTTTGTGTGTATTCCTCTCTTATTCCTGAGCGATATTTTCAAAAAGATGCCCGTATACGAGAGGTTTATCAAGATTCTCGGATTATAGAAGCCCTCGTTCCTGTTATGCCATTTATGGGCTTGTGGATATTTTTCATGTTTTGTTTACCTCCAGTAATGATGGCGGTAATCCTTGGCTATGCCTTGTTGCAACGAATTTCTAGCCCTGTGCTGGATGCAGCGGAGTTTTCTACAGAACTTGTTGACGAGTCACGATCGTTTAGGGTGGTTTCCCATTCAAAAGATGAAGTCGGTTCTCTTTTGGATAATTTAAATCGACTTGCAGAAAAGCCAAAAGAAGGTGGCAAACGGGGCGACAAAAAAACATCTTTGCGGTTATAATACTAATAAGCTGATTGTGCTTTTTAATTTTTGTAAAAGGAATGTACCATGCCTTCTCCAGCTCCCGTCTGGCTGTTTACCGGTCCTGAAATTGGTGAAAGAAATGCGGCGGTTGATCAACTTAAAGCTTTCGCAACTAAAACCCACGGCAATCCAGAAATGCATACTTTGTACTCGGCGGATACCCCGTTAGGACAGGTTATTTCTCTGCTCCAAAACGGCTCCCTTTTTGCTTCAGCACGATTTGTAGTGCTGAGAAATGCAGAGCTTATAAAGAAAAAAGAAGATGTTTCTCAACTAGTTTCATGGGCGACTAGCTCGGCTGGTCGTGAAGACGTTTTCCTTGTCTTAATTTCTGATAGTATTGGAATAGATAAAAAAATTGAAGCCTGTGTTTCAAAAGATCGTAAAAAAATATTTTGGGAACTATTTGAAAACCGTAAGCAGCAATGGATAACAAGCTTTTTTCGTAAGGAAGGCTACCAGATTGATCCTGATGCAGTAGACGCCATATTAGAAACGGTAGAAAACAATACCGATGCACTCAGAACTGCTTGTTCACGTCTTATTTTGTTTTTTTCGCCGGATCATCAAATTACCGAAGACGATATTGAAACCTATCTTTCTCATAACCGGGAAGAAAATGCTTTTACCTTGTTTGACGCTCTTTCTAAACAGAATCTAGAAAATGCTCTTTCCATCTTGGAAAAAATATCTCTTTCTAAGGAATCTTCACCTGTGCAAATTATTGCAGGTCTTACCTACTGTTTTCGCAGGTTAGGAGACTGGCATCGGCTTGCGGCTCAAGGCGTTCGAGATGATTTCGCGCTTAAGCGTGCAGGGTTTTCTGGTAAACGTGCACAAGAGCAATACCGACGAGCTGCCAGTGCATGGAACTTGCTTTCTGCATCACGGATTTTAGCACTGCTTGCCAAAACCGATTCTGCTATCCGCGATGGCGGTAATGTTGTGCATCGCATACTCCTTGATACCTGTATTGTCAATATTGTAGAAAATGCAGGGCAAGGCTGCGAAGCGCTACATTATTCCTGAACGCGTTTTTCTGTTTTTTTATCATATTTCCAAATTAACCCAGTTTTTATGACAGTTTCTGTCTGCGTCTTTCCAGACTTATGTGCGTAATTTTGGATAATTCTATAATCAATTTCTGAATCAAGGGTAAGCTGGTTGAGTATTGGCCATACACAACGTAAAGAAAAAACGTGGCTGTATTTACGAGTTGAACCGGTTATTCGTTTTAATTCT
>DUOS01000146.1 GCA_012838745.1 Treponema sp. | reverse complement strand
TACCGGGAGACCCTCTTTCAGAAGGTGAACACGCCCTTCGTATTGAAGCATTCGGCTATATTTCTAAAACCGTACCAGTTATTGTTTTACATGAACGAAACACCCCTGTCGATGGAACACTCGAACCTGCTCCCTTTATTCTCCTTTCATTCAAACCGGAAGAACGAGCTTATAATCCAGAAAGCACGGTACCTCTTTCCTTATTAGTTGCGGCTTCGGCACCAGGAACAGCACGTATCATAATAAAAAATTCTGAAGGTTACGTAGTTCGCACACTTAATTCAGAAGTCTTTACTGCGCACACTACACGAGTTCTCTGGGACGGAAAGAATAATGCTGGCTCAGACCTGCCAGATGGACTTTACACCGCGACACTCGAAGCAACGCAACCGGCGAAATCTAATAAGACCGACATCGCGGAGAGGGATCACGACGCAACTACTTCACAGCCACCTTTGTCTGTTCTAACCAAAACTACACAAATATACCTCGACCGCTCGGTAGTCTACCGCTATACCTCGATCTTTTCCGGAACAGGCGCGACAGGCCCTGTCGTTTCCGCATCCAGACTTCCACCTGCAGCCATGGCCGTATCTATTTTTTCTGATATTTCTAAAGACTCATTTTCTCCTGGCGTTTCTTTTCTTGCAGGCATAACAAAATATTTTGAAGCAGGAGTTATGGTTTGTGTTCCAGTAGAAAATGATGGAAATGTGGATATTGATTATGCATTATCTATTAAAACTGGATTTTCCAGCAACGCACATAATGGGGCTTTCCAACTGGGATACCGAAGATCACAAGGAATTACGGCAGGGCCTGCCTATGAATTTAGACTCGGCCCGATTAGCGCCGGAGCACATGCCGAAGTGATCATCAAAGATAACGGAGGCATTCTGTATAAACCGGATGTATACGCAGGAGCCGGTGTTGCACTTCGCGCTTTTTACGGGCCACTTGGCTTCGGTGGCTGGTTTCGAATAGAAACATCGCGAATTGGTAGTGATTTTATTTTTGATGAAACACTTTCTGCAGGGCTCACGGGGAAATGGTTTATTCCTTCAAGCGATTTATTTGTTGGAGCAGAAGCTTCGATGCACTGGAACGACTCTTTAAAAAAAGCGCTCTATTCAGGAACCGCAGGTTTTGGTCTTTTTTTCTAACTAACACGCCGTCTTGAAACGGCACTATATTTTCTGTATTATTAAAAAGCTAATAAGAACTATACATGTACACAGGAGTAATTAATGAAGATATCTGCACTGCAGACCGCTCGCTATGGCTACGCACCAAAGCTTCCCGCAATTCTTGCAGGAAACCCGGATTCCATTGCCCTCGAAGTAGGGAAACCTACCCAGTCTATAGCCGATCAAACAGAACTTAAAAAACTATTTGAAAACACCTACGGTAAACCTTTGGTAACCTTTGTAAAAGGAAAAAACCCTGAAGTAAAAAAAACACTGAGAGTTGGTGTAATTCTTTCAGGAGGACAGGCCGCTGGTGGGCACAATGTTATCGCCGGCTTGTACGACGGCCTCAAAAAAGGAAACGCAAGCTCACGACTTTTTGGATTCTTAGGCGGCCCTTCTGGCCTCGTTGAAGGTTCCTATGTGGAGATCAAAGATCGCTTTATGGACCAGTATCGCAACACCGGTGGCTTTGATATTATTGGATCAGGACGAACTAAGATTGAATCCGACGAACAGGTCGCCGCATCAATGGCTACAGCAAAAAAACTAAAACTCGATGCAATCGTAATAATTGGTGGAGACGACTCAAACACCAATGCGGCCCTCCTTGCCGAACACTTTATAAGCAAAGGAAGTTCCACTCAGGTTATCGGCGTGCCAAAAACCATAGATGGTGACCTTAAAAATGCAATGATTGAAACCTCTTTTGGATTTGACACCGCAACAAAAACTTATTCCGAACTAATTGGAAACATTGAACGCGACGCAAACAGCGCTAAAAAATACTGGCACTTTATTAAACTCATGGGCCGATCCGCCAGCCATATTGCACTTGAATGTGCTTTACAAACTCAGCCCAACGTTTGCCTTATTTCTGAAGAAGTAGAAGCAAATAAAATGACACTCGGTCAGGTTACCGACTATCTGTGTGCAATTATCGCAAAACGTGCAGAGAACGGTGAAAACTTCGGTGTCATTCTAATTCCAGAAGGCCTCGTTGAGTTCATTCCCGAAATGAAACGCCTCATTGCCGAGCTCAATGATCTCATGGCAGATAAAGCCGATGAATTCAACAAACTTTCAGGCTTCGACGCACAAGCAACTTGGCTTGCTAAGAATCTTTCTAAAGCTTCTGCAAAAACTTTTAAAGCCTTGCCCCCAGCAATCGCCCAGCAATTTCTCATGGATCGAGACCCGCACGGCAACGTTCAGGTTTCTCGCATTGAAACTGAAAAGCTCCTTATTTCTTTGGTTGAAGCTAAACTTGCGACCATGAAAAAAACAGGTAAATTTAAAGGTGTATTTAGCGCATATAATCACTTCTTCGGTTACGAAGGCCGCTGTGCGTTCCCATCAAACTTTGACTCAGATTACTGCTATGCACTCGGTTATACTTCCTTCGTGCTAATTGCAAACGGCTGTACCGGGTATATTTCTTCGGTACGAAACCTTACTGCTCCTGCCAATGAATGGATTGCCGGAGGTGTGCCTCTTACTATGATGATGAACATGGAAAGACGCCATGGATCAAAAAAACCAGTTATCCGAAAGGCACTCGTTGAACTCGAAGGAAAACCATTTAAGGCATTACTAAAAAACCGACCAACATGGGAACTTAAAACAAGTTATATATACCCTGGCGCTATCCAATATTATGGTCCAGACGAAGTATGCAACGAACCCACGCAAACTCTTTTGCTTGAACGCGGAAGAAAAAAGAAAGCCGCTGTTGCTGCTAAAAAGAAAAAATAATTATCGTAGAAAACGCCGGCCCGTCCGGCGTTTTCTAACGTCTCCTTAAAAACATAATTGCCGAACACTGTATTTTTCTCTATATTTATACTGTAGCAAGTTTGAAAAAATTCGCTAAGGAGATGACAATGCGCTTATACAGCAAACACCAGGTAGCAGGTTTAGTCCTCATTGCTATTTCCGTAACCCTAATCGGTTCATTTATACTCGGCGGTGTGGTACTACCTAAGAATGAAAATTCCGTTAGTATTTCCGAAACCGATGCCTCCATGCCCCTTATCTTTCATGAAAATATTCCAGCTGGCTCTTTAACAGCGAATGAACAAAACACATTTACCCTCGATGAAAATCAAAATATAACCGTGTACGAAAAGGCAAATGAAGCAGTAGTAAACATTACCACAGAAGTAGTGGGCATTAACTGGTTTCTCGAACCCGTACCCCAAGAAGGTGGTTCGGGTTCTGGCTCGATAATAGATACTCGCGGGTATGTAGTAACCAACAGCCACGTTATTTCCAACGCCGTAAAAATCTACTTATCCCTCTCTGATGGGAGCCAATACGAAGGTACGGTAGTTGGAGTAGACAGCGAAAATGATATTGCTGTTCTCAAGTTTGAGCCCCCAAAAGAAATCACTCTTACCACAATTCCCTTCGGAACTTCCCATAATTTAAGAGTTGGCCAAAAAGTGTTAGCAATTGGCAATCCCTTTGGGCTTGAACGCACACTCACTACGGGAATTGTATCCGCACTCGGGCGGCCAATTAAAACCTCATCGAACACGATAATCCGAGACATGATCCAAACAGATACCGCAATCAATCCCGGTAATTCGGGTGGACCTCTCCTCGATACTGCAGGAAGAATGATTGGTATTAACACTATGATTTACTCAACCTCGGGAAGCTCTGCCGGAGTCGGTTTCGCCGTTCCTGTAGATACTGCAAAGAGGGTTGTTTCTGAACTCATCCAGTACGGTAAGGTACGCCGTGGAACTATAGACGCAGAGTTTGTACAGCTCAACTCCTCTATCGCAAATTATGCAAAACTTTCCACAAACCGTGGTTTACTCGTATCCCGTGTAGGTTCAGGAAGCAACGCAGAAAAAGCCGGCCTCAAAGGCGGTGAGAACGCCGTTCGCTATGGATCAGGGCGCTCAAGCTCTGTTATTTATCTCGGTGGCGATATTCTTTTAGCGATAGATGAACAACCGGTTGAAAGTTTAGCCGACTACTATGCCGTTCTTGAAGCAAAGAAACCGGGGGAGAGCGTTTCGGTTACGGTACTACGCGCTAAAAAGCAGTTAAACCTTACCGTACAACTAGTGGAGCGAACTCGCTAATGCGTCCATTTAAAGTTTTTTCAGACTATGAACCTGCTGGAGATCAAGGACCCGCCATTGAAGCCTTATCAAAGGGAATCCTAGAGGGCGACAAGTTTCAAACCCTGCGCGGCGTTACTGGTTCGGGAAAAACCTTTACCATGGCAAAGGTAATCGAATCGGTGCAACGCCCTACTCTAGTAATGAGCCACAACAAAACTCTTGCCGCCCAACTCTACCGAGAGTTTAAAAGTTTTTTTCCAAATAATGCGGTTGAATATTTTGTTTCATATTATGACTACTATCAACCAGAAGCCTATGTTCCGGCTCGAGACTTATACATAGAAAAAGATGCATCTATAAATGAAGAAATTGATCGACTCAGGCTTTCTGCAACCTTTAGCCTCATGGAACGAACCGATGTAATTGTCGTTTCAACTGTTTCTTGTATTTATGGCCTTGGGCTTCCTGAATCGTACCGGGATTTGCGCGTGCATATAGAAAAAGGCATGGTTATAGATCCCGACGAACTAAAAAAGAAACTTGTTTCACTGCAATACGAACGAAACGATGCAGTCCTCGAACGCGGGCGCTTTCGCTCCCGTGGCGATGTTCTTGAAATTTTCCCAGCATATTTAGAAGAAGCCTATCGCATCGAGTTCGACTGGGAAGAAATTAGCCACATAAAAAAATTCCATCCGGTATCTGGAGAAATTACTCTGGAGTTAGATGAACTTTCTATCTACCCTGCAAAACATTTTGTAATGCCAGAAGATGCCGTACCTCGCGCGATTAAACACATAACTGAACAAATGGATGAACAACTAGAACGCTTCCGTCTACAGGGTAAATTATTAGAGGCAGAACGGCTTAAAACGCGCACAGAATATGATATAGAAATGCTTTCGGAAATGGGCTACTGCCCTGGAATTGAAAACTACTCCGCACCCATTGCGGGAAGGAAACCAGGGGAACCCCCGTCTACCTTAATGCATTATTTTCCTGATAACTTCCTCTTATTTATGGATGAAAGCCATGTTACCTGGCCACAAATTGGGGCCATGTATGAAGGGGACCGCTCACGTAAACAAAACCTTGTAGACTTTGGATTTCGCCTCCCCTGTGCTCTAGACAATCGTCCCTTAAAAATTACAGAGTTTGAATCGATGTTACACCAAGCAATATTTGTTTCTGCAACACCACGCGAACAAGAACTAAACCGCTCTGTACGCGTTGTGGATCAGGTAATACGCCCAACTGGGCTTATAGACCCAGTCATAGAAATACGCGCGAGCGAAGGCCAAATAGAAGACATTTACCGTGAAGTAACCGAGCATATTGCACGGGGAGAAAGAAGCCTCATCCTTACGCTTACCAAACGAATGGCCGAAGACTTAACAGACTATCTCACTGGCTTGGGCCTCAAAGTAAAATATATCCACTCAGAAGTTGAAACTATTGAACGAGTTGAAATTCTCAAAGGACTGAGAGCCGGCGAATTTGATATTCTCGTGGGTATAAATCTTCTCCGCGAAGGAATAGATTTACCGGAAGTCGCCTATATAGCCATCCTAGACGCAGATAAAATCGGCTTTCTGCGATCGGCAACAAGCCTCATCCAGATAATTGGGCGTGCGGCTCGTAACGTAAACGGAAAGGTGGTTATGTACGCGGATAAAACGAGTACTGCCATGACCGAAGCAATCAGCGAAACAAACCGGCGGCGAGCAATACAAGAAGCATGGAACGAGAAAAACAATATAACACCCACAACAATCAAAAAAGCCATAGGTGATATTCTTACCCGGGAAACACAAATAAAAAGAGATGGAGCCGATACTGAATCGAGCATCTTAATAAAAAGCCATAATCTGCTCATTCCTTCTGAGCGTAAACGCCTTATAGGAAAACTTGAAAAACAAATGGCAGAATACGCCGAAATACTCCAGTTTGAACAAGCGGCTGTTATTAGAGATCGTATCGAAGAGATAAAAAAAATGGATACAATTTAATTCCTAACTCCATTAAAGAAGATAGTTTTTTCACATAACCCATGGTATCATTGATATCCTATAATTGAATATCATATACGTATTAAGCTTACGCGATATTCGATCTTAAATCACAAGGAGCACGTTCATGAGCACCATTCATAATCCCATTCTCAAGGGATTCCACCCTGATCCATCCATTCTCAGAGTAGACGATGATTACTACATTGCTACTTCAACCTTTGAATGGTTCCCCGGAGTTCGGATTCATCATTCGCGTGATCTTGTTAACTGGGAACTTCTTCCCTCTGCACTTGATTCCATCGATTTGGTCGGCAACCCCGATTCAGGCGGAGTGTGGGCACCCTGTTTAACGTGGTCAAATGGGCTTTTCTACCTAATCTATACAAATGTACGATCTTTAGATGGTATTTTTAAAGATACACCCAACTATCTCGTAACTGCAAAAAAAATAACTGGCCCGTGGTCAAAACCCGTGTACCTTAATTCATCAGGATTTGACCCATCTCTTTTCCACGATACAGACGGGCGCAAATGGCTCTTAAACATGATGTGGGACTATCGCGCTCCAATCGGCAAAAATCCATTTGGGGGGACCTTCCTTCAAGAATATGACGCACAAAAAAAAGAGCTGGTTGGTCCAGTAAAGAATATCTTTTTAGGAACCGAACGAGGCTGTACCGAAGCGCCACACCTCTATAAAAAAGATGGGTTTTATTATCTTATGACAGCCGAAGGCGGAACGAGCTATGAACACTGTGTTACTATTGCCCGTTCATCAACTATTGATGGTCACTATGAAACAATGCCTGGAAATCCTCTCATCGATACAAGGGACAATCCCAAGCACCCCCTCCAAAAAACCGGACACGGTTCACTGGTAGAGGTATCTGATGGCTCCTGTTACGTAGCCCATCTCGCAGGTCGTCCCCTTACCGAACGAGGTAGTTGCCCGCTTGGAAGAGAAACATGTATGACGAAGGTAGAATGGCACATCCCCGATGGCGATGTAGCCCCGTGGCTGCGTGTCGTTGGCGATGGAAAAACTGCTTCTCTTGAAGTTGAAGGGCCTGCGCTACCGGAGGTACCGGTAGAACCGATACCAGCACGGGATGAGTTTGACGATAGAACCATGCCACTAAACCTCAGTTCGCTCAGGCGCGCTTTTAATCCAAGCTGGGCAAATCTTCGAGAACGCCCTAGTTTCCTTCGCCTGTATGGAGGAGAGTCTCCCTCATCAAAGTTCAACCAAAGCTTAATCGCTCGTCGTGTAACCGATTTCTCTATGCGTGCAGAAACTTGCGTGGATTTTACTCCTGAAACATCTCAGGAAATGGCCGGCCTTATTTGGTACTACAACACAACACTGTTTCACTGGTTGTACATAAGCCACGACGAAAAACTCGGCC
>DUOS01000223.1 GCA_012838745.1 Treponema sp. | reverse complement strand
TTTGAAAGGTATAAATAAATTTTTAGTGATTCTTCAAATTTTCCTTCACAATAATAATCACGGGCTTCGTCATACTTTTCTTGGTTTTTTAAAATCATTTCTATATATTTATCTTGGCGAGCATCTAAAACTTCAAATATCTTTGTAGGGTTATTCTTACCATAAAAACAAACTTCATCTACAAATCTAGTATTAAAAGTTTTTTTGCTCTCGCTTTTTAATTCTCCAGAAATTAAAATAGGAGTACCATAAAACTTTGTTAAACTTTCTAAACGGCTTGCACGATTAACAGGATCACCAATAACAGTAAGTTCAATTTTTTCTTGTTCTATACCCATGTTAGCTTGAGTAACTCGTCCCCAATCTATTCCAATACCAATTTCTAAATTTTCAAGGTGAATACTATGAGTAAAATTAAGTTCAGAAACAATGTTTCTCATTGCTATTGCTGAATAAATTGCACTATCGGGATTTTCATATAGAACCATCATAGAATCACCAATAAATTTATTAATTTCTCCAGATACGAAATTGTCATTGTCTGTTTGCTTCACGCAACTTCCAATATTTTGATGAAATGCGTTTAGAAAGTTTACAGTTTGTAGTGGAGTTAACCCTTCTGTAATGGATGTAAACCTACGTATATCAGTGAAGATAATTGCCCTATTAACATCTGTTGGTTCAATTTTTCTAGGATCAGTTTTTTTACTAATTTCTGCAACAACACTTCCGGCATAAATCCTATTAATTTCCAGCTGCCTTTCAACTTCTTCTTTTATTGCAACAATTTCTTTTGTTCTTTCTTGAACTAATCTATTAAGAGCAGTTACATCAGAAAGAACGAAAAGAATACCTATTTTATTTTCATTGCTATAAATAAAAGAAGCTTTAAGATTAACATAAATTCGCTCTTCCTCATTATTGATTATTGAAGTTTCAATTTCTGTATTTTCTTTTTCTTTAAAATCAGACAAAGACATAATTTTCTTTTTATCAAATAAAAGATCGTTAAAATTAACACCCCGCATTTGTTCTTTAGACGAATAATTAAGTTTCTTTATTGTTGCTATATTTGGATCTGTTATATTAAAATTCAAATCAGCAACTATATTCATTTCTCCTCCAATATCGAATATTTGCTTTGCAGCATGCTCAAGAGTTGGAACGAGAAATTTGTATTTAGTTATTGCATACGCGACAAATATAATCCAAAAACCAGAAGAAAGGAGTCCGACTGAAGGGACTTTGATATTGATCAATGGAGCTATGATATTAAAAAACATACCATAAACAAACGTAATAATTCCTGAATAAATAATAATATTAAATTGTTTTTGTCTTATAATATTTCCTGTTCTTTTTGCTGTATTTCGAATACTAAAGTTTGTATAAAAAATAAGAAAAACCCACGTTGGCAGTATAAATGGCAAATAAACCTTTGACCACCAAAAAGATTCTTTAGTAACATCTATCCATGTGAAAGTATCCCGTATATACGCTTTCGAAACATTTATACCTGCAAAAACGCTACATATAAAAGCAAAAGCAATAATATAGCTAACTATCAAAAAAGCACACCATAACTTTCCGAGCTTTTTATGCTTTAATACAAGGAAAAAATTTAAAATTATTGGCCAAAACGAAAAGAATCCAATTGAAGAAACTGCATGAAAAAAGAAAGCGTCTTCTTCAAAATGAGACCAAGAAAAAAACATTTCACCAAAACAAACAAAAGAAAAACTAATGCAAAGGATAAAAAAGAGCTTGTTTTCAATTAACCTTGTATCTTTAGAATAAATAAAAGTCCCTAAAAAAATAAAAAAAACAAAGAAGAATAAAAATAATAGCGTAATAGGATTACCCATTGTTGAAATAAAAGAAAAAGAGTGCATCAATAACCCCTTCCAATAAGGAGAAATCTTATAATAGTAATTTTTCTTCTCCCAGATATAATTTTAATAGTGGATAGCAATATTATCAGACGAAAAAATTTGGAATGCCAAATTTAAAGGATTCTTAAAATTTTAAATCCACTTTAAAAATCCTGCAAAAATAATAAGCGCTAGCACATCTACACACACAAGCGAGCCAATAACAACCCGTTGTGTTCGTGGCTTCCAATCATAAGCAAAATTGCACATAAGGAAAAAGGGAATGTATACAGTAATAAAGACAGGAAGAGAACCCCACCACGGATACACCCATACAAAAGCAGGTGTCATAGCAAGAAAAATTTCAAAAATTGAAAAGAAGGCTGCATTCCCGACAGCAAACACAATACGATTATTAATTCCCAAAATCTTCATTTTTGAATCAAAGGGAAGAAGCTTAGAAAAAATAACTCCTGCAACCGAAAACATCATCGACAGCTCCCAGCCAACCCCAACAAGAAGAAGAAAGCTTGTTCCGGTAGGAACCGTCCATAAAGAATGCCCAGTAAAATGCTGAATCAGTGCATTTACAATCTCGACAAACCAATGGGTAGCATACAAGGAAAGTCCTGCTGCAATACCCTTCCAATTTTTACGTTCGATCTCGGTAACGTAGATATACACAACAAAAGCAAACAAAGGAATAAAATACCATTGAAAGTTCTCACCCGATCGTAACATCTTCAATGCTTTAGTAGTCGCTTCCGGATTATTTAATAGCATTTAAAAAACCCCTTTGCACAATAGATTCTTTTATTATACATCACAATTCAGCAAAATACGAAAGAAATATTCGATAAAGATTAATTTAATTTTAAACCCTTACTAA
This sequence comes from Treponema sp., assembly GCA_012838745.1. Lineage (GTDB taxonomy): Bacteria > Spirochaetota > Spirochaetia > Treponematales > Treponemataceae > Teretinema. The sequence goes on along the minus strand of DUOS01000223.1, from coordinate 11,005 downwards.
AATATAACCAAGCTAAAGATATTATTGTTTCATCAAATACTCGGCAACTGCTTGAAAAGCCGGCAAAGTTGTCGGATCAATCTGAGCATTCGCCGCTGTGGGGAAAGACGAAAAACGAACAATGACCATCTGCGCTAACGGATCTACATAGATAGTTTGGCCATGCACACCACGAGCAGCAAAGGCACCATGCTTATTATGAAAAACCCACCACATACTGCGATAGCTACCACCAACCAAGGTTTTGTAGCCAGCTTTCGCAAAAACTTTCTTGTTGCCACCAGTCTTAATGTTCGTCACAACCTCTTCAGGAAACAACCGAGCTTAATTGGATCAGAATTCTCAGCACTTAATTGAGGGTTTGCTTGTGAAAAGGCACGTTGATTTCCAGCCAACAAGGCAAGAATACCAAAGCTCGTTGCAAGCACCTTACAAAAGGATTGTGACATAGTTGTACCTCCGGAATGAACCTTGAATTATAAAGTTTATGATTTTTGTATCAGGTAATACCTTACACCGTAATAATCGTATACCCCTTATCAAGGTAATCCTTCATAGGAGGATGGCCACTCATATCACCATTGATAGGCAAAGAAGCTTTTTGAGCAACTTCTAATGTTCCCATCTTGGCAGCGCAACCTTTACAAACACAATCTAAATATTTGTTATCTACAACTTTCTTAAACAGAGCGGCAAACGGCTTTGATGGATCCAATAAGTCGGGCAGTAAAGCAACGGATGCCCCTTCTAAAATAAGGATAGCAGTATCACCTCTTTCATTCATGTCCAAAACATTTAATAAAGCATGAGAAAAACAAGGTAGCGAACCAGTAAACGCAAACAACGCAACTTTCATATAGTCCTCCAAGGATTATAATTCATATTTTAACATATCTTAGCAAATAAACCTGCATAAAAATATATAAACTTATAACCTCTTTGGTAATTCTTTGAATATAGGCTAAGGAAAATTTGACAACGGAATTATCAAGTTGAAATTGTTGTTAGAGGAATATTTTTATTTAGAGTAATGATAACGAAACGCGATAAAAATAATACTTTCATTTTCAATTTTATATATTATTCTGTGCTCATGATCAACTCGACGAGACCAAAAACCCTGTAAATTTAATTTTAATTGTTCTGGTTTTCCTATTCCTTCATATGGAGTTCTATCTATTTCTTTTATTAATTTATTTATTTTTTTTAAATGTTTTTTGTCAGTCTCAAACCAATATAAATAATCTTTCCAAGCTTCATCTGTAAATATTTTATTCATCTTTTAATAAATCTTTTGTATTAATCTGACCTGCATGAAATTGTTTTATAGATTTCCGAAGATGCTCTGCATTAGATTCATTACTTAATAAATAATTAGTTTCTTTTAAACTATTGTATTCATCTATGGATATTAATACTAAGTTTTCATTGTTTTTTCGTGTAATAATTAAAGGTTCATGATCAGAATAAACCTGATCCATAAAGCTTTTGAGATTTTGTCTTAAATCCGAATAAGATACTGCATTCATACTTCACCTCTCAAGTACAATATATTGTACTTTTAGCGTTTTAACAAGTGTATTGAGACAGTTTAACTTTTTATTTTGAATTTCAATAGGACTTTCACTGAAATAAGCACAATAGCACAAAATGTGACAAAGGAAATATCGAGTTGAAGTAGTTGTTAGAGTAATTTAACGCCACATTGAGGACCCTTTGAACCCAATGGACCCAAAACAACAGCATTAATAAATTTATGAACCTTTCCTTTAGAATTCTGTTTTTCAGACAGAGTTTTAGAATCAATAAATTCATTCATTTGATCAACTAACTCTGACCTTTCTTCAGTAGTTAATTTAATAAATTCTTCTAAAACAAGTCTTGTACGATCTGTCATTTTTTTCTCCTCTTTAATATTTTCCACAAGTTCTACAACTTGTTGATTTTAAAAAAACAGATGCTTTATTATCTGTATTCCGTTGAATATTATCTTTTATCATTAATTCACTTAACCATTCTCATACTTAGCTCTATACTGATTATAGCACATAGTTATCCTTAAAACTATCTGATAATTTGCTATTATTTAGTTTCGGTGATCGTGTCCAGTCTTGTTCTAATTTACTATTTTATAATTGTTTTTAAATATTCTTGTGGGGTTTGTATTCTTAAATCTTTTTCTTTATAATCTTTTACGTTTCGAGTAAGTATAATAGTAATTTTATTTTCTCTAGCTGTGAAGTATTGCAATCCATCCTCAAAATCATTAAATTTTGAATTTAGTGCTAAATCCACTGCTTTTTCATCAACAGAGACAACAGTCAAAATAATTCTTAATTTTCTTAACAATTCTTTGGCTTTACTTATTCCTAATATTTTTATTAAAATATAAAACACATTAGCGAATACCAACGAAGTTGTTACAAGGTCAATTTTTTTTGTATCACCTAGAGTAAATATTTCAGCTGCATATTGATAAAAAGGGTCTCTTTTACATAAAAGATCTAAAATAATATCTAAATCAATAAATTTCTTTTTACTCATATTTTTTGACAGAATGAATAACAGCTTTATCTAGTTTTAAGGTTAATTTAGTTTCCATATTAATCCTCCATACGTATAAACATAACTCATTATGTACGTATTTTAAATCATTTCTCTTATTTTTTAACTAATTTCTTCCGCGCGCGAAGTATAGTGAGCCCTTTTGCCAATACACCTTTTTCAAAAAGATCCGTGGATGCCATAATGCTCAATTGCTTCTTTTAACGCAGAAATGCAGAACTCTGAATCTATCGTATTTGATAACCGCCAGGCTAAAATCTTGCGTGTGTACAAGTCAATTATCGCTACCTAAAACACATGACCACCGGAAAGTCGAATATAGGTATATCAGTTGCCCATACCTGATTCGGAAATCGTATTATTTTATTTCGAAGGAGATATGGATATTTTTTATGATACTTTGCTGGTATCGTAGTCCTTTTCCCCGGGTAATCTGCTCGCAAACCGGCCCGCTTCATAATCAATCTAACTTATTTGCGGGTTACGTTCATATCGACCAATTCCAGTGCTACTTTTCTATACCCATAAAACGGTCTTTTTTGCAGAACTTCTAAAATGGCTGTTAGTATCGCAATCGATCTTTCATCGTCAGTTTGACCGGGTACATAATAATAGGCAGACCAGCTGATATTTAATAACTTGCATTGCTGAACTATTGAGAGTTCCTGATTTTTGGGATCTACAAGTCCGGCTCTCTGCCGTAAACTTGACGGTACTTTTTTTTTAGGAATTCTTTCTCAACCTGCAGTATTCCAATTTGTTTATATAAGGAATCGACCTTGACCTCAAGCTCTTTTTCCTTTGCTTGGTCCTTCCCTTTTTTTTCAAAGTTCGTTTCGGCTTTATCAACAAGCTCTTTTTTGCATTGAGCTATCATGTTTGGATGCACCTGAAAGGTTGCCGATATTTCCTGCAGAGTATTCTCTCCGCGCAACGCTTCAATGGCAACCTTCGACTTAAATGCTTTGTCATATTTCTTTCTCATACCTGACTGTCGCTTCCTTTTGTTCTTTTCTCAAGAAGAGACAGTCCACTGTATTTTCGTAAAATGCGTGTCCTAATTCATAGGCTCATTATACAGGTCTTGTCGCTTTTTGTGCCGGGCGTAACCCGAAAGCACAAAATGTGACAAAGGTGAGTTGAGTTGAAGCAGTTATTATGTTTTTTTTCGTATAAATTCAATATAATTTTCTATTGCTTCTCTTGTCGTCATCCAATTCCTTTCAAATTTAATTGCAGGTAATTTTCCAGTTCTTGCAAGTAGTGAAAGATATTCAAGTGAATAATCACAATATTTAGTTGCTTCTTTTAGACTTATATATCCTTGATTTTCATTTTTTTTATCTGATGGAACTACGGTATTTAAATATATTGCTAACGATCTTTCTACGGATCTTCCAATAAAATTTAAGAATTCTTTTGGCTTATTCATATCAGCTTGCCGCAAAACTCTATAATATTTTTTTCTATCTACATTAAGAATTACAGCCGGTGGATAACTATTTTGCAATAAAACTAAGTTCATTAATAGTCGAGAAGTCCTTCCGTTTCCATCGATAAAAGGATGAATACACACAAATTTATAATGAATCCAAGCTGCTAATTCAGGAATTGATAAAGTGTATTTATTGGAATAATACCATTCTAAAAACTCATTTATTAATCTTTCAATTTTAGTTGCAACAGGTGGAATATGAACAGCACCTAGTATTCGAACATTTGTTCTTCGAAATACACCTGCTTGGTAATCGTCAATATTTTTTAGAATGATTGAGTGGATCTCTTTGATGAAATCAATATTCAATTCTTTTTTCTTTTCCACAAACTTTTCTATTACTTCAATACATTCTTTATGGTTAAGAGCTTCAAAATGTTCTTTTAATGATTTGTTGCCAATGGTTAATCCACGATTAAGAACTAATTCAGTTTCTTGTAAAGATAAGGTGTTTCCTTCAATAGCATTAGAATTATAAGTCCACTCTATGATAAATTGTTCATTTAGTTTTTGTACTATCGCTTTTGGTAATGGGCGGAGTTTGTCCAGTTGACGTTTTTTACCTTCAATACTTGCTAAAAGAGGAGAATCCATTGTTTCGAGAGTATCGGCTTCCATGTTTTTAATGATAACCGATCTTGCTTGGTTTTACAAGATTTCTTTTCCGCGCAGCATAATCGGCGACGACACAACATTTGCTTAACTCGTACTTCCGTGCCCAAAGGGCTTGGCGCTATTTGTGCGTTAGGAGCGAAGCGACAGCACAAAATGTGACAAAGGAACTATCAAGTTGAAGCAGTTGTTATATTTCTTATTCCTTAAGCAACTGAATTAATTCGATATTAATAAATATGTTTTCTTTGCCTACTTTATAGGATTTAAGCAAACCAATTTCTTCCAATCGATGAAGATATCGAGATGCAGCTTTTCTTTCAACATTAATGGAATTAATTATAAACTCAACTTTGCAATATGGGTTTACAAAAAGCGTTTCTACCAATTCTTTAGAATATATTTTTGGTGCTTTTTCTTTAACCGTTTCAATTGTTTTATCGAGAAGATCTCGTATGTTTTTAATTTTTATAATTGTTTCTTTTGCAGTTATTTCGATTCCTTCAAGTATATACAGAATCCAATCTTCCCAATTACTGTTTTTTGTTACCGAAAGTAATAGGTCGTAATATTTTATTTTGTTTTTAATTATATATGAACTTAAATATAAAATTGGAATATCTAGATAATCTTTAAGAAGTAAAAAAAGGATATTAACAATACGTCCTGTTCTACCATTTCCGTCATAAAAAGGGTGTATTGTTTCAAATTGATAATGTAATATCGCCATCTTTGCTAATGAAGTTTCTTTATCATTAAGATACTCTACGAAATTTTTTAACAGATTATTTATGACTACTTGATCTTGTGGTGGTGTATAAATTATTTCGTTAGTTTTATCATTTATAAGTGCTGTTCCTGGAGTGTTGCGTATTCCTGCATCATTTTGAACAAGAATTTTTTGGATTTCAATAATATCATTTATTGATAAAAGATCACGTTCTCTTATTTTTTTGAATCCGACGTACAAGGCTTCTCTATAGAATATTACCTCTTTTGTTGCTGGATTTATATTTGTTATGGATGCTGCAGCAGCTTTATACAAATCATCTTGTGTGGTTATTATATTTTCTATTTCTGAACTATCTTTTGCTTCCTGAAGAACAATCGCATTTATGAGAATAGCCTGATTTGGAATTATGTTTGCAATACCTTTTAATTCTGCTATTGCTGAAACAGCTTTATTCTCTTGTTTTAATATTGAGATTGTTTCAATTAGAGATGATTTAGGCGGGAGAAGAGGCAAATTAATATTAGGTTCGTTTGAATTAAAGGTTTTCATATGTCCTATTATTTGTATATTTGTCTTATTTGTCAATAACATGTACCGTTAACAATGAAAAAAGTACATGAAATGTATATTAACACCTGTTTCAATCATTTTATTATTTGGTTTCTTAATTTCTGCGCTCGCAGGGTCAATATAACATTCGCTTAACTCGCGAACCGTCTTGGCGCTTTTTGTGCCGCACGAAGTGCGAAAGCACAAAATGTGACAAAGATGAGTCGAGTTGAAACAGTTGTTGGATGATTTCTTTTACTTTAATTCTTCCCATATACGTAAACCATTTATTTTCTTAAAATGAACATCGAATGTAATAAGTTTTGATCCTGTTTCTATTGCATGTGCTGCTATCCAAATATCATTTAATGGGATCATTGTACCGTTTTTACTTAATTCTGATTTTAGTTCACCAAATATTTGAGAAGTTTCGATTGTGACATTGATTATTTTTATGTCCTCTTTACTTAGAAATAATTTTAACTCGTCTTTATTTTTTTTGTATTTATTTCCACCGTGAAAACCGGCAAACAATTCTCCTATCATAATAGTTGAAATATAGATTTCTTGTGCTTCAATAAGATAATCATATACCAATTTATTACCAGACATAAAACTACTATATGCATTTGTATCAAGTAATATTTTAGTCATTCTTTCCAATCCGATTCATTAATATTATCAAGATCTTTTATTCTTTCATCAAATTCATCTTTTTCTTTTTCGGTCCATTTTCCAAATAGATCAGCAAATGAATCCTTTTTTGCAGCTTTTTTGTCAGATATAAGTGATTTTCGTAAAATAAATTTTACGGTTCTATTCTGGCTCAATCCATATTCAGCAGCTTTTTCAGCAATCTTTTTATCTAAATCAGTTTCAATACCATGTATAGTTATAGATTTCATACAAACCTCCAAAGTGAACCACTTATACCATAAACATAGTTCATTTTATGATTCAATTCAATATAACTTTGATATAATTACTATATTCGCATACTTAATTAATTTTGTATAAATCTGCTTTCTTTTTTATTTATTATTCGCGCGCTGAAGGCGTCCATCCAACATTTATTTAACTTGCATTTCCGTGCCCGCAGGGCTTGGCGCAATTTTTGCACCAAGAGCGTAGCGATGCAAAAATTGTGACAAAGGAATTGTCAAGTTGAAATAGTTTTTAGTTTATTTTTTTTGACAGATTATTAATTGTTTCGGTGAATCTGCCCCAAATTTACATAAATTGTAATTTCCAAATTTATTTATAATTTTAAATTCATTGGTTTCCAAATAACTATCTAATTCCTGAGGATAAAATATCCTCATATCAAGAAATTCGTTTGAATGTTCTTTATTGTTGATAACATATTGCCATTTAATTCTGTTTATTTGAGTATCGTCTTCGTATTTCATCGTTTGGTTTATTACAACTTTTCTTCCATCAGAAGTTTCATAATCAGCTATTTTTACTGATTTGTTCTCGTTTTCAACAATATATCTAATACTTGGATTAAAATAATCAATGATTAAATATCCGTTTTTTGTTAAATGTTTTCCAATGTTTTTTAATGTCTTAAAAAGATCTTCGTTTAAATACAAATGATGTATTGAGTTAAAGGGAATGAAAATTGCATCAAATGTATCATTAATCGTAAAAGTCCGCATATCTTCATTAATTAACTTTATTTGATATTTTTTATCGCGCGCTTTCTTTATCGCTTCATCAAGCATTGATTGGCACAAATCTATCCCATGAATATTTATACCCGCTTCATGCAAAGGTATAGTTAATCTACCTGTACCACAACAAAGTTCGAGAACCTTTTTAATTTTATGACTGTGAAAAAACTTTTTATAAAATTCTAAATCATCAAGTTGTGTGTTAAAACCATCATAGATTTGAGCATCATAAATATAGTCACTTACATGATATTCATTTGTCATAATTATTTTATCCTCGTTTTTTCTTCGCCGGGCCGAAGGCGTCAATCTAACATTTGCTTAACTCGTACTTCCGTGCCCAAAGGGCTTGGCGCTTTTTGTGCGCTAGGAGCGAAGCGACAGCACAAAATGTGACAAAGGAATTATCAAGTTGAAATTGTTGTTAGAAATCTCTTCCTAAATATGTATGCTTTCTCTATTTACTTCTTCTTCAACGGCTTTTTGTATAAATTGATTTAATGATATTCCTTTCATGATGGCGAGTCTTTTTGCTTTTTTATGTATTTCTGGAGCTATTCTTACATTGAAACTGCCTTTATATGATTTTTCGTTTTTTTTACCTATTTCTTTGCATAAAACTATATAATCTTCTACAGAATCTATAAAAGCTTTTTTCAATTCATCTACACTGCTTCCTTCAAAAGAAACTAAATCTTCTATTCCTTCAATTTTACCAAAAAATACTTCATCATCAGCATTGAAATGTACGGAGCCTATATAATCTTTATATTGTATAAAATCTTTCATATTATCCCCCTGGATCTTAATTCCTCAACAATTTGGTTTATTTGATATTGTTTTAATTCATTATTTGGATGTGGCTTATGAAGCCTTATTATATGTTCATCCTTTGAATTGATAAAAGCAACTCTTGAACCAGAAGTTTTGCCACTTTGAGTTTCTGTATATCCTAAATAAGTTAATGTTTTTCTTAACTCATTATAGGTAAAATCTTTTGGCTTTGAAATTAGCCTTTTTACTAATTTCTCGTCTTTACTCATAACTAAATATAAATCTATTTCATTAATTTTGCAACTATAAAGTGGTTGCTTTTCAGATTTTCTTATTCTTTTTATTTACTTTAAGAAGTTGGTTTATTTAGTAATTTTTTTGTATTATTTTGACTTAGAAAGTTATTAATAAATACTATTCCGGATTTTTTTTTCCGCCGCCCGCAGGGTCTTTCTAACATTTAGTTAACTTGCATTTCCGTGCCCGCAGGGCTTGGCTCAATTTTTGCACCAAGAGCGTAGCGACGACAAGCAAGAATCGTGACATAGCCGAGTCAAGTTGAAGCAGTTGTTAGGCATTTCTTCCTAAAATAATGCTATACATTTCTAAATCCACGAAGCCTTTTGATCCCCATATTTCGTATTGTTTTAATAATCCTTCATATTCAAATCCACATCTTTTCAACAAATTTTTTGAAGCTAAATTCTCTTGAAGAACAGTTGCTTGTAATCTATTAATATTCATTTCATTTTTAACAATTACTTCTATTTCTTTTAGTACATTTTTCATTATTCCTTGATTCCAATATTTCTCTTTTAACGCATATCCAATTGAGGCCCTATGTTGGTGCCAATAAATTGAATAAATACAAACGATTCCAATAACTTCATTCTTACTTTTTATTGAAAATCTTTTTGATTTATTACTTTTATTCTGTGATTCAGAAAAATCAAGAAATATTTTTGCGTCATTTATATTTTTAAAACAATCAATATCCATATATTTACATATTTTTTCTGAACTAAACAAAATAAAATAATCCTCAACATGACTACTATTTGCGGGAATAATCTCTAGGTTCACATGTGCTCCATTTTAATATTTAATTGTCCATAAAAATATTAACTATTAGTATTTCTTCATTGACTAGTAATATTTTATTCCACTATTTTTTATCTTACTAATAATATTCATAAATTTTAAAATTTGATACACATTTGTTTTGGGCTTTTAATTTTTTTTTTCATTTTTATATACACAAATTTTATATACTCAAATTTCTTTTCACAGTTAGATATCTTGTATCAGGATTGATCATGATTAAATTCGTATTGTATTTACTCATCGGCCCGAAGGGTCTGGCTAACATTTGCTTAACCTGTGGTTTCGTGCCCGTAGGGCTTGGCGCATTTTGTGCGTCAGGAGCGCAGCGAAAGCACAAAATGTGACAAAGAAAATATCAGGTTGAAGCAGTTGTTAGACGTCTCTTTTTTCCTAATTTTTAAAAATAACACTGGTTTCATCTGATTTTAATAATATTACTATTTTACGTAACATGAAGTAAAAAAATATAAAAAGTATTAGAAAAAAAGTAAGCCAAATAGGCATTGTAATTGGTAATCTATAATTTATGATATTTAATGTTAATAAAAAATATGTACAGTTTGCAAAAGTGTGTAACATGATGCTATGGATTATTGATCTTGTATAATAATAAAAAATACCAGATACAATACCTAAATAAAACGTATAAAAAGTATAATTACCATTAACTAAATGAGGGATATAAAACAGTATTGCCTGAATAAGAATAAGTTTCTTATTTGAAAATCTATAATTTATTCTTAAATTATTCATTAATATAACTCTAAAAAATAGTTCTTCAACAATGGGCGCTAATAAAACAATAAGTATAAAAGAAACTACAGATCCAATAATACTGTTATGATACTTTGTACCTACCGGCATGGAATATGATGAGGCTAAAAGTGCAAAAACAACAAAACAAATAATCAATATTGATATAAGAGTTTTTGGGGTTTTGTTTATTGAATTTATTTGATAAATGTTTTTGTTATTAATATCACTTTTAAATAAAAACCAATAAATCAGTAATTGAATTATATAAAATAAAATACTGATATAGTTAGATAAATGATTGATTGAAAAGTTTATCCTATTTGCAAAACTAATAAAGATATCAGTTGAAGCACAATATATTAATGTCCTACCAAAAATAAAATAAGAAACTAGAATTATTATAATACTAATTCTTTCACGACATTTAATTTTATCGATCACAATTTACTCCATTAAAAATTGTACTATTTTCATTTAGATCATTTTCTTGCTATTTTTTTTAGTGCCCATAGGGTCCGTCTAACATTTATTTAACTTGTACTTCCGTGCCCGAAGGGCTTGGCGCTTTTTGTGCGTCAGGAGCGAAGCGACAGCACAAAATATGACAAAGGAATTATCAAGTTGAAATAGTTGTTGGGTTCTTATTTTTTTCTATTTTAAGATGGTTTTTAAATATTCTTCTGGAGTTTGTATTGTTAAATCTTTTTCTTTATAATCTTTTACGTTTCGAGTAAGTATAAT
>DUOS01000145.1 GCA_012838745.1 Treponema sp. | reverse complement strand
TTTAGCGAGGAAATCGGAGTTACCGGCTACTTGCCTATACTGTATGCAATTGGATTCGCAACGAAAAACGTACCATTAGTACTTATTGCCTACACGGTAATTTATTCCGCCGGATTCTTTGTTACGAGCATACTGTTCATAAAAAAAGTTCATCGAGCTTCATGATAGAAACATGGACAGAAGAACATGATGTACTCGTTATAGGAAGTGGATTTGCCGGTTTATCAGCGGCGATTGAAGCACGGGAAGCTGGAGCAGATGTTTTAATTCTCGAGAAAATGCGTGCCTATGGCGGTAATTCTATTATAAGCGACGGCGGAATTGCAGCTCCTGCAACTCAGCTACAAGAAAAGCACGGCATAGAAGATTCTGCAAATAAAATGTACGACGACATGTTAACATCTGGATTAGGATTAAATGATCCCCTCCTTGTGCGAACTTTAGTTGATACGGCTAATGATGCATTTGAATGGTCTATTAATTATTTAGGGGTTGAGTATCTTGATCGTGTTGACATATTTGGGGGCCATTCGGTTCCTCGTTGCTACACTGCAAAAAACATCTCCGGCGCCACAATTATAAAAAAACAAATCCAAAAAATTCAAAAATTAAATATTTCGATTGTGTATTCGTCTTTCGTAAAGGGTTTGATTTGTAACAGCGCCGGGGCAGTTTGTGGCGTTGTTGTTAGAAAAGGTTATGACTATATGAACCCTGACAAAGGAAGCGATATATTTATTAAAGCAAACAAGGGTGTAATTATTGCATCCGGTGGATTTTCAAGCGATGTAGATTTTAGAACGTTACAAGACCCACGATTAACTAAATCTCTTGAGAGTACAAACAAACCTTTTGCTACGGCTGAGGTTCTTAGGCAAGCTATGGAGATAGGAGCTGAAACGGAACAGCTATCGAGTATTCAGTTAGGGCCTTGGGCTTCACCAGACGAACGAGGATATGGGGTTGGCCCACAATTTTCAGAATACATTGTATTTCAATACGGAGTGATTATAGATCCCACAACTGGAAACAGATTTGTAAATGAACTTGCAGATCGAAAAACTCTTTCTGATGCACTTCTTTCTATTGGCCATCCATGTATAGGAATTGCAGATTCAAAAGCGGTCACCACATCAGGATGGAATATAGATCACGGGCTTAAAAAGAAAGTTATTAGAAAGTTCGACACTCTTGATGAGCTTGCTCTTTTTTATTCGGTACCGATAGAAAAACTAGCTAAAACAATTACTGATTTTAATCAAAGCGCTCTCCATGGAATTGATTCTTTATATGGAAAACCTTTTATAAAAAACTCAGCTCCTATAAAAAACCCGCCTTATTATGCGATGCGTTTATGGCCAAAAGTTCATTTTACCATGGGTGGGTTAAAAATCAATGATAAGACAGAAGTTATTCATACAAATGGAACGGTAATTACTGGGTTATATGCAGCAGGCGAAGTTACGGGTGGGGTTCATGGGGCATCACGATTAGGAAGTTGTTCAATTACGGATTGTCTTGTTTTTGGGCGAATTGCTGGGGAAAATGCCGCGCAATAAAGAACGGATAGCATTATGGGCTGAAAAAGCCTAACGGCCTTTTCAGCCCAACAGTTTTCTATTAGTCTATCAATCCGTTTTTCCGCAAGAAGTCGTCGGCAACCTTTGCAGGATCCATTCCCTCTTTATCAACGAGATAGTTCATTTCAATCATCGTTTCCTCGTTAATCAACCCACCAAGGCGTTCAAGTTGCACCTTTACCTCAGGATGTTTTTTGATTATTTCATTCCGTACAACCGGTACCCCATAATATGGAGGGAAGAAATGTTTATCATCTTCTAACACAAATAAATCATACATCTTTAAAAGACCGTCTGTGGTAAATGCGTCTATTACATCTGAATTTTTATTTGCGAGTGCTTGATAGCGCAATGCCCCATCAACGCTCTTAGAATCTTTAAAATCCATCCCATACGCTGCTTGCATTCCTAAGTACCCATCGTCTCGCTCGGCAAATTCAAAGGTACTTCCAAGAATAAGTTTATCACTAACAGCAGCTAAATCGGAACAGGTCTTTAAATTATACTTTGCTGCCGTATCCTTTCTAATTGCCATGGCATACGTGTTGTTAAACCCAAGAGGTTTAAGCACGGCTATATCAAGTTCGTCATTATAGTACTTTTTCATTTCGTCATATACTTTTTGAGTATCACTTATTGATTTTCTTTTCATAATCGAAACAAAGCCTGTTCCAGTATACTCGGGATACACATCAACCTCGTTACTAATCATTGCCTGAAAGGCTATGTTTGTTCCGCCTAGGTTAAGCTTTCTTACAATGGTTAAATCGGTATTATGCTCTAAGAGAGAAGCGAACATGCTTCCTAGCACGAGAGCCTCATTGTAGTTCTTAGACGCTACAACGATAGTGTTCTCCTTATTACTACGACAGGCCCCCAAGGTACCCACTAAAACGATTACTGCTATTAGAAAAAAAACAATATTTTTTGCATTTCTCATAATTTTACTCCTTCTTATTTCTTCATACCCTTAGGTATGGTTATCTGTTCTAACTTACCAATTAGGTAATCCATTAGCAAAGCTAAGATACATGCAGGCAAGGCTCCCGCTACAATCATGTTATTGTTAACACTTTGCACACCTCTAAACACAAGGTCACCCAAACCGCCAGCACCAATAAATGCAGCGATAGTCATTAGCCCAACTGCCGTAACAGTTGAAATCCTTATTCCTGCCATTATTACTGGCATAGCGAGCGGGATTTGCACCATAAACAACACTTGGCGTTTTGTCATCCCCATTCCCTTAGCTGCTTCTAACAAATCTCCGTCAATATTAACTAAACCTGTATAGCAATTTTTTACTATCGGTAGCAAGGAATATAATAAAACCATTATAATTGCCGGCGTACTGCCAATCCCCAATATAGGAATTAAAAAACCCAGCAACGCAAGGCTCGGAATTGCTTGAATAACATTTGCTACCCCAATAATTGGTGCCGCAAATTTTTTATACCGGGCTATTATTACTCCAAGAGGTATTCCTACTACTATTGCAAACCCAACAGCAACAAGAGTTAAGTGTAAGTGTTGAAATAAAAGCTTCGTTATTTCACCACCTCTATTTATAAAAAAATCTATTAAGGTTAAAAAAGTCATATTATTCATCCGATTCATCCCCTTCCATGTACTGGCTACCGATTACCTCAATAAGACTGCTACGGGTAACAATCCCAGTGAGAATGTTCTCATCATTAACAACAGGTATGTATCGGTGATGCTTGTCTACTATTTCTTTAATCACATCAACTATATTATCGTTTTCGTTAGTTGTAGAAAACGTTACAGACATTATCTCAGATAGTTTCTTTGTTTTGTTTTCACTTTTTCGTATCGTTTTTGAACTAACAATCCCGATTAATTTAGAATCCGCATCAACAATAAGCAAGCTGTCTACCTTATTGTTCTTCATTATTTGTAAGCCTTGAATGGCTGTTCTTTCTTTAACTGTTTTTACCGGATCAGTAATCATAATATCTTTTACATTAATAAATTCTGGAGTTTCCCAAATTCGGTTTTTCCCAATAAACTCTTCAACAAATCCTTTTTGCGGATCTTTTAGAATTGTTTCGGGCGTATCATATTGAAGAACTTTACCATCCTTCATAATACAAATTTTATCCCCGAGCTTTAATGCTTCGCTAATATCATGAGTAACAAACACAATAGTTTTCTGGAATTTTTGCTGAAGCATATATAATTCATCTTGAAGTTGATTCCGTGTAATAGGATCTAATGCACTAAATGGTTCATCCATTAAAATAACATCAGGATCATTGGCGAATGCTCGTGCAACACCAATCCGTTGCTGCTGGCCACCACTGAGTTCATTTGGATATCTGTCTAAGTACAGCTCTGGTTTCATTCCTACCATGTGCAAAAGCTCAACAGTTCTTTCTTCTATTTTTTCTTTGCTCCACTTTTCTAGCGTTGGAACAATTCCAATATTTTTTCTTACGGTCATGTGCGGGAATAGTCCGGTCTGTTGTATTACATAGCCAATATTTCGCCTAAGTTCTATTGCATCAACTTGGGCAATATTCTTTTTGTCGATAAAAATAAACCCCGAAGTTGGATTGATTAGTTTGTTTATCATTTTTAAACAGGTTGTTTTTCCACAACCACTCGGCCCAACAAAAACAACAAGTTCCCCCTTGTTGATGACCATGTCTATTCCCTTAATTATTTTCGTTCCTTTAATACTTTTTTCAATTTTCTTGAACTCTATCATG
Organism: Treponema sp.; assembly: GCA_012838745.1. Taxonomy (GTDB): domain Bacteria; phylum Spirochaetota; class Spirochaetia; order Treponematales; family Treponemataceae; genus Teretinema. Next base: position 1,874 of record DUOS01000145.1, on the reverse strand, counting down.
GATTCTCCTCTACTTTCACAAGTAACAACCTAGTTATATCATAAAGTTGGCACTTTGTCAGTAGCTAAAGAAATCACTTCTTTTAATAACTTTTGCTTGACCAGAACGGAGCAGACCAGTTACTATTGTAAATAACGATGTTGTTGTGTACTTAGGAGGTATTCATGCGCGCATTTTACAGGTCTACGATGCTCTGTTTGATGGTTGTGGCTCTTGCCGGTTGCTTTGGCCCTAAAACCGTACGAGAATTCGCAGATAAAAATAAATTACATTACGGTGTATCTGTTCAAGCAGCCGATGTCCTTGATCCTGCTGCAATTGCCCTTATTACGGAAAACTTTAATATCCTTGTTCCAGAAAACACAATGAAATGGGGAATTATTCGGCCAAACAGAACCTTTTGGAATTGGTCCGACATGGATAATATGGTCGCCTTTGCCAAAAAGAATAAGATGATAATGAAAGGACACACCTTTGTTTGGCATCAACAAAACGCACCCTTTGTAAATGCACTTAAAACTCGCGAAGATGCGATCGCGGTACTTGAAGAACAAATTAGCGTGGTTATGACACGGTATAAGGGTAAAATTGCTGAATATGACGTTGCAAATGAAGTTCTTGAAGAAGATGGATCCATGCGTAAAACAATATGGCTTAAAACAATTGGAGACGACTATCTCGATATTGCCTTTAAAGCCGCTCGTAAAGCAGACCCAAAAGCAAAGCTCATTCTCAATGATTTTAACAATGAAAACATGGGGAACCCCAAGGCTGACGCATTCTATGAACTTGTAAAAAGCTTAATGCAACGTAATGTCCCCATTGATGGTGTTGGATTCCAAATGCACCTCATGGGTATGTATCCCGTTCAGGAAGAAGACGTTCGCGCAAATGTTGCACGATTTAGAGAACTCGGCCTCACAGTTTCTTTTTCAGAAATTGATGTGCGCGTTAAGTTGCCAATGACTCCGGAACGAGAAGAAGAGCAAATAGCAGCATATACAAAGCTAATGGAAATTGTCCAAACAGAACCAAATGTTGATTCTTTTATCATGTGGGGATATACAGACAAAATGAGCTGGATTCCTCAAGTATTTCCAGGGTTTGGTTTTGCCCACTTGTATGACTGGGACGTAAAACCAAAACCAGTTTATGAAGCTATTAAAAAAATGATTGTTGAACCCTAAGGTTCGCCGATAAAAGAAAAAGCCCGGGGAAACATAGTTTCTCCGGGCTTTTTTAGTTTGTCTTAGTCAGTTTTTACTAAAAATCATTTACAGAAGAATACGCCTTCTTTTTTTTATGCTTTGCATCGAATAAGAAAGGATAATTCTTCCGTGCTTTCTTTTGTTCGCCATCGCCATAGAAGGTATCGAGCCAAGTATGATCGTCAGCTACTCCCCAAAAAGTAACATTAGTAATTTTATCTTTATTCCTCCTGAATAACTTGAATATTTCTTCATACCGTTTGGCAAGTGTATTTTCGAAATTTCCGTATGCTCTTGTAACGCTTGATTTATCATTATCATAACAATTGATATCAAGTTCAGTAATTTGAACATCGAGACCCATTTTATGGAAAACATCAATTGTTTCTTGGATGGAGGAAATAGGTGGCCATGCTATTGACCAGTGTGCTTGAATACCAACACCGGTAAGACCATGCGACTTGAGATCAAGTTCATTAATCATTTTTACTACACGGTCACGCTTCCCTGAATCGCAAATACTGTAGTCGTTGTAATATAGTTCTGCGTCCGGATCAGCAGCCTTGGCCATATCAAAAGCATCCACGATGTATGAACCATCACCATAGGCTTTATACCACGGAGAGTTTTCGCGATGAACAGATTTCCATTCACTAGGATCCCAAT
>DUOS01000144.1 GCA_012838745.1 Treponema sp. | reverse complement strand
CTTTTTATGCTGAAGACTTTCATGGAAGGCCTACGGCAAGTGGTGAACTCTTTGATATGAACGCCCTTACGGCAGCACACAAAACCCTCCCCTTTGGAACGATGCTAGAAATATGCAACCTAGAAAATGGTAAAAAAGTTACTGTTCGTGTTAACGACCGGGGTCCATTTATACCAAATCGAGAAATTGACGTATCCAAGGGTGCTGCAGAAAAGCTCGATATGATTTCCTCCGGAGTTGCACGGGTATCTATTAGAAAAACAGCTGGGCCTTCTGGCCAGGCGGGCACCCTGCTCGTAAAAACAGCGGGACCTGTTACCACAACTTCAGCCTCATCAACAAAACCGAACACAGTTTTAGCAAACGAGATTAAACCTGGGAATACCGCTCTATGGCGAATCCAACTTGCAGCTTTTTCTAATGAACCCAATGCAACTCGCTTCGCGGGAAAACTTCGGAGTGAAGGGTTTAATCCCGCCTTTGAAAAACTCAACGATATTACTCGTGTAGTTCTTTCTGGTATTAAGGGAACTGAACTAACTGCTACAAAATCCAGACTCGATGGTGCAGGCTATACGGGGTATCTCGTGCGCGTTGAATCTCGATAGCCCAAGACTCACTAAACTAAAAAGCTGGGAGATGGCTACGCTATCCATATTCCTTTTTTTATGATATATTCAATTTCACATGAATTTTACCGAATTTGCATTAGATAGCGGGCTTCAAAAAGGCCTCGCAGATGCAGGCTATATTGCTTGCATGCCTGTCCAAGAACAGGTACTCAAAAATGGCCTCGAAGGCACCGATCTGTATGTCCAGTCCCAAACCGGGACCGGAAAAACCGCTGCGTATCTTGTTACTATTTTGCAGCGCCTCATAAGCAATCCCGATCTTTCCGGCAAAAAAGCACTTATTATGGTTCCCACACGGGAACTTGCGGTACAAGTCGAAGAAGAAGCGCGTATCCTCGGATCAGGCATGCCTCTAAAATCGGCGAGCTTTTATGGTGGCGTTGGTTATACCGGTCAGCAAGAACTTTTAAAAAAGGGTGTCGATATTATCGTCGGGACTCCGGGTCGCGTTATTGATCTCCAGGAATCAGGTACGATGGACCTAAGTCAGGTTGCTTTTTTGGTAATTGACGAAGCAGATCGTATGTTTGACATGGGATTCTATCCCGATCTCCGCAAGCTCATTAAGGTTCTCCCAAAGAAAGAAGAACGGCAAACAATGCTTTTTAGCGCAACCCTTAATTCTTGGGTTAAAAACCTTGCGTGGGAATATACGGTCAACGCTAAAGAGATCACCATTGAAGCAGAAAACGTTACCGTTGATGAAATCGATCAAATCTTATATCACGTTCCCAGCAATGAAAAAATGCAAATTTTGCTCGGCTTAATACAGAAAAACAAACCAAAAAGCCTTCTTATCTTTTGTAACACAAAAAAGATGAGCGAAATAGTTGCTAAGAGGCTCAGGATTAATGGATATGAGTCGGACTTTATTATAGGTGACCTTCCCCAATCAAAACGATTACAAGTTATTGAATCGTTTAAATCTGGGTCGCTCAGTTGCCTTGTTGGAACCGATGTTGCCGCTCGCGGTATAGATGTTGATGATCTTTCAATGGTTATTAATTTTGATTTACCAAACGAAGCAGAAAACTATGTACATAGAATTGGGCGTACTGCTCGAGCTGGAAAAACAGGTAAGGCATATTCCTTATGTTCAGAACAAGACGTATACAATCTTCCCGCTATTGAAAAATATATTGAAGGCAAGATTCCTTCCGAAGTAATAACTGAAGATCTCATAGCAGAAGACAAGAGCGCGGGTAGATATATCCGTACTGATCGATACGACAGCGATTACGGTGATGTTGATTCTGGCAACCGACAATCCCGCGGAAGATCAGGGCCAAGCCGCCCTCGTCGCGGGCAGTCAGATAGATCAGATAGAAACCGCCCGAGCTCTGGCCGCAACCGCGCACCAGAAAGAGAGCGTACTACCGAAAGGCCAGCACCAAGGGCACCAGCCAGACCTCCAGCCAATGGCGGCCGCGGTCAACCTCAAAGAGATACTCAACCTTCGTTCAATACAAATGAACCAGATATT
>DUOS01000143.1 GCA_012838745.1 Treponema sp. | reverse complement strand
TGGTTACATTGTAGATGTTGCGATAAACGGCGAAGAGGGTGTTCTAAAATATAAAGATTCTTTAGAAAAAGGAACGAAATATCATGCTTGTATACTTGATCTCATCATACCAGACGGAATGTCTGGTGCGGAGTGTGCGAAAGAAATTTTACAACATGACCCCAATGCAGTTTTGATTGTTTCTTCTGGATATTCTGATGATCCCGTTATGGCACATTGGCAGGAATATGGGTTTAGAGCGGTTATGAAAAAACCATACACTCTTAATGAAATCCGGGATGTATTAGTGAATGTGCTTGTTAAGTAAGTGCGTCTACCGTTATACTGGAAATCATGATGGCGCGCATATTAATTTGTGATACAAGTATTCCTTTTGCTGGAATGGTTGGAAAAAAACTTCGAGAGAAAAACGCCTCGGTGGCTCTAGTTTCTGTTGGCTCTGAAGAGTACGAGGAGCCATTGGAAGGTGATAGCGGAGCCCTGGAGTCTGATCTTTCCAAACTACACTGGAAGCGGCATTCGCAACTTTCCGCTAAAACATTACTTCTTCAAGTAAAAAACCTCCTTGCAACAGTAGACAGTGCCTTAATTCTTTTTGATGGTCAGGCATTTCTCGCTGATATGGTATCTGGTCAGGATAGTTTGCCCGCACTTTTAGACGACTATGTAAACGGTTATATGTACTTAGTACGCGAGGTTTCCTCGCTTTTTCTCCGTCAAAAAAAAGGCCAGCTGTTTTTTTCGTATCGTCCGTTTCCGCCACGAACTGGTTTGCCGGGTTCTTTAGAAACCGTGTTTGCCGTTGCGGAGTCTGCATTTATCCGGCTCGCAGAAGAATCTGCGGCCTATTTTGCTTCTCTCGCAGGTATTCCGATAACGTGCCAACTCGTGCGTCTCGGCGATGGCGATGATACAGAAGATGCAGCTTGGTTTGCAGAAAAGCTTGGCTCCGTTGAATCTGCAAAAACAGGTATTCTTGGAAGTATTGGGGCGCGCAGTAGCAGTCGCTGGATAAAAGCGGGTTCAAGAAATATGTTTGGTATTCGTTCCTAACTAGGTTTTTATTTTCCCACACAAAACGACGAAAACACCGCTGAAAGAATATCATCAGCAGTTGTTTCACCGGTAATCTCGCCGAGTGCTGAGATAGCATCTTCCATATCTTGGGCAATGGCGTCCAGCGGGAATCCTGCCTGTTCGGCTTCGCATGCATGTTCAAGAAAAGCACGAGCGGTTGAAAGGGCTTTTTTTTGGCGTTCGCTTCCTGGGGCCTGCCCCCGGAGCCCACCAATTCCTGCTCCCATCTGAGATTCTTGTTGGTTTTCGCCAATTAGTATGGCATGAGCTTCTTCTACCAGCTCGCGGATTCCGTCTCCAGTATGTGCGCTTACGGGGAAAAACTTAACAATGGATAAGCTGCTTGAAAGCTTCTTGGTAAGGGGCTTCGATTCTTTTTGATCCACCTTATTCCAAACAGGAATAATCGGCGGATTATGCGTTTCTGTAAGAAATTTTTCGTCCTGATCTGTTATTCCTGCAACGCTATCAATAATATATAAAATTATATCTGCTTGAGACGCAAGGCTACGAGTTCTCCCCACGCCTTCTGCTTCTATGGAATCTGTTGTTTGGCGAATACCGGCAGTATCGTAGAGACGAACTGGTATTCCCAAAAAGTCTGCTTCTGATTCTAACCAGTCCCGGGTGGTTCCGTGTATTTCGGAAACAATTGCGCGTTCCTCTTTGAGCAGGGAATTGAATAAGCTTGATTTACCTGCGTTCGTTTGTCCCGCTAGAACAACCGTAGCACCATCACGAAGCAGCTTCTCGGCAGCCCAAGCATCTTCCATGCGTTGTATCCGTTCGCACGCGCGGGCGAGGCCCTGAGCGTCGAAGGCACCTTTAACGGTGTCTTCATCTTCGGGGTATTCTATCTCGACGCCGAGTGCGGCGAGGGATGTTACAATCATGTTTTTTATACTATGTATTTCTTGAGACAGGCCTCCTGCCAATCGTTCTGCTGCGTGGTCGCGGGCTGTATCGGTTCGTGAGTCGATGATTTCTCTAATTGCTTCGGCGCGCGCAAGGTCTGTCTTACCATTGGTAAAGGCGCGTAGGGCAAATTCGCCGCGCGAAGCAGAACGGAAACCGGCATCAAGCATTGTTCGATATACTGCCAGCACTACGGCAGGCCCTCCGTGTCCAATTATTTCCGCGGATTCCTCTCCAGTAAAACTTGCAGGAGAGCGATAAACAGCAATCATTACCTCGTCGATACGTTTTCCGTTTTGATCGATGATCCAGCCGTAAACGACTGTGTTACCTAGCGCAGAGGTAAGGGCTTTTGGGCGAGAAAAACATGCTGAAATTAGTTGTATTGATCCCGCTCCTGAAACACGCACAATTCCCAGTGCAGAAGGTACGAGGGCTGTGGCAATTGCCGCAATAGGGCTGTCTAGATCATAATTCCAAGGTTTCATAGCAAAAATTATACCAGTTTTTTACGTGAATGACAGCTCCATTTGATCGAGAGCCTTTTCCTCGCTTACAGGCCGGCTAAAGTAGTAGCCTTGAATAATATCGCAATGCATTTTCTTAAGGTGAAGGTATTGGTCTTCGTCTTCAACGCCTTCTGCAACTACCTTGAGTCCTAGGCTGTGAGAAAGAGTTATGATGCTTTTAGCAAGCATTCTGGTTTTTTCTTCGGTTATAATGCCGTCAACAAAAACTTTATCGATTTTTACAAAATGAACAGGTAATTCCTTAAGGTAGGAAAGAGAAGAGTATCCCTTTCCAAAATCGTCTAACGAGAGAAGGAATCCCGCATTTTTTAATAGGTGGAGTTTTTCGGCCATGAGTTCAATGCCTTCTATTAAAAAACTTTCAGTAAGTTCAAGGTTTATTCTGCTAGGCGAAACTCCGCTTTTTTCTACAAAATGAATAATACGGTGAACAAAATCGCTTGCCTGCATTTGGCGTATTGAAACATTTACAGAAACAGTAAAGTCCGTGTGTCCAAGTGGGATTGCGCGTTTGATAAAATCTACCGCTGCCTGTACGATAAAAAATCCTATTTTATCAATTTGCCCTGTTTCTTCTGCGATGGGAATAAACAAACCAGGAGAAACTTCTCCTCTTCGCGGATAATTCCAGCGTGCTAAGGCTTCTAAGCCATTAATTTTACCGGTAGATAAATCTATTTGTGGTTGATATGCAACATAGAGTTCGTTGTTTTCTATTGCAGTGCGCAGCCCTGTTTCAATTTCGAGACGGAAGGAAAGATCTTCTTGAATGCTCTCATCGTACAATGCGTACCCGGGGATAGCCAAAATTTTAGCTCTATTGAGGGCTGCATCTGCTTTTTGGAAAAGGTCTTCAACTGTTTTCGCATGATCAGGGAATAAAGCAACGCCGGCAGTAACAGAAAGATAATGGAAGCGACCCTCAATCTCCATTTTCCGTGTAAGGAGGCGGATTACAAGTTGAGCATATTTTTCCATGAAAGATGTGCTGGTTGCCGATATGAAAAGTACAAATTGATCCCCTCCAAATCTGGCAATTTTAATATGTTCATTTATCAAAGAAGAAAGAATAGTAGCTGTGGTTACCAGTACCTTATCGCCAATAGTGTGGCCAAACATATTATTAATAAGGGTGAAGTTGTGTATGTTTACAAAGATAACTCCAGATATTTCATTCGGGCCTGTTTCATCAATCATTTCTTGGCATATACGAATAGCATTCATGCGGTTCGGGAGGGAGGTAAGTGGGTCGTAATATGCGAGCGTTTCTACCTCGGCTTCGTGGGCTTTTCTTTTTTCAATATCAGTTATTGAACCAGTAATATGGCTTATTTCATTTCTTTCATTACGAACAGCTTTACCTCTAATATCTATCCATTTCCAAGACCCAGATGCGGTTCCGACGCGTACCTCCATACTAATTTTGTCAGTTTTTTTATTAATATGTTCTCGAACTGCCTCACCGTAGCGATCTCGATCATCGGGATGAATAACATCAGTTAATAAAGGAGCATTTTTTTTTGACGAAAACCCAGTTATTTCATACCAGCGGTCAGAATAATGGGTTGTTTGTCGTTCATAATTCCAGTCCCATAATGCATCATTTGAACCTATAGACGCCATTCGGTAACGCTCTTCGCTTTTTTCTAGCGTTTGCATTATAGCTGATAGTTGCAGTACCTGGCCGGAAAGTTCTTTACTAGATTCGTACAGCTCTTTGTTAAGCCTGCCTATTTGAGCATTTTTTTGTGCAAGATCACGTGAGTGTGTGTGGGTGCGTCTAAAGAAGTATAAGAGTACAATAATAAAAGATAAACACAAGGAAAAGATTAGCAATGAGATATAAGCCGTTATACGGTGTTGTTCCCAAAAACTAGCTTGCTTATTTATAAAGGTTGCCTCTTTTGGGAGCGTTGTAATAGAAAATCGTTTAACCGCTTGATGGTCAAACAACATTACATAGGCCGAGTCGTGATGGGGAGGGATGGAATCAACCGGCGTTCCAGAAAGAACTTTAAGTGCGAGTTCTCCTGTTTTTTTTCCCATAACATACGGGCTAAAAAGATATCCGCCGAGAGATCCGCTCCCCAGATGGTGGGTATTTAATACGAACACTGGTGTCTCTGATGCTTTGGCAACTCTTTCAATAAGTGTTTCTCCGGTGTATACAAGGCCTGTTTTGTCTATCGAATAACTGCCGATAAATACGAGGTCTTTTTTCCCAAGAGCTGATACAGTCTGTTCAATATTAGTAATTGTCATATCACTAAGACTTCTAACAGGTAGTGCAGGAGCTGCAAGGGAGAGCGCTTCCCTGAGTTTTTGTTCAATGCTTTGCCCAGAGGGATCTAAATCGCTTATTAGATAGGCTGCGCGTGGATTCGCTTGGATCTTTAAGGCTGTTTCAATTGTCCTTTCTACGGATTGTTTTTCATATATTCCGGTAACACCTAACTCGCTTCCAATTGTTTTTTTTGCAACTGATTCGTGGACTCCGCAAAAAATTATTGGTATATCGGGGAACAGGGATTGACGGTATTCTATTACAAATTCAAGGGCGCGATCATCAGAAACTATAACGGCATTTATATTTTTGGGAGAATATTTATCAGAGAGAAAGCGAGAAAACGGTTCAATATATTTATCGCTTGGGAAGCGTTTCCAGTCCATAAATTCAGTGCACACGAGAAGAGGTTTCCCTGATTCATGCATGGCATCGAGAATTCCGTTTTGAATGTCTGCAGTCCATTGATATTCAATATTGTACGAATGAATAATCAAAAACACATCAGACGTGTACGAAAGAGGAAAAGAAAACCCGGTGATAAAAAAGAAAAGCGAAAGTATACAAGCTAGACGACGTTTTCTAATTGAATTACCCATAATTATAGTGTCAACCAGTAAAATGCTTTCGTCAAGTAAAGGTTGAATTAGTAAAGTGCTAATTCTTGTACGGCTTGTCTGTTTCCTTTAGTATAGATATCCGCTACTTCTGCAGCATACACTTCGTCAATTTTATTCTTATAAAACTCACACACCTTATGCCGTACGAGTTTTAAGGTAGAATTTATGAGTCCATTAGATTCATCAAAGGGAGAAGAAATGAGGGCAAAGGAGGCAGGCCGCCACTGTGCAGGGAGAGACCGATAATCTGGATGGGTGGTGAAGGCAAGCATATCGTCTTTGATTGCTGAGAGTACTGCTTTAATTTTTTCTTCTTCGGTTTTTCCCATAGGGATTGCTCCCATAGTTATAGCTTGTTTAATAGCTGCTGCATTTACAGTTACAAGAGCCGAAGTGAACTTGCACTGATTATTATAGGCCATAACTTGATTAATATATTTTGATGTATTAATAATTGCTTCTTCAATAGTTTCAGGGCTATATTTTTCCCCGTCTGCCGCAATAAGCAGGGCTTTTTCTCGGCCGGTAACTACAAGGAAACCATCTTCGTCTATATATCCAAGATCACCGCTCCAAAGCCAGCCATCTCGAAGGGTTTCCTTGGTTGCTTCAGCATTTTTAAAATAGCCTTTCATAACCGAGCCACCTCGAGTAACAATTTGGCCTTTTTCACCAGGAGAACTTTCTGTGCCATCTTCTTTCATTATACGAACATCGAGATTAGGGATGATAACACCAGATGTACCAAACTTATGCCGCTTTGCAGAGTTAGCACAAATTATTGGTGCATTTTCGGTGAGGCCATATCCCTGGTAAACGGGTACTCCAATCGCGTTAAAAAACTCTTGTTGTTTTATTTCTAAAAGAGCCCCTCCACCTACACAAAACTTGATGTCGGTACCAAATACTTTAGAAAGTTTAGGGAAAACAAGGACTTTTGCTAAGGCCCACGGGAAAAAAGAGATGAGGCGAGTTACAAGGGACGGTTTATTAAAACCGTTACCCGCACGGGCGATTCCCGCCTGGACTCCTCTTTCAAAAATACCATTAACAAGCGCTCCTTTTTCCGCAACTCCATGAATCATTTTTTTCATAAAGTTCCCGGAAAGTGCAGGAACGGTAAGAAGAAAATCTGGGTTTACTTCTGAAAGATTTTTAGGGAGGTTTCTTAGTGAAGCGAGGGGGCCACCACGTGCATCCACAAAGTACATAGTTACTCCGTTACGGAGGAAAATATAAATTCCTACCGTATGTGCAAAGGAGTGATCGAGGGGAAGCATAATGAGACTTTTCCAACCTGTTTTTACTTCGACTATCTGCGCAGAGTTTTCTGCGTTGTGCAAATAGTTTTGGTGGGTTAGCATAATACCTTTGGGGTTTCCTGTGGTTCCCGAAGTGTAGGAAATAGTTACGGTATCATCGGGTTGGATTGCACTTTCACGGTCTTGCATTGCTTGGCGTATGTTTTTTCCGTCGACTAGTGGTTTATTTTCGTTGAGCGCGGTATCAAGTGCTTTTTGACCTTCTATTAAAAGGTCTGCATAGTAGAAAAAATCTTTTTCTAGCGTAAGCGATGTTTTCGCAACAAGGGTTTCCATGTTTTTTGTTTTTTCCGAAATGCAAATAACAAGAGGTTTTTTTGTAACTGATGAAAGTATACTGGCGACCTTTTGGAAATGGTTTTCTGAAACAAGAATTGCACGTGATTCGGAGTGATCAAGCCGAAACACTAATTCTTCTAAAGAAAGTTTTGTTGAGAGCGGCACGGAGATACAACCGGCCTTAAGGATTCCAAACTCGCCTATTACCCACGAGGTTTTTCCTTCGGATAAAATAGAGATACACTCACCCGCAACAAACCCGCGGATCGCAAGTGCTGCGCCAAAAGCAAGAGACAGGCGATCTGCTGCAATAAAACTGGTTGTTTCATAGTGTTCACTGGTTTTTTCACCGAGATAGGGGCTGTTTCCGTATTTTCGTGCGCCTTCATGGAGTAATTCGATTACCGTTTTCATTATTAGTATTCCTTAAAAAAAGTTAGTATAATTATGCGGTCTTGTTAGTGTGGCGTCAAGCAAAAATGAAGGGTCTTGTCCTGATATCCGCTGCGATGATACACTGCCTGTATGAAAGGAATAATTGTTGCTGCGGGATATGGCACCCGCTTTTTACCGGTTACTAAGACTATAGCTAAGGAAATGCTTCCCTTGGTTACTATCCCTTCGATCCAATTTATTGTAGATGAATTTCTAAGTTCAGGAATCACCGATATTGTTATAATTACTTCGCGCAGAAAAAAAGCCCTTGAGGATTATTTTGATCGCGAAATAGAAATGGAAGAAATATTTAAACGGGAAGGTAAGGTAGACGCCCTCGCGCGAATTACTCCGCCAAAGGCTTCTATTGCCTTCGTTCGCCAACAAGAAATGATGGGAACAGGCCATGCACTTCTTCAAGTAAAATGCTGGATAGGTAACGAGCCTTGTGTAGTCGCTTATCCCGACGACTTACATTTTGGGTCAGTTCCGCTTGCGGCCCAGTTGGTAGAAACCTATAAGAAAACTGGTTCGTCTGTTATGGCAAGTATACGCGTAGACGGAGATGTTTCTCGTTATGGTGTGTTGGATGTTGGCGAAGACGGTGAGCGTGTTCGAGCAATTGTAGAAAAACCTGCGTCAGGAATGGAACCAGCTCCCTCGAATCCCGAGTTGGGGCACGATGTTTCTATAGGGCGCTATTTATTCACGAGCGAGTTTTTTGATTTGCTCGAAGAAGGCTGGCTAGATCATTTGGCTCAGGCGGAAAAAGAAGGCAAGCGTCCCGGAGAGTACTTCCATATATATGCGTTGAATCGCTTGATGGAAGCTGGCCGGGTAGTGCATCGACATGCGGATGGGCAGCGCTTAGACACGGGAGAACCTGCCGGCTACCTCGAAGCTATTCTGCGCTACGCAGATACACAACCGGAATTGCGTCCTGTTCTTGATGCCTTTATTGCAAACCGATCCGTATAAATACTTTTGGGGCAATATTGCTCATCCAAAAGCCTGCAATAGTGAACATAATAAATTGTGTAAGGGATTTTTGCTCATTAGCTATTAGCGAGAAAAGTGCGGAGCAACCAAAATAAATTGCAGCGAGCCCTGCATACCCAACAAAAAGGCGTAGTGCTTTTTTGCCTAGGCTTCCTGCCGCGGCCGAAAATCGTTTAGAACCGTCTGAGGCGTTATTTAGCAACAAAAATCCTGCGGCAAAACCAAAAATTGCACCGCCTATACCCGTCTTTCCATTCGTTTGCGTGTTAAGTATCCAAACTCCCAAAGCAACTGCTGCAATTTTTATGCTCACAGGCAATGCTGGTTGTGTAGTAAACCGAGACGCAACTAAACGCGAAAGGCTTTTTCGCAGTACGGGAACTAGATACACGGCCGCGGCAGAAATAATGGCGCCTAAAATCCATCCAAATAAAACGTCAGTTGGGTAATGAACCCCCAAATACACACGGCTTAAACCAATGAGTACAGGAAGTGCTATCGCAAAAATTAGGCGCCACGGGCGAGCGTTTCTTTTGTGCAGCAGAGTTGGCCAAAAAGCGGCGGAAGCTTGCGCATGCCCTGATGGTGTGGAATATCCGCTTTGCTCTATTAAGTTGATCCCTGGCTTTCTGTAAAAGGGCCGTTGAACAGCAAGGGTCTCTTTGATGGCTAAATTAATTCCTGTAGAAATTAAGAGGGTTATCCCAACGCGAAAGGCAAGCCGCTCATTTATGCACCAAAAGAGAAATGTAAACAGTATGAGGTACAGTGCTGGTTCCCCGAGAAGGGTAAAAAAACGTGCTGAAAAATCAACTGGTGGGATACCGAGTTCTTGGAAAGATTCAATAACGCGTATGCCCCAGTCGTATATCGGGGCAGCTGGATTAGACAAAGTTGGAGCTACCTGAAATGCGCTCATTTAAGTGCTCCTGCATCTTCCCTAAAGAAGGGAATAATCCCACGCGGAGCCTCTTGTGGGGCATCCCAGGGGTAGGGAGTTGTACAGTCGATGTCTGGGCGCAAGTCTTCGTAACGGCCTGAGTTATTCCAATAAGTGTACCCTTGATTTATAGAATCGCGGGCGCCAAATATTTGGCGTTGTACATAGTCTGGATTATAATAGGCGCGGTCGTAGGAAACATTAAGATAAAATGCTTGAACCCATGGGCGTATAATTACATGGTTTCGAGCAATAATTGCGTTGCGGTATGAACCGTGAAAAAAGATTCGGTACGTGCGGTCAACTGCTGGTTTATGGGCTAAAAACTGTTGTTCAAAATGACTGGGATAAAACATGGGACAAATGACATCCACATATCTGGCGAGGAGTTCCACATCTTGTCCAGTTCGAGCACCAGTACGGTACCAACCGTTTGCACCGTAAATGTCTATTGAAATGGGGGCGTTGATATGACTTCTCGCGTAAGACAAGAAGGACATAAGCGCACTCTCTTTATCCATCCCTGCTTCTTCCCATCGATATTGCGCGTCGGGAAGATTTTTCCCGTCAGTTGGAAAACGAATATAGTCAAATTGAATCTCATCAAAACCGCGCGCAATGAGTTCTTTGGAAATAGCGATGGTGTATTCCCAAACATCTTCGCTGTAAGGATCTACCCAGAACTCGTCGTAATAGTTGCGTACATAGGTGGGCTCCGTTTTTTCTTCGGTGGCTGATACTTCTTGTTGCTCAGCTACAAGCCGATAACCCTGCCACGGTTTTTTATCCTTTTTATCCCATACCGCATATTTTCCGTCGGCATAGCGGGAAAGCTGGCGGTCTTTGAAAACTACGATACGAGCAACAAGGTAAATGTTGTTTTCCTTTGCAGTTTTAACAAAGGGTTCGAGCGTAATTCCCCGCCCCTTAGTACCCTTTTTGCAAACAAGAGGGTCTTCTGAATCGTATCTAATATAGCCATAATCGTCTTTCATATCGACTACGAGCATGTTTAGGTTGTTTTTTTTCATTGTTTCTAAATGCCGGGCAAAGCCTTCCTGTGTTGCAACTTGATGCACCGGTAAGTAGACTCCCTTTTTTTCGTTTGCATCGGTTGTATAGGGTGCCTGCTGGCGGTTAGGGGAAAGAAGCCAAAGCTCTGAAAGTGAAAGGGGCCCGCGGTTTTCGGAAATGCGGGCAGGTATCCATGCAGAAAGAACGATTCCGGGAAGCTGAGAAAGGGAGTTATTCCAGTTATTAAGCGCAACTGGTTCTGTGCCGTTTTGTTCAGCGGTGTAGGATATTTCTCTAAGACGGGAAGGCCCGGAAAAAACGAGGGTTTTGCTTCCTGCGGCGAGACCGTCTATTGTATCGAGGGGTGCGTTCCCTGACCATACTGAAACAAAGCGTTTTTTTTCCCAGTCAAGGCGGTAAATATTAGGCTTAAAGGTGTTTGAGGCGTATAAATCAGTTTTACCGTTTATCGTAACCGGTATCATGTCTGCCACTTCGTCGCTCCATCGGATTGATGGCACGGAATATAAGCCCTCGTTTAGATCTATCCACGATGGATTTGAAACATCTGGCCGTTTCCAGGAAATACCATAAATGGGATGAGACATGAGCACGGTGAGCCGTAGTTCTCCGGTTGTGTCGGGTAAGTCGAGCACGGAAACGGCCTTAATGCCGGTTGTAGCAGCGCTTCTACCTAGGCTTTTCCAGGAAGCTCCACCGTCCTTGGTAAGGAACACGGCATCTTTTGTGGCGGTGACCATGATTTTAGAATTAGTGGGATGGATCTCAAGATCTTTGAGTTCTTGTACTTCTCGTACAAACCTCTTTGTACCGTTTTCTGGAATCTTTAGTATTTTTACGGGTAATCCTTCTGTGATTGGTTTAAAGGATTTAAGGTCTCCACTTGCATGAATACCCGTTGAGGTTAGAATAATCCAGCGCGAACCATCGTGCAAAATTTTACGCACTTCTGGTACTTGCCATACTAGGCGCGATTTCCCGTTTGTAAAGCGGTAGAGACCATGTACAGTTCCGGCGAGAAAGGAATCTTCCGCAACGGCGAAAGACAACAAAAAAGTGCAGGCAATCAGGGTTAGCAGGAGTCGTTTCATAGATTAAAAAGGATAGCAGAAAAAGCAGTGTTGAAAAAGAGTCGAAACCCGTTATAATCGTGATAAACGGAGGATACATGAATAAATCGGTTTCCAAAACGTGCGGCATCCTTACTTCTGGGGGAGATGCTCCTGGGCTCAACGCTGCAATTCGCGCAGTGGCACGCACTGCAATGAATGTATATGGGATGAAGGTGATTGGGTTTGAACATGGATACCGTGGCTTAATAGAAAACCGGAGTCGCGTTCTAAAGCCAACGGAGTTTTCCAGTATCCTTACTCTGGGGGGGACTATTCTGGGAACTTCTCGCGAAAAACCGTTTAAAGATAAAAATTGGTGTGAGGAAAACAATGCCACTTGTGCAGTAAACAGCATAAAAGAAACGTACCATAAGCTTGGACTCGACAGCTTAGTAATTTTGGGAGGGAATGGAACCAATACTACTGCATCCCTTTTAGTTAATGAGGGTTTAAACATCATTAGTTTGCCTAAAACTATTGATAACGATATTGTTGAAACTGATATTACCTTTGGCTTTCATACTGCACTTTCGGTAGCTACTGAAGCTATTGACCGCCTGCATTCTACTGCTTCCAGCCACAACCGTGTAATGGTTATAGAAGTAATGGGGCATAAGGCTGGCTGGCTAGCCCTCTATTCTGGTGTTGCCGGTGGAGGCGATGTTATTCTCGTCCCCGAAATTCCCTACGATATTAACAGTATTTCCCGGCATCTTAAGCAGCGTGGCAAGGATGGGAAATCTTTTTCTATTGTGGTTGTTGCCGAGGGAGCTCGCTCTATTGAAGAAGCAGGTATGGATAAAAAGAAATTCAAAAAATTACGAGCGCAGATGTCTGGATCGATAGGGTACCGGATTGCCCATGAGATTCAAAAGGCAGCAGAACTTGACGCGCGGGTTACCGTTCTCGGCTATGTGCAACGGGGCGGTACGCCTGTTGCCTATGATCGTATTCTTGCTACTGAGTTTGGTACCGCTGCTACGAACATGGTTGCGCAGGGGGATTTTGGAAAAATGGTTGCTATGCAGGGGAATCATATTGTGGGGGTTCCATTAGAAAAAGTTGCGAACAGGATTAAAACAGTTCCTTTGGATCATGAAATGGTTAAATCTGCTCGGGATGTGGGTACTTGCCTCGGCGACTGATTCATTCTGGGAATGGCTGTGGTTTTGCTATTCCATACCCTTGCGCATAATCCACACCGATTTCGCCGAGCATACGGATAATTGTGCTGTTTTCAGCGAACTCACCAATTGTTTTAAGCCCCAAAATTCGGCACATACTGCTAATTGCCTGAACCATGTTGTAGTCAATTGGATCTCTATCCATGTTCCTAATAAAGCTACCATCAATTTTTACAAAGTCTACCGGCAAGTTTTTTAGATAATTAAACGATGAAAATCCTGAGCCAAAGTCGTCTAACGCGAAAGAGAATCCTTGCTCTGATAGGAGGGTAATTAGACGAGAAACCGAAGTAAGATTAAGAATTGCACTCGATTCAGTTAACTCAATACAAAACATATTTTTAGGAATTGCGTATTCGTTTGCCTTTTCAAGAATAAAAGAGACAAGGCTATCGTCTAGGAGGCTGCTTCCAGATATATTAAGGCAAAAAACCGAATGAGTTAGTGGATGGTTTTCTTTTGCTAAACGGGCATAGGTTTTAAAAGAATTATCAATAACCCAGCGGTCTACCGTTGGCATAATATTGTACCGTTCCGCAATCGGAATAAACTCTCCCGGCTGAATAACTGGATTGTCTTTATCGGTCATACGGAGAAGGATTTCTAACTTTTTATTATCACCTCCGATTCCTAGCGGTTCAATCGGCTGATAGTACAGGCGAAAACCATCTTCTTGCAGGGCAGTATGTATGCGGGCAATCCATTCACTAATAGGAAGTGAATAATAACGGTTTGAATTATTATGTTCAAAGAAAGCAAAATGGTTCCCGCCACTTCTGTGAACTTTTTGTACCGTCTGAGTTCCAGCAATCATTATTTCGTGTTCGCTTTTAAAAGACGAGTCTATAGGGATAATACCAATACTCAATGTATAAGGATAATCCTTACCTTTCCAAGAAAATTTCTGATTTTGGGCTGATTCAAGTAAGTTTTTTGCTATTTCCGTAACATTGTGGGTTCTATCGATTTCATTTTCGTTATAATAAATAAGAACAAAATCATCTCCACCAATACGCGCTGCAAAACTTCGGCCTCGTACATGTTCTTTTACTGAGGATGCAACTTCGTTAATGAGCAAATCTCCCGCCTGAGTTCCGCAAGAGTCGTTGAGTATTTTAAAGTGGTCTATATCGACGTACAATGCGTAAATACTTGGTTGCTGGCTTCCCGTAGTCAGCAAAATTGCGTTGAGCCGTGCGGCGAGTTCGCTGCGATTTAAGAGCCCAGTAAGGGTATCATGGCTCGCCTGATAATTAAGAGTATCTGTTATTTCATCGAGCCGTGAAATATCCTTGAAAGAAATAATATGGTTCCCATCGACTACGTTTTTTGCTGGTTCCAGATTAATAGTTACATCTACTACAAAAGAGTTGTGTTTTCGGTTAGTTAACCTGAGGTTTTTAACTCGTATAAGGCGGGTGTGTTCATTGGATCTCTGTATCGAATATGGTTCACCAGTTTCTTTATCCGCTAGGGTAAAGAGATCGATGGCCTGCATCTTCTGCCCTTCTTTATCTGTAATCTCTAAAAGCCGTTCAGCGCCAGGATTAAGAAAAACAACGTCTCCGGACATTCCTACAACAAGAACTGCATCGGTGGTGGAATTAAGAATTGCAGAAAAAAGCTGTTCTTTTTCTTTGACACGTAAATCCGCCATATTTTTAAAAAGAGCCATTTCAAGCAAGGTTGCTAGTTCACGCTCTTTAAAAGGCTTGAGGATAAATCCTACCGGTGTCGCTTTTTTTGCACGTTCGATAGTTTGCTGGTCTGTGTACGAGGAAAGGAAAACAATTGGTATATCGAGTTCTTCCTTTATTTGAAGGGCTATTTCGATACCATCAGTACTCCCCTGGATAAGAATATCCATGAGAATAATATCAGGCCTTGTTGCTCTGATTCCTTTTAGTGCTGTGTCTCCATCTGCTGCATTACCGCAAACTTGGTATCCAAGGCGTTCTAATCGTTTTTGTAAATCAATTGCGACGACTCGTTCGTCTTCAACTATGTATACACGCTCGTTACACATCTGTAAGCAAATCCATTATTTTTTTCAAAATTTGGGGTGGAGAATTCCTCCCTGTTTCAATAGAAACCGTTGCCAGTTTAGCATAGATTGGTGTTCTTCGGGAAAATAGTTCGTTAAAGGCATTGTGAGGATCTGGTCCTTGTAAAAAAGGGGGGAGGCATCCATCTTTTTGAGCGCTTGCCTGTATTCGTTCAAAAAGGATTTCGAGTTCTGTGCTAAGAAAAATTAATGTTCCCGCTTTAGAAAGTATGGTGCAAGCATCGGTGTTATCTGCGATTCCACCACCGGTTGCTAGAACACAGTAGGACCCGTTTGGATTATTAGTAGAGTATTCTTTGAGCACCTGCTCACAGGCTTTTGTTTCCCAGTGCATCATGAGTGGAGCGCCTTCCTTAGCCCACAATTCACGCGGAGTTTTTCCTGAAAGTTCACGTATACAATCGTCAGTATCAAAAAAAGGCCTGTTTAAGGATTTGGCGAGTTGTTTGCCAACAGTAGTTTTACCCGCATGTTTCATTCCTAAAAGTATTATGTTGCCTGAGTGCGTCATGTAAAGAGTATAATATTTTTTTTGCTTGTATTAAAGGGAAAGCCTCGCTATTCTTTTTACATGGACATTGTTTCGCTTGTCTTTTTTTCTTTTTTGCCCTGTTTGCTCTGGCTCTGGTTTTGTATGCACAAGAAATACGTAACAGGTATTCTGATCCCCTTTTTAACTGCAGCAGCAGCCGGTGCCGTAGTGTGTTCGGTTTTTGCTCGGTTTGTGTTTGAGCCTTTTTCTTTAGCATTGAGCCCAGGTCTTGCCCCGCTTTTTACTGCAGTTATTCTTACTGCAATTCCAGAGGAATCATCGAAACTAATGTTTTTACTACCATTTATACGCACCGGTCCTGAACGTAAAATTTTGCCTTCACGGTCTGTGTATGCACGGGCTGTGTTTATTGCGCTTGCTTTTGCGTCGTTTGAAAATGTGATTTTCGCCCTTCGGTTCCCAGGCGTATTGCCTCTTCGGTTTTTTTCCGCCGTGTTACTTCATGCTTCTGCTAGTCTTTTTTCAGCGGTATGGCTACACGAACGACTCTCTGGTTCAGGGCGGCCTATGCATAGGTTCACACTGTTTGGAGCATTTTTTTTTCACTCTATCTATGCCTTTGGTCTTTCTAGCTCGCGTCCATGGTTTTTTTTATCTCTTTTAGCGGTGGCTTTTGCGGGAGCCTGGGCTGCGTTTTTATGGCAAACCTCAGGGGAGTCTTATCGTGACTAATAAAAATGGATATCGCATCGTTCGCAATTACTCGTTGCCTCTAGCACTAGGGAAATTTACAGGGAAGGTGGCTGCGCCTCTCGGTATTGCCGTTGATATCGGAACTACAACGATTGCCTTGGAATTAGTTGATCGTACTACTGGCGAGGCTCTTTCTGGAGTCACCTTGCTTAATAGTCAACGCAAGTGGGGTAGCGATGTAATTTCTCGAATACGTGCTGCAAACGAAGGCCAGCTAAACTTGCTTATGAGCTCTGTTCGCAAAGATCTTTTGAGTGGGATTATTCAGGTAATTAAGGCTGCGGGCAGCGATGGCAGCAAGATTGGCTTTATAACGATTGCTGCAAATACAACCATGGCCCACCTGTTACTTGGGCTTTCCTGCGCGGGGTTGGGGCAAGCTCCTTTTACTCCTGAAAAAATTAAGTTTCCCGAAATTTCCTTTTATACTCTTTTTGATGTAGAACCAGCACGATACCTTCCTTCCGCTGATTGCACCGTATCGGTCTTGCCCGCGGTGAGCGCTTTTATTGGTGGTGATGTGGTTGGAGGAGTGGTTGCTATCGGGTTAGAAAAAAAATATGGGGTAACACTTTTTCTAGATTTGGGCACCAATGCCGAGATGGTCCTTGCCGCTAACGGCGTTTATTACTGCGCTTCTGCTGCTGCAGGGCCGGCTTTTGAAGGTGGCTCTATTTCATGTGGTACGGGGTGTATATCCGGAGCAGTTTCTTCTGTCCGTTTGGAGGGATCTCGCTTTTCTTATAAAACAATTCCTGGTGGGGAAGTAGTAGATTCCCTCGTGGGAATATGTGGGTCGGGTATTCTCGACTTTGTTGCTAGCGCCTTAGAAGCCGGCCTCATTAACCCAGACGGTGCTCTCGCTCCAGTATGCGCAAAAACCGGGATTCGCCTTGATCCGGCTGGGAAGGTAGTGTTAACTCAGCGCGATGTTCGGGAAATACAACTTGCCAAGGCGGCGGTGCGTGCTGGGATAGCAATTCTTGTAGAATCTGCAGGTTTAGACGAGGCCGATGTTTCAACGGTCTATCTCGCTGGAGGCTTTGGTTTATATTTGCTTGAAGAAAGTGCACTTACTGTGGGGCTTTTACCCGAATCATTTGCAGGTAAAGTTTCCGCACCGGGAAACACCGCGCTTGCTGGGGCCGTTGCTCACTTATTAGACGATGGAATGGCAGAGCGCTGTGCTAAAGCAGTGAGCCGTGCAAAAACGGTGGATTTGGCTAAATATCCTAGATTTGAAGAGCTTTTTATAGGCTCGATGAATTTTTAAGAGAAAAACGTTGTAACAATTTTGGAAGCTCATATACATCATGAACCCCGTCTACAAGAATACCCCCCATACCCAACTCAAGGGGAATAGCAATATCAATATCGTAGCGGTCGCCTACAGAAATGCACTCGTTGGAGGGAACTCCTAGCTCACGGGCAGCGGTTAAATAGGGTTCGGGATGAGGTTTACTCATGCCGGTTGTATCTAGACCAACAAGGATGGGAAACAAATCGAGGACGCCGAGAGCTTCCAAGGTTTTTGTTGCGGGAATTGTGGGATTGTTTGTTACTGCAGCGAGGGAAAATCTTTCCCCAAGTGAAATAAGTACTTTACGGAGTACTGTATCGGGGTTTAGGAATTGTTGTGGTTCTAGCAGGGTTTCTCGCCAACGAATGCTTTCTGCTATAGGAACACCAAAGGCTGTAAGAGCGTTTCCCAAACTAGTTTTTTTACCTGTTTCTTTTTCATGGCGAGAGCGCTCTTGTTCAATCATCTGGAAAGCCTCGGCTTCTAAAACGCCGCGAAGCCCTGCAAAATGCCGCACTTGTATGGCAATTTGTTCTTCGGCCCACAAATCGCTCGTGTAGAGCGTACAATCAATATCAAAAAGAATTGCACGTGGATTTGGCGGCAGATTATATAGTTTCATGGTGAAGCGCTTTCCATGCTAGATATTTTTCGGTGTATTGGTGGTGGTTTTCTTGGTTTGGTTCAAAGCGTTTATATTCACGAACTAAGGCACGGGATGCGTCAAGTATAGACGGATACCAGCCGAGTGCAGGAGACGCGATTACCGCTCCGCCCATGAGTTCTCCGTCTGCAGTAGCAGTAAGAACAAAAACGCCACCAGTTATATCAGCCTTCATTTGGTTCCATAATTCGTTTCGAGCTTGCCCACCTGAAAGATAATATTCCGGTGAATATCCCGTTGCCAGCGCCAGCGTTTCCATACCAAGCCGTACCGAAAACCCAATTTTTTCTACTACTTCTCTGCCTGGATGGAGATTTTTGTTTATTGGATGAATGGGGCTGTCGAGTATTGTTTTCATAAGAGCGGGGTAAGGTGTTCCGCTGTTGCCACTTGCCTTGCGGTAATCATGAAAGATCGCACCACTATCGGGCAGAAGCCAAGATGCGTTCCAGTAATCTTTTAAGACTGACGGGAGGGTGCGTATTCCTGAGTAAAAAACTGGTTCCTTTGTGCATACGTTAAGGCCTTCGCTTGTTCCCGCGCGATCACATGCTCGCCCTGGTTCAAAAGCGCCAGTTCCCGCAAGGGCGACAAAAAAATCGGGGCCTCCGGCAATTACGGGAATATTTTTTTGAGATCCCACCATTGTAGTTCCCACCGTGGCACCGCTCGGAATAAATGGCGGTGCTTTTTCCGGGGAAAGCTTGTTTTCGGTAAGGGTTTCTTGGGTCCAGTAGGCGGATTCAAACCGTTTTTCAGGCAAAATAGTAACGGCATTACCCGTTAGCGCGTAGATTAAATATTCCGGGCCGGAAAGGAGCCATCGTGCATCGGCGTATTCCGCTGGGAACCGGCGGGAGAATTCTTGGATGCGGGGGATAAATAATGACGTACCGGTATACGGTTTCTCCGCAGATTCGATACATGGTTCGTTCCATAGTAGTAGACTCGTGGCCATGTCGCCTTGGTTGACGCTGACCAGTGTCGGTCCATTTCCTGAAATAACCAATGCTGCTAAATTTTCTGTAGGGCTATGAGTGTTAACCGCTAAGTTATATGCATCGAGCCAATCTGAAGCCTGGCGTTGCCTGCGGGGAAATCTGAATCGAGCTGCTGATATGATTTTTCCGTCGCGCGAGATACGTGCAGTTTTAATTGACGAGGTGCCGATATCGACACAAAAAACCGTCTCTTGCATTATTGTGCGGCGGCCGATCTACCCTGCATCACTAGTTTTTCTATAATGTTGCGGTTGTCCAGAAGATCGCTGAGAGATTGGTTGTGATGTATTCGAGATATAACCTGGGCAAAAAGACCAGATACGTTTGTTTTAATATACCATTCACGATCGAGCAGTTCTTCGTGGTATACCGCGTTTGTACCGATAATCCGGAAAAAGTGTCCCTTTTTAAATGCTTCGTCAAATTGTTCGATCGCATCACCCGTAAAGAAGGGAAGGCTTATTGCTGCAATTATTTTGGTTGCTCCCTGTTCTTTGAGAAACTCCATCGCTTTGAGGAGGGTTCCTCCGGTTCCGAGCATGTCGTCGGCTAGAAATGCGACTTTTCCAGAAACATCGCCGAGAAGCTTTATAGTCTGGATATTGCTTTTCTTAGCATTTTGGGAAATAACAGAGTAGTCTCGTTCTTTGTAGATCATAGCAAGAGGTTTTGTAAGACCCGTTGCGTAAAACTTAT
This sequence comes from Treponema sp., assembly GCA_012838745.1. Lineage (GTDB taxonomy): Bacteria > Spirochaetota > Spirochaetia > Treponematales > Treponemataceae > Teretinema. The sequence goes on along the minus strand of DUOS01000143.1, from coordinate 2,473 downwards.
TTCGATCTACTGCCCCAGTGTCGGGTGAAACTACGACAAAGTCATCTTTATCGCTAGAAAGATCTACAATTTTCGCTAATTCTCGGATTATTTGGTAACTAGCATGGAGATTTTCCACTCGAGCAGTATAGAAAGCGTTTTCTATTTCGCGTGAATGAATATCAAGGGTAATAATTTGACTTACACCAAGGTTCTCATATAAATGGCCAAGAAGACTGGCAGTGAGTCCCTCGCGACCTTTTTTCTTGTGTTGGCGGCTATACGGATAGACTGGTAGGACTAGGGTAATTCGGGAAGCACCTGCATGACGCACCGCATCTATAGAAACAAGAAGACTCATTAGGTGATCGTTAACCGAGAGCGCTTGCTTGTTTTTGCCATCGTTCAAGTTTAAAACTTGGTGATTTTCCACGTCTTGGAAAATAAAAACATCTTTGCCGCGGATGCAGTCCAGAAGTTCAGTTTTAAACTCTCCGTTCATAAACCACGTAAAGCGAGCATTGAGTTTGAAGGTTGGAGCACGGTATTTGGTAACATCTCCACGGATACAAATATCCGAGGTTTGTAGGTCATTATAAAAATTAACATCTTTGACGAGCTTAACGCGATCGACTTCGTAACGTTTCGCAAGAACGTCACTTTTTTGTCTGAAACGCCGGCTGTAGATATGGTTTAGGTGCTTTATTGTTTCGTTAGCAAACGTTTCACCACCCGGACAGGCAAGAATAGCCAATTGTGTTGGTTCCGAATATGTCATCTATTAGTATCCCCGATGCACTATATGTACCATGAATCAGGGTCTCTTGCAAGGTTGGATATGCGACCTTAGTGGGTCAGTTTTTATCTATTTTTCTAGAATTGTTATCTCTACTCTTCGGTTCCTTGATCTGTTTATTTCAGTATCGTTTGGGGCAACTGGTTTCTCTGCTCCGAATCCTCGGGAATATACGCTATATTCACTGCGGACACCCATTAGTACTATAAAATGTGCGACAGCTTCTGCCCGTTCTTCCGAAAGTTTTTGTCGTGCACCTGCGGTACCTGCCAGAGCTGTATGGCCAGTAATGAGCAACTCCTTGTCTGGGTATCGTTCAAGTAAAGCCGCAATTCGGGTGATTTTATCTTTTTCGGTTGGCATGAGTCGGGCTGAATCGGGCTCAAATTGTATTTTTTCCATACTGATGGTAATGCCTTCATCGCTCGCTCGGGCGGTTGTATCGGTTATACCTAGGCGGGTTAGTTCTTCGTTCATTTCGCGCGCTTCTTTTTCGCGGTCCATCAGTTTTGTTTCTGTAACTGTTGCGTTCGCCGTTCCCTTGAATTCAAGAATAGTACCTGAGGCGAGCTTGAGCTGAATTCGGTAGGTTTCGCTGTAAAAGGGGATCATTCCCAGGTCATTATCCCAATAGAGTTCTTGCAGCGAATGGCCCATGGTGTTTACCGGTATGTCTTCCGTGGTCGAGGATAGTGGGTTTTCTGACACTGGAGTATCAAAAAAGAGAGTATATTCTACGATAATTTTGTGGAGAGTTTTACCGTTTCGTTGTACCGGCCCTTCGTAGGTATACTCGGCGGTAAAAGGAACTTTAAAGGGGGTAGCGATGCCAAAATGATCACGCAAGTCGTGAGCTTCTTCACCAGTAGCTTTCCAGCTTTCGCCGGGTTTAATATCTTTCTCTGGAAAAACGGGAACATTGCGTACTACCGGCATAAAATACTGATCGCCAATAGTGTAGTTTCCATATTTATCCCGACGAAAAATGCTTTCGTATTGACGCCCCCAACTAAAAGACCTGTTCGAGGAGCGTTCGCTCGTCATAAAAGTACAAGTATTTTGTGCCGAGGCTTCTGTTACATCTGAAACTTGCACAGTGATTCGGTTGGTAATTTCTGCAGTATGGGAAAATATTTTGTTAACCGAGATAGTCTGCAAAACAACAGAATTTATACGCCATGAGTCGCCTTCAGCAAATTTGAAGCGAAACACTTCGGCTTGAACCGAAAATATACCGCAAATAAGGAAGAAGGTTAAAGCTATTGCACGCTGAAGTGATGGTTTCATACTATCAATATCGGAATTTAGCTGTATATAATCAATGAAATAAAAAAAGTAACAATAAAGCCTAAAACTCCACATTAAAGTGTAACCCTTTGCCTTAAATGGCCTTTATATAGTGTATGCATCGATGCTAAAAGAGCTTGGTATCGTTCTACCTCCTTTTTGTTTTACTTTTGGAGCTAGTTTATTTAAGCTTCGATCCCCGGCAGGGTTTTTTTCTCCTTTTACCTGCCGGGGTTTTTTTTATGTTTCTTGCAAATGAGGCATACGTATAAAACGAACGATATTCCAAATACGCCATTGACCTTTCTATATTATGTTGGTATCTTGTCTTCACACGACGCAGGATAGAGCAGTTGGCAGCTCGTCGGGCTCATAACCCGGAGGTCGTAGGTTCGAGTCCTACTCCTGCTA
>DUOS01000142.1 GCA_012838745.1 Treponema sp. | reverse complement strand
TAATAGTTTCGCCAGTTTTAGGGTTGCGACCAGATCGTGCTGCGCGTTCGCCAACATCGAAGGTACCAAAACCGATGAGCTGAACGGAACCGCCACTCTTCAATTCTTCTGAAACTGTTGTTGTGAAAGCTTGCAATGCTTCACCAGCATCTTTCTTTGTCAAACCTGCCTTTTCGGCTATAGCATCAATCAATTCTGCTTTGTTCATGAAATACGTCTCCTTGGAATAAATCAAAATGAATATCATTTACTATAGCACGATCGTTACATTTTTTAAAGCAAGATTATAAAAAACGATAACAATTTTTTATGTTGAAATACCTAACATCGTCTAAACTTTATGATATACTTTATAATATGTACAATATATTCATCTATGAATTTAAAAATCTACCAGTTAAACGAGCGGAAAGCCTATGAGTTCCCATAAAGAAGCTCCAATCCTTATAAAAAAGGCCTCTGGAGAGGTAGAAGCTTTTGAACGAAAAAAATTAGCTGAGTCTTTGCGTCGTGCCGGAGCCGATGAAACGAGTGTAACCGAGATAACAGAAGCTATTGTCGACTGGCTTAAGGACGGAGTTACAACAAAAAGAATTTATTCCCACGCTTATTCTCTCTTGTCCAAACAAAAAACAGCTGCTTCCGCAAGATATAAAGTTAAATATGCGCTCATGCAACTCGGTTCTTCTGGTTATCCCTTCGAACATTTTGTTGGCGAACTCTTTAAAAAACAAGGATACGATGTGCAAGTAGGACAAATCCTACAGGGATGCAGTATTACTCATGAGATGGATGTAATTGCCACTTCAGATCATGTTCAACACCTTATGGAGTGCAAGCATAGTAAAATACAAGGGCGGTATGTGAGTATCCAAGTTCCTTTGTATGTGCATTCAAGGGTTAACGATATTGTAAATAAACGTTTAGGTGACGAAGCCTATACCGGTATTACCTTTACCACTTGGGTGGTTACTAACACACGGTTTTCAAGCGACTCTATGGAATATGCAAAATACTATGGGCTCAATTTATTGTCATGGGATTATCCTCCTGGTAAAGGAATTAAAGATTTGATTGAACAGGAACATTTGTACCCTATTACCGTACTTGAAAGTTTAACAGTTAAAAATAAAGACTACCTCATTGATCATGGAGTAATAACCTGTAATGAATTACTCGATCGCATTGAAGTTATTGAAATTCTAGACTTATCAGACAAGCGAAAAATCGCGCTCAAAAAAGAGCTATCCGCCCTAGTCCAGTATACGAACGCTCAACGATAGTGTTCATAGCACCGCATTTCAACCAATCTTTTCCCGTTTTATAAAGAGCCAAGAAAAAATGTAATGGTGTGTTGTTTAGTCATTGTCCCCCTTGATTTCTCTATAGTAATTTTGACAGATTTGGCCTTTAGGACTATCATTAAGCTAATGATTTCGCCTAGTGCGAGTCCTGAATTTAGAATGTATAGGAGAAAAAAATGCCAGAATTTGGAAACCCTTTCGGTGTTAAAAAGAGCGATCGACCGCTCAC
>DUOS01000141.1 GCA_012838745.1 Treponema sp. | reverse complement strand
GGATGATTCCGGTATTGCAGAACCATCTCTTCCACGTGTACAAGAGAACGTTCCTTCCATTCTTCATTTCCAATATGCTGCCACCCGGGTATTTCGGTAAATACCAATAATCCAAGTTCGTCACATCGGTTAATAAAATGTTTAGACTGCGGATAATGTGAGGTTCTTACTGCATTCAACCCCAGCTCATACTTTAGAATATCAGCATCCAGTTTTTGTGGAGTTTCGGGCATAGCATACCCCACATAGGGATATGCTTGGTGCCGGTTTAAGCCGCGGATTTTTATCTTTTTTCCATTGAGATAGAGGCCATTGTTTTTTAGTTGAATCTCCCTAAATCCAAAGGTCTCCATTTTTATCGCGCCATTGGAAAGCACCACCCGGAGCTGGTAGAGATGAGGGCTTTCTGTATCCCACAGTTCCACATCCTCTACATCAAACTCCACGGTAAAAGTTTTTTTCGAAATGGTAGCTTTTCCCAGGGATGCTACTTCTTTACCCTGCTGATCCAGCAAAGCAAAGGTTCCTTCAACTGGCTCAGCTAAATTATAAAGAGTTCCTTCTACCCGGAGTTTTTTTACCGTCTCCATTACTCGTTCTGTTTGGATAAAAAGATCTTCCACATGAACTCGCGGAAGAATCTCCAAGTAAACACCGCGGTACAAACCTCCATAGGTCATATAATCGATAACATTACCAAAGGGCGGGAGGTTTTGATCCTCCCGACTGTTGAGCTTTACCACAACAAGATGTTCTTTCCCCGGAGAAATATAATCGGTTAAATCAAGGGTAAAGGCGGTGTATCCCCCGTAATGTTCCCCTATTTTTTTACCATCAAGATATACCTCCGCAACATGGGCGGCACCTTCGAAGGTAATTTTAACCGCTTGATCCGTAAAGACTTCATCCACGGTAATGATCCTTCGGTAGGTCATTACCTTTTGATATATAGATTCGTCGAAACAGTTATAGGGAGTAACAACAGCACTATGAGGAAGCCTCACGCTCTCTAGCGTTGCTTCATCAAAATCCACTCGCACGTGTTCTTCTAAAAATGCTTCGGCAAATTTCCAATCATTATTCAGTGCAATCTTCATGAACCTAGATTCTCCTTTGCTCTACGGACGTAAAGCTCTTCGGTAATAGTAGTAAGTTTTGCATCACTGAGTTTGTAAAATTTAGTAAAGAACAGAATAGAAATTGCAAGACCGACCATGGGCACTACCACCATTAAAAAACGAAGACCTAAAAGAGTGGAAGCTGTTTGAACTACCGCATTCACATCAAGTTTGATTACATCCAAACCAACACCGGCAATCAATACGGAAAAAGCAGACGCAAGTTTTACTACAAAGGTCTGTAATGAGAATACGACGCTTTCTGTACGTTGTCCATTTTTCCATTCACCATAGTCAACGGTATTTGCAAGGAACACGGTGGTTAAAACCGTTGCGATACCAAATCCAACAAAGATAATAACTGCTGCAATGCTCAAGAAAACCATGTTGGTTATATTCACAGTTCCCATGATAAATAGCAGGGCGTATCCGAAAATCGTGGTAGATATCCCAGCAACAAACAAGGCTTTACTGCTGAGTTTTTTTCGTAAGAGTGGAATAAAAAGCATTGCAATTATCTGCGCGCCACCACCCACTGTTCCAAATATTCCAAACAAGGCTGCGTTACCCATGTCAAATCTAAAGAAATATAGGGCTAATTGATTCGTGAGGTATAACGAGGAGTTAAACATGACAATGGCAACTACAACTACGAGGGCCTGATCGTTTTGGATAAGCGCCTTAAATAGGTCTTTTACCCGAGGAGACTTTTCTGTTGCGGGAACTTTTTCCTTTACGTTCAAGCACATTATGACAATACCGATAACAAAAATCACGGCAATAATTAAGGAAAAACGACTAAAACCTAACCGCTCGTCACCGCCTCCAAGGAGGGGAACGAGCACCATGGTAAGAGCAACAGGAAGCGCAAAACCAAAACCCGCAGCACTTCTAGCAATAACAGAAAGATTTTCTCGATCTTTTCCAGGGGCAGTAAGAGACGGAATCATAGACCAGTATGGAATATCCATCATGGTATAAGTAATACCCCAAAGCAAATATGCCATTGAGGCATATAAAAGAAGTTGATTTCCCGATAGGTGAGCAGGAATGGAAAACATAAAATACAGAACCACCGCATTCGTAGCGGTTCCGACTAATAACCAGGGTCGAAATTTTCCAATAGGACTCCTAGTTTTATCTATTATTACGCCCATTATGGGATCATTAAACGCATCAAATACCCGTGCTGCCATAAAAAGCACACCGACAATAGTAGCAGAGATTCCCAGGACCGTATTGTAATAATACATGAGGAACCCTGCCACCAAGGAATAAACAAGATCCTTGCTAACAGCACCCACACCATAGGACGCTTTTTCTTTTCCGCTCATTGTAATCATACTCTGTTCTCCCTATTAATTAATCCATACATAAAGATATCCATCATTTCTTCTAAAGCCTGTAAATAATTAAATTCGTCTGGGTACTTCCCCAAAAGAAACGCCTCCATGGCAGATTCGATTAGAGTTTTCACCATGGGCAAAGATACCTTTCTTAAAACGCCTTCCTGTATGCCCTGCTCAAGAAGCTCTAAGGTTCGATCCCATCCTCCCTCAATATGTTCAACAATTATTTCATACACTTCAGGGTAGAGTTCTTTAACCGAAGTGAACTTCCTAAAGTCCATACGTTGATAAGAATCGGGAATCACAATGATAATCTTTTTGATCTTTTCGATAGTTGATAGCATCCCGTCGTGAAAAATACGCCCCTCTTCCTCCTTAACCCTTCGAAAACCCTCATCAATCATTTCGCGTAAAAGAGCTTCCTTTCCGGGAAACACGGTATAGATAGTTTTCTTACTGATTCTCAAAGATTTACACAGATCATCTAGGGTAAACTTTGCTCCCTTTTGATTAAAAGCCTCTAAAGATTCAACAAGAATGCTTTTTTTAAGATCTATATCTATTATATTTTTAGTACCAGTCATTTTATGATCCTTTTCTTCTGTAAATAATAAAAACTGCCGGTTTCCCCTCACGAAGGAGGCATTTCCCGCGGAAACTAGGAAACCCATTTCGGTTTCGCAGTTTCCCCACTATCAACCTCAATCATAGGGCCAGTTCTAAGATAACGCAAGTTTTATTTTGTGCTGAGTTTTTATGAAATTCCAACAGCAAAATTATACTTGC
>DUOS01000140.1 GCA_012838745.1 Treponema sp. | reverse complement strand
CATACGCCTTTATGAAACGCGATATTGCAGTTAACGTACTGTACGCAAACCGCCCTGCCGCTTCTTGGGAAACAGACCGCAAGAGATTCCTTGGAGACAATGAGTACGGAACATGGGGAGACCCTGTTTCTCTTAAAAATGAAAAATTATCCAATAAGGACACCTATCGTGGAGACATAATTGCGGCATTGCAACTTGATCTCGGAACCGTTGCACCCGGCCAAACTGTTTCTGCAATCACAGTGCTTCAACAATGTAAAGAACTCTCAACAGTAAAAACTTCCTGTAATGCATACACAACCGAAGCAGAAGTAGATAAAGCTTTTGCTGAACTTAATGCGTTCTGGGATAATTATCTTTCTATACTAACCGTTAAAACTCCTTCAGAAGCTTTTAACTCCATGATTAACTTACACAATCCTCGCCAATGCTATACCACAAAAATCTGGTCTCGGTATCTTTCTCTCTACCAGCTTGGTTACGGCTCAGACCGCGGAATTGGATTTAGAGATTCCTCGCAAGACACCATGGGAGTTATTCCACAAATCCCAGAAGAAGCCCGCGAACTTATGGAAAAACTTCTCTCAGTACAAAGCACAGACGGCTCAGCCTATCACCAGTTTAATCCTCTAAGCATGGAAGCTGGCAGAGGCGACTCTGCAGAATACGAAGACCGGCCTCATTTTTATTCAGATGATCAATTGTGGATTGTCCTCGCTGTTTCAGCGTATCTAAAAGAAACCGGAAACTATAGCTTCCTCGACAAAAAGATTCCTTTTTACGAAAAGGACAAGACCGATAAGCCTCTGGAAACAGGAACCGTGTATGAACATCTAAAACGTGCGGTTACTTTTACCCGAAAAAATACCGGAAAGCACAAACTGCCCCTTCTCGGCTTCGCAGACTGGAATGATACAGTTAACCTCCCCACAGGAGCTGAAAGCATCTTTACTGCCAACTTGTATGGCTGGGCATTAAATGAACTTTCCGAAATTTGTGAGTATCGAGGCGAGAAAAAACAAAAAGCTGAATTCTCTAAGTGGTATGACGACATGAAAAAAGCCGTACTCGAAAACGCTTGGGATGGCGATTGGTTTGTTCGGTATTATGACGAAAAGGGAGAACCTGTTGGTTCGAAATCCAATGAATACGGCAAGCTCTGGCTAAATGCACAAAGCTGGTCTCTCCTCTCCGGCTTCGCCGCAGATTCAGACAAGGGTCGAACTGCGATGAACGCTGTTAAAAAGCACCTCGCCACAGATAAGGGAATTAAACTTTCTTGGCCAGGATATAATGGATTTGATCCTCAAAAAGGTGGTGTTACAACCTATCCACCCGGAGCAAAAGAAAATGGTGGAATTTTCTTGCATCCTAACCCTTGGGCAATCATGGCCGAAACTATTTTAGGAGATGGAGACCAAGCATTTAAGTATTATAACAGTGTTAATCCCGCTGCTAATAATGACACGATCGATGAATACGAATGTGAACCGTACTGCTATGCTCAGAACATTCTTTCCGACGAACACCCTCTATTCGGAATGGGAAGAAACTCTTGGCTTTCCGGTACATCAAGTTGGATGTATCAGTCATCCACCAGAAACATTCTTGGTATTCGCCCAGAACACACAGGACTCAGGATAGATCCCTGTATTCCAAAGGACTGGAAAGAGTTCTCCATCGAGCGAAAATGTCGTGGGGCTTTGTATAAAATTGTTGTAAAAAATCCGTCAGGAAAAAGCAAGGGAATATCATCTCTTGTTGTAGATGGAAAACCAGTTGCTGGAAATGTAATACCATACTTTGCTGATGGTACTCATACCGTAGAAGCCACAATGTAAACTCTAAGGCTACTGATTTAACTTACGGCTTGGCAGAGATCTTCGGTCTCCGCCAAGCCTTTTTTATATGCTTTTTTCTTGTACGATATAAACAGGCCTATTCTTTGTTTCAAGATATGTCTTAGCTAAATACTGACCAACGATGCCAATGGCAAAAAGCTGAATCCCGCCGATAAAAAGTATGACACTCATAAGCGAAGGATATCCTGAAACAGGATCCCCCCAAATAACGGTTTTTGCAATAACTACACAGATAGTAACAAAGGCAACAAGACAAAACACCATGCCGAGCACAGAAGCAAAAACTAAGGGAACGGTGGAGAATGCCATTATGCCTTCAAGAGAATATAAGAAGAGTGTCCAAAAAGACCATTTAGTTTCTCCTGCCGCACGCTCTATATTCTCATAGGAAAACCACCGAGTTTCAAATCCAACCCAGCTAAAAATACCCTTTGAAAAACGATTGTATTCTTTAAGCGAGAGAATGGCGTCGACCATGCGTCGGCTCATAAGCCGATAATCCCGAGCACCATCTACGATGTGCGCATCTGAAATTCGAGACATAAGCCGGTAAAAAGCACGGGCAAAGAAAGAACGAATTGCAGGTTCTCCTTTTCTCGATACACGACGAGTCGCAGCACAGTCATACTCACCGTCTTTAACGGCCGCATACAGCTCAGGAAGGAGCTCAGGAGGATCCTGTAGGTCTGCATCCATAACTACTACGAATTTCCCTTGGGAGGCTTCTAGGCCTGCTAGAATAGCCGCCTCCTTACCAAAATTACGTGAGAAAAAAACATATCGCACACAGGAATCTTGTTTTACAAGGGATCGGATAACATCACGCGTTTCGTCCCGAGACCCATCGTCAACAAAAATATATTCAATACTAATACCAGTCATGAGTGAACGAAGTTTTAGAAACTCAGCATACAACAAAGGCAGCGCAGGTGCTTCGTCGTAGCAAGGAATTATAATTGAGACTTCAGTTTCTTGCATTATCTACTCCGTTTAGCCCCTGAGAAAATGAGCCGAGCGGTAATAAAGTTAACAACAATAACAATTGCATTTACTATAACCTTCATCGTAAGCTCATGAAATTCAAGAATTAGTATACTACCATACATGAGTGCCATATCCAATAATCCGGAAGCAAGCCGAGCAAAGAAGAATAGAGAAATCTCAAGAAAAACAGCACGCGCTCCGTGTCGTTGGGAGCGAAATACAAACAAACGGGCCGTTATCCATGCAACAAAGACTGAAACAAACCAGGCCACGCTATTTGCAAGTAAAAGCGGCATTTCAAAAACAGACCTCGTCAGATAAAATACAGAAATATTTACTGTTGTTGTCACAACTCCAGAGAGTATATATCGTATAAAACATCGCACTTCACCACGGGTATGTTCTTCCACGACACAATCCTTTTAAACACAAAAACCCGCCATTTGGCGGGTTTTTGTGTTAGTCATAGTAACAAGTCAATGTCAGCTTCACCCGACAACAACCTTAAGTACTACATCCGCCTTTCCTGGAGACACAAGGGTTCCATCAACTGTTACATCTCCGGAAACAACTGATACAACAATATCACCTTCGGGCTTTTTGTTCTCAACTTCGATCACATATTTGCAACCCCTATACACACGGGTTATAGTCGCGTTCTTTACATGAGAAGGAAGTCTCGGTTCAACACGAAGCCCTTCATGTTCTGCTCTTATGCCACAAATCCACTGAGAAAGTGCAACAAAGTTCCAAGCCGCAGTACCAGTAAGCCAGCTGTTTTTTGCTTCGCCATGGCGTCGAGCAGTCTTTCCTGCAACCATCTGTGCATAGACATACGGCTCAAGACGATGGATCTCACTAATATCTTCGAGATAAGCCGGTG
>DUOS01000139.1 GCA_012838745.1 Treponema sp. | reverse complement strand
TTACGTAAAAGTAAAGCTTTCCTACTACTACTTAAAAGTTGCGCGTATTGAGTTTCCTTTTAATAAATTCTTTTTACCCGAAGATAAGGCAGAAGAAGCGGAAGATTTTTACTTCCAGCAGAACTTCCCAGATAACAAGGATTCCTATGCAATTGTGCGTGTAGATTTACATGGACATTCAGTTATCGAGGATCTTGTTATAGGCGGTGTTCCAATCGAAGAATCGTTGAGGTGGGAAGAGGGTTTCTAGCGTTAATACAATAGTTGTCTCCAATCAAAAAGCAACGGAGTTTCAGTATGTTACCTATTTTCCGATTGAATGGCGGCAACCACTGTACTAAACTCCTATGATAGAGGGAAAGAAACATATGAGAAATCGGTATTATGCATTGCTCCTTATTGGATTGTTTTTTTTGGGGACGCTTACCTCCTGCGGGAAGCCTTCGTTGCTGCCTAAGTGGCTTGGAAAGGAACGAACCGTGGCATACCGGACGCTACCGCCCTTTCCCCCGGCGTCTCGCCCGGCTTCCATATCCGTATTTCAGGCGCTCGAAGATTTGGAACATTTTAAGTATCTTATTGAAACTGCCTATGCTGGATACGAATACCAACTGAAATTTAATCATGTTAATTTTAATCGCAACTTTAGGCGCGCCAAACGCGCCATTCGTACAATAGGCAAGGAGCAACTGACCCCTGCAGATTTACCAGACATCGCACGAATCTGCCTTGCCGGTGTTCAAGATGGGCACATTAACATTGAAAATGCTTTTAGCCCCCTTGCTCATGAAAACTGGTTTTATGCAGAGATTACTCTTACCAAAAAAGAGGGGAAGTTCCTAGTAGAATCTTCCGCTGTCTCCGGTGTCGCTCCCGGCGACGTGTACCGTGGATCAAAGAAACAACTATTTAAAATTTATTCTGACACGGGAGAACGGTACCGCATTGGAACACTTTCTCGTCAATTGGAAACAAAACTTCGCCTCAAGTTTGGGTCAAAAAAAATTGACGTTCCTCTGGTTCAAGAGGAGCGCACTCCTGAGATGATTTCGAAAACGGTAGACCGTGTTACGGAAGGGGTCATCACCTATTTGCGAATCCCCAGTTTCCTTGCAGATACGGAGCAGGGAGTTGTTACAGAAGAGGGAAAAGCACGGCTCGAAGCGGTTTGGAGGAACATTCACACCCTTGGAAATTATAGCTTTGTAATTATCGACCTACGAAATAATGGAGGTGGTTACCTAGACACAGCTGCTATGATTCCGGCAGCGGTATTTCATCGAATACCCGCTAATTTTATGTATCCTACTGCGATGCTTATTTCTCCAGCAACAACACAGGCTTCTTGCATCGGATTGTTAGATATTGGCGACGGTGCTTCAAATCATTCCGATTGGAGAAAAGGTCTTGCTATTGCAGCCGAAGGCCAGCGTAAACGGCCCCGCCGATTTTTTAACTGGGAATGGATGGGAAAAAAAGCCGTTAAACCAATTGAAGAAGGACCTAAACTCGTTTTTATTATCAACGAGCACAGTGCTTCTGCGTCGGAATTGGTGTGCCTTACAAAGTCTCTCCCCGGTGTAACGGTCATCGGAACGAACAGCGCGGGGATTCTCTCGTTCGTTAATATTCTCCCCTATGCACTGCCGCATTCTGGGATTAAAATGATATTACCTGCAACGGTGACCCTTGATCTTGAGGGTTTTGCCGGAGAAGGGATTGGAGTTTTGCCCGATTATTGGGTGCTCGACGAAGAACTCGCCGATGTGCTTCGCCAGATGGCGGGAAGTGATACCATTCGATTTCCTTGGGAAGGAGTACGATAAAAAGCATTGAAAACTCGTAATTAACTTGACTGGTCAGACTGGTCAGATTATACTGTAGTTATGAGAGGGGGCATGTATGAGTCGTATTTGGCAGTTACAAGAAGCGAAGGCTCGCTTTAGCGAATTGTTTACCGAAGTTTTCTCAACAGGCCCCCAGCGGGTGAGCCGCCATGGGAAGGAAACAATAGTTCTAATTTCAGAAGACGAGTTTCGTTCCATGAGTGGCGAAGGGTCAGACTTTGTAAATTTTTTACTTTCTGCTCCTCGGGTTGACCTTGAAATTGAACGACCCAAGGATTATGGCAGGCCGGTAGATGTATGATATACGTGCTAGATACCTGTGTTCTTTCTGAAACCATAAAACCACAGCCTAATGCGACAGTGGTTGCGTGGCTCCGTAAGCAAAAACAAGAACAGCTCTTTGTTACAACACTGAGCCTCGGCGAACTCCGTAAGGGAATCGACCGTTTGGATGCGAGCACGAAAAAACACCAGTTGCTGGTGTGGCTTGCAACCTTGGCCGACAACTATCAACGCCGCTTTTTAGATTTCGACCAAGAGAGTGCCATGTTATGGGGTTCAATTTGCGCTCAATGTGAGCAAGCGGGAACTCCAGTGCCGGTGATTGATTCTTTGATAGCTGCTTGTACGCTCCGGCATGGTGGCACACTCGTGACCCGCAATGAAAAAGACTATCTCGGTACCGGTGTTATCGTTTTCAATCCGTGGAACGAAACATAACTATAAAATAATTTTTCTAACCCATTCTTGCAACAGAGGGATAACGTCCGTTTCAAACCAAGGATTTTTAGCTAACCAAATTCGATTGCGCGGAGAGGGATGCACAAGGGGCAAATAGGTTGGTAAATACGAAGCGAATGCACGAACCGTTTCGGTAGTGTTTTTTTTGCGTGTATCTTTTAGGTACTGCTTTTGCGCATATTGTCCAATCAAAATTGTTAAAACAATGTTTGGAGTATTTTCGAATATTTGCGTGTGCCATTTTTCTGCAAACTCAATTCGGGGCGGTAGATCGCCACTTTTTCCCTTGCCCGGATAATAAAAATCCATTGGGATAATTCCAAATAGCTTAGAGTCATAAAAAGTTTCTTTGGAAACATTGAGCCACTGCCTAAGCCGGTCCCCACTTACATCCTCCCAAGCTATCTTGCGTTCCTGCGCCTTAAGACCGGGGGCCTGACCAATAATCACAATACGAGTTTGGGGGGAAATAAAATACAAAGGCTCCCATCCCTTATCATAAAACTCTTTATTTGCAGGGTCGTGCACGATATCGGCATGTATTGCGTCTAATTTTTTCTGATACGTTTTATCCTTTGTCATATACCCCCCTCAGTATTAGAATCGCCA
>DUOS01000013.1 GCA_012838745.1 Treponema sp. | reverse complement strand
TTTCTTATATCCCTTGTTTTAATACGCTTCAAAAAGTATCTTGCCGCCTCAAGTGTTAGCATGGTAGCACTCTTGCTTGAATCTTTATGGATTGGTATTTTACTGGGTACTATCGGAGAAGGAGACTTGTACCGCCTAGTTGCCTACATTGTTGCATCAAGCGTTCTCAACAGTTTACTGTCTATTCATAAACGTCAGATTATTCTCTATGCTATATCAGGATATTTAGTAATACTGGCTTCTACTATAATTACATTTATTCCCAGGACAGGCGGGTTTACTCCAGAACTTCGCACAACATTCATAACAGTAACAATGGTCTACATACCTGTTAGTATAGTTTTTTTACTTAACAGCAAGTTATCAAATGAGATTATCCAAATTGCAGAAAGGGAATTAGAAAAAAACAAAGAAAAAGCAGATTCGCTCGATCAGCTTATTCAAAACGCGAAAGGCTCCATGCAAATTGGAAAAAGCTTGTTGGAATATAACAATGAAACAGAAAAACATAGTAATGCTATAAATATTGCCCTTGAAACCATTAAAGAATCATCACAAATGGTAGCAGGAGAATCGGAAAGTGCGGAAGAAGGGAATCGTGAAATACTTGAATTTTCCCAAAACATGCAGAATGCCGTAAATAATCAAAACGCTTTTCTAGAAGAAACGAGTAGTTCTATTACTCAGATAGTTGCTACCATACAAAACATTTCGGGTCTCGCAGGCCAGAGAAAAGTCGGGATGGATGACATTCTTAAAAAACTGCACACACAGACCAATGAAATTAATAAGGTTCTGGAAGGGTTCAACAAAATTCGCGAAGCATCGAGTGAAGTATTGAGCGCATCAAAACAAATTCTTGATGTATCCGAAAAAACGAACTTGCTTGCTATGAATGCTTCAATTGAGGCGGCACATGCTGGCTCATCAGGAAGTGGATTCGCAGTCATTGCAGGAGAAATTCGCAACTTATCTAATGAAACACAAAAAAGCACCCATGCTATTGAACTAGCTCTCAAAAAAAATGACGATGTTTTAAAAGAAGCAGCAACAACGGTAGAAGCATATACGACTAATGCAGAAGATTTAATGAAAGAAGTTCATAATACCTTTGACGCTATTGTAGAAATAATCAATGGAATGTCTGAGGTCTCTGTGGGTACAAATGAATTAACCCAAGCGACTAGCAGCATGATGGATGTTGCCCATAACACAAAAAACCAAGTAGTCGAAGTAACCCGTCAACTAACAGAAAGAACAGAAAACCTTACTCGAATCAGTGAGTTTTCAAATGAGCTCGATGAAAAGCTATCGAACCTTGCTGTAGATTTCTCCGTAATAGAAGGTGTTCTAAACAAGGTTCGAAAAATTGGTGATCAAAACATACATAACATAGCTGAGCTAGAGTCTGACCTAGACCAAATAAACAACTCTTAATTACCGGTACAGGTTCTTAGACTTTAAACTTTTCAACCTCATTGTTTAATGCCTCAATGCTATCTTTGTTTTCCTGACTAATATCATTTACTTGGTTTACAGCAACTGTTATTTGCTGTATTCCACTGGCAATTTCTTGCATACCACCAAGTACTTCTGACGTAATAATTTCTAAGTTTTTGCTTTCTTGAATTACTTCCTGGCTACCAATAAGCATTTCATCTGAACCCGATTTTACCTCTGAAGTAATATCTGTAAGTTCAGCAATTGCCATAAGAATCTCTTTGCTACCAGCATCTTGCTCATCCATAGAATTTCGAATTGTATATTCAAATTCCATAACTGTTTTAATTTTTCCATCAATATTTTCAAATTGATTCATAACGTCTTGTGTAGAGCCTAAAACAAGGTCAACTGAAGATTTAATCGTTTTAAGTACCGAGGAAATTGTTTTTGACTGTGAAGCAGAGGATTCCGCAAGCTTACGGATTTCATCGGCTACAACAGCAAAGCCTCTTCCCGCATCTCCTGCATGAGCAGCTTCGATAGCCGCGTTCATGGATAATAAGTTTGTTTGACTTGCAAGATTACCAATGACACCACTAATCTCTATCAACCCTTCTGAATCTTTAGCAATTTCACGGATCTTTTCCAAAACGTGACCTAAGTCTGTATGCCCCTTCTCTGAATCACGAGATAAAGAATTAACGTTATCAGCATTTCTTACGAGGCTTTGAGTTACTGATGCAATGCTACTTAACATTTCTTCAATCGCTGCAGAGGACTGATTTACACTTGCCGACTGCTGCTCAATATGCTGATTTAGTTTTTCAATATTATGAGTGATTTGTTGCATAGTGGCATTAGTTTCTGTAACACCAGCAGATTGATTTTCGGTTTGCTTTCGCATGCTTTCAAGATTGGAGCTTATTTCATGTATCGCAGCTGCGGTTTGACTCATATTAGTGGCCAACTCTATACCAATATCTGATAGGCCCTTAGATTTTTCTTTAATAAGGACAACAAGGTTTCTTATTTTATCTAGTGATAGATTAAAGTATTTTGCCATTTCGCCAATTTCATCACGCCTGTTAACTTCTAAGCGCTTGGTTAAATCACCGTCCCCTTCAGAAATATCTTTTAATACTTCAGCTGTTTTTTTAATGGCACGGATCATCTGATAATACATAAGCATAACAACGATGATAATTAGGCCCATAATTAGTTGAGAAACAACAGAAACAATTGTCCACAAATGAAGTTGTTTCGATTTTGAAATAACAGCAGAGGAAGTTCTAATTTCAAGTTCCTCAAAAAAAGCATTAACGGGTTTTAATATTTTTGAAACTTCTACGAAATATGGATCATTAAAGACAATCCGCAAGGCAAAGTCTTGTGGTGTTTCACCCTCTCGAGCTGCAAAGGGACCAGAGGCAATACGATTTAGGTTAACACTATCCATTGCCTGGCTTTCAACCTCTATTAGGGTAGTTGAATTCTTATTCGCCTCATCAAGAAGCGCTAGCTCCTTATCTGAAAAATCAAGAGCACGCATGATATCAGACTGCTTTATTGTTTCTCCTGGATACAATAGCTTATTCACAGTATCAGGCCTTGGTTTATCGCCCGCTCTCCATTGAACAATTTCCCAATACTGCGAAAAATATTTTTTATTTCCAGTCGCAACATAGGTTCTGCAGTGAGAAGTTAAGTCCTCAGAAGTTTGTTGGAATTCATTGGCGATAATATAGGATAAATATTGCTTAGTATGAGCTTGTTCAAGTTCATTACTCAGTATAGTTGAAAAATATTGAGCGACGATGGTACTTATAAGACCAATAGCGGCGATTATAGAAAGCACAATTGCTTTTTTTCGTAGAGTCATTTTTTCTCCAGTACCACTTAAGAATGGTTAGCTTGGCGGACTTCCTCTTTGGTTTCGTCAAGGGCCGCAAGAGTTAAATCAGATGGTTTTTTAGTAAGTAAACTTACAATGATTATTGAAAAAAGAGCAATAAAGAAACCAGGAAGCAATTCATAAAAATACTCCCCAGGAATTGTGATGTAATTTTTTACAATGAATATTGTAGCTGATCCAGTTATCATGCCAGCAAGAGCACCCCATTTAGTTGTTCCTTTCCACAGAACGGCAAGAAGCACCAATGGTGCGAAGGCTGCACCAAACCCACCCCAAGCATAACCGACCATACTAAGAATAGAACCTTTGTCTGTAGCTGCAATAATAAGGGCAACAAGAGCAAACCCAATAACACCAAGACGGCTAATAAGTTTTTTTCTCGAATCAGGAAGCTTTGCAATAAAAGGAATATCCTCTGTAAGGGATGATGTAAGAACGAGCAATTGAGAATCGGCAGTAGACATAACAGCTGCTAGAACTGCGGCAAGCACAAAACCAGCAAACACAGGATGGAAAAGAGCTGTCGTAAGAGCTAGGAATATACGTTCGCTATTCCCGCCTTCACCGGTAACTCCAGGAAGTGGATGAACTGCATTATAGCCAATACCAATAAGCCCGATGGAGCAAGCAAGCACAAGGCAAATAATCATCCAGGTAATTCCAACGCGCCGGGCTCTACGTACGTCTTTAACACTCCGAATACCAATAAATCGAGCGAGGATATGTGGTTGCCCAAAATAGCCAAAGCCCCACGCTAGAGAGGAAAGAATCGTAATGGTACCGGTAGAAACTATAAAGGCATTAGGGTTCACTACAGAAATATTAATTCCGGAACCTTTAATAGCGATATAACCAAGAAGAGCGCAAAAAACAAGGGCAGTGAGCATTAATAAGCCCTGAATGAGATCTGTCCAACAAACGGCGATATAACCACCGAGAAAAGTATACGAAACAACAACGAGGGTTGTGACCAACAATGAAACGAGCTCTGGAGCTCCAAAGGCATGAGCGAAAAGAAGCGTTCCGCCCTTGAGTCCCGATGCAACATACAGAGTAAAAAAGAACAGAATAACTATAGTGGAGACGATCTTAAGCAAACCAGTTTCATCATCAAAACGTTTTGCAATAAACGACGGTAAGGTAATTGCAGTATACTTTTCGCTCAAGGAGCGCAGGCGTCCGGCTACAATGAGCCAATTAAAATAAGCACCAATAGTAAGACCAAGCGCAATCCAAAGCCCCTCTACTAATCCAAAAGCAAAAACAGCTCCGGGAAGACCAAGAAGCAACCAACTTGACATATCCGAGGCTCCAGCACTAATAGCTGATGTAATGGGGCCAACAGTGCGGCTCCCTATTACAAAATCTGC
>DUOS01000138.1 GCA_012838745.1 Treponema sp. | reverse complement strand
TCTGCCTTTTGCTAGCCGGTGAAATGAACGAAGTTATACGAAACATTCAAACCAATACTAGCAATAATTCCCAGAACCTTCTTAGAAATGTATTGGGTAATCTATCTTCAATCGTTCACATGGACGACTTAATACAGTCCCTCTATACCCACGTCCCGTTACTTGATATAAATACTTTCTTTCTTTTTACCTATGATACTCCTTGGATACACGATAAAAACACGCCATGGAAAATACCGCAATCAATTAATTTTATAACAGGAATGGTCGATCAGGTGCCCTGTAATTTTAGGAGCAAAGGTAATAGTTTTTCTACACTCAATCTCTTTCCTGCGGATCTTACCACCGACTCAAAGCGCAGAACATTGCTTGCCTATCCCCTGTTTTTTCGTGAAGTTCATTACGGAATGATTATCCTCGAGCTTTCAAAAAAAGGTGGTGCTATTGTTGAAGGTCTCGTATCTACAATTTCTGGCGTCATAAAAAGCACCTCCTTATACCAATCTAAAGAAAAAGTAGAAGAGAAACTTCGCAGAACCATGTTGGAGCTGGAAGACCACAACGAGCAGCTTAATAATCTTTCAATTACCGATGAACTTACCGGGTTGTACAACCGCCGAGGTTTTATGAAGCTTGCCGTTCAGCAACACCAAATCACTATACAAATGAAAAAAAAGGCCCTCGTGATATTTTTGGACGTAGATGGATTGAAATTAATAAATGATATTTATGGCCACAAAGAAGGCGACTGGATTATTCAGAAGACGGCAGAAGTCTTACAAAACACCTTTAGGAACATGGATATTATTGCCCGCTTGGGCGGAGATGAGTTTATAGTATTAACACCAAATGCAGGCCTCGAAATTTTAGATATTTTCAAAACCAGAATGGCTGCTCATATTACCGAATTAAATGAAACTTCTGGAAAACCTTTTAAACTTTCAGTTAGCCTCGGTGTCGCAGAATGCGGGTTATATGACAACTGTACCTTAGAAGACTATATGAAAAAGGCTGATGAAGAACTTTACAAAGAAAAGCAGCGTAAAAAAGAAGCGAAAGAAAAATCTTAAAATTGAGGCACAACGCTCAGGGTAGGCGAACTCCTTTTCGCGCAGCCGGCGCCAGAGAGAAATTACGTGGCAGAAATCGCCACTCTTCTTGATGCTCAACCTTAATTATTTGAAAGCTAAAATTTCTCGATTAACTGCTTCCATGTCGTGAGTGCGAAGATAGATAGGCGTTTTATCGGTCTTGAAGGCATCGAGGTTTTCTTCAAAAAGAGCTCGATGGTTAGACTCGTAAATTACACCAAGGGGAAAGGGCTCTTCCTCTATTGCTTTAGAGAAGGCAGCTTCGCGGTTGCTGGGGTCGTAATCGGCAGGGAGGGTGTAGGTGTTTTCTTTGAACCAAGCGTAAGTATTGACTTTGTTAAAGGTTACGCAGGGCTGGAAGATGTCTACAAGGGCGAATCCGCGGTGTAAAATTGCACGCTTCATAATCTCTTTGGTGTATTCTTTGTCGCCACAAAATACGCGTGCAACGAATGTTACGTCGAGGGATACAGCCAGTGCACAGGGGTTAAGAGGTTTTTCGAAAACCCCGCTCACCTGCATTGGTGTTTTGAGTCCTACTCGGCTCGTTGGTGCGGCTTGTCCCTTTGTGAGACCGTAGATCATGTTGTCGTGGATAAAAAGGGTGATATCGGGATTTCTCCGTGTGCAGTGTAATAGGTGGTTTCCCCCTTCTCCGAGCATGTCTCCATCGCCACCTTCAGCGATTACCGTTAAATTCGGGTTGCTTGCCTTTATCCCTGTTGCAACAGGAAGCGCGCGCCCGTGGAGTCCGTTAAAAAAACTGGTGTTTATGTATTGAGGCATTTTTGCCGCCTGGCCGATACCAGAAACAAGCACGACGTTTTTTCGATCGAGTTCAAGCTCTGCAAGTGTTCCGAGGAGGGCGTCTCTTATGGCAAAATCTCCACATCCCGGGCACCAGGCGATGTCTTTTTTTTCTTCAAAATCAAATGGATTTTTCATTAATTAGCTCCTTCGGCAAAGAGTGTTTCAAGGCGTTCTGTTAATTCTTCTACGGTAAATGGGCGCCCGTCGTATTTGAGAATACGCGCGTCGAAACGGATGGCAGCATATTTTTCTAAAAGATCTGCGAATTGGCCAGTTGTGTTATTTTCAACCGCGATAAATCGCTGCCTTCCAGAGAAAAGGCTGGAGAGATCTGGAAGCGGGTACACTTGTGAAAAGTGAAGCAGGGCGATTGAATCACTATTGTCCGGATTGCGCTCTGCAATTGCTGCGAGGGCGTCGCGTGCCATGGGAAAAGTTGAACCCCAGGTAACTATGACCGTTTTAGCATTAGCTGGGCCAATCATCGTTGGTGGGATGAATTCACGAACGAGCGTTTTGTTTTTTATCAGGCGTTTGTTGGTCATTTTTACCCGAGTTGTGGCGTCTTCGATAATGTAGCCACCTTCGTTATGTTCGTCGCTATCTACGCAGACAATTCCTTCGCCATAACCGGGAATGCCCCGGGGGGAGATACCGTCTTTTGTGTATGTAAAGCGTTTATAGTCATCTGAGGTTTTTACAATATGGCGCTTAGTTGAAATACCGGTAGTTGAGAATGGCGGTACATCGTAATAAGTATCCACGAAGTATTGATCAGTTAACACGAAGGCGGGAACCTGAAAACGATCAGCTAACTCTAAGGCTTTTGCGGTGAGAAAAAATCCTTCTTCGAGGGTCCCAGGTGCGAAGATAAGCCGGGGAAAGTCGCCATGGCCGGCATATAAAACTAAGTTTAAGTCGCCCTGTTCTGTTCTTGTAGGTAAGCCGGTTGCGGGGCCGGGTCTTTGGGCGAGATGCACAACGACTGGCGTTTCAATCATCCCGGATAAACTGATTCCTTCCCCCATGAGGGCAAAACCGCCGCCTGAGGTTGAAACTAACGGACGGGCGCCGGCATAAGCTGCACCAAGCGCCATATTAATTACTCCAATTTCGTCTTCAACTTGCTCGGAAATAATATTGTGAGTTAACGAATATTTAGCGAGACGCTCCAGAACTCCAGTGGCTGGAGACATTGGATAGCCACACACATAATCGCAGCCGCCTGCGAGAGCGCCGAGTGCTATAGAATCTGCACCAGATATCGTTATGTTTTCTGTGGGGTTTCCCGGTTTTTCTATGTGAAAACGCGCGGCAAGTGGTGAGCCAATTTCGTATCCAGCGGCAACTGCACGTGAGTTCTTTTCCTTAATCGCTTCACCCTTTGAGGCAAAGCGGTCTGAGACAAAACGCATAGTTTTTTCTTTATTTAAACTGAGAATACCTGCGACGAGTCCGGCAGCTACAGTGTTTTGAAAAATACGGTTTCCTATTTCACCTGCTATGCTTGAGAATGGAACGTTTATGTCCGCTTTTATACCGATAGCGTCATCATCAGCAATGGTAATCGTCGATTCTCCGATCCTGTCTTGTATATGTGTTAGTCCTTCTTTTGAAAAAAGAATAATGAGATCGGTTCGATGGATTACGGAGGAAACGGGGTTTCGTGAAAGCCTGATACTGGTTGAATTAACCCCGCCTCTCACGCGAGACATGTACTCTTTAGTGGCAAATACATGGAAGCCCGCTTGTTTTGCAAGGGCGACTAGTATCGTCTCTACAGATGTAATCCCTTGCCCCGCTTCTCCAACAAGGCACATAGAAAAGTCTGACAAAACTTTTTTATTCATTTATTTTCCCCCGTATAATAGAGTATAGGGGGTTTTTATCTAGATAACAAATCGGGCT
>DUOS01000137.1 GCA_012838745.1 Treponema sp. | reverse complement strand
TTACCAAAAAAATAGCCTGAATTGAAATTTTCTTCTCCCAAAGAATCATACGTTGAGTAACTAATTCCCGAAGTTGGTTCATACAAAGTTTTTGAGAATCCAATCGAACCTAATATAGAAAAGTTTCTTACATATCCTTTCCCTGTAAAAACACCATCAAAGCCAACCATTGCACCCAAAGAAGAATAGGCATCCACCATTATCTTAAAATAGTCTGAATTAGCATTTTTGGCATCTTCTTCAAGATTTCTAAAGAACAAGCCTTCCCTTTTTTGTTCTTTAAGTACATCTCCTTGCAAAAAGTCTGTAAAGGATGATTCCTCTGGGCCTCCCTTTTTGGGCAAGGGTTTTCGTCCACGAAGGTAGGTTGTAGTTTGCACGAAATATCCTTCCCGGTTTCTATAACCAAAAACTGGATGAAAAATCATTTCATCTCCAGGATAATAAAAGAATGGAATATAGAAAACGGGTAAAGGTCCAACAAAAAAAACTCCATTAAGCAATGCGATTTCGTTTCCTGGAAGAAGCCATATACGAGAAGCTCGTATAGACCAATGAGGATCTTCATCGTCACAAGTTGTGAGAACTCCCTTTTTAAAAGCTATGGTTGAACTGGTATCTCGGCCGGTTATCTCAGAATGAATAATAAAAGGATCTCCATCTTTTTTTCCAGAATCCTGAGTAACCACCCCATCAAGAAAAACACCTTCTTGTTTTTTAATATCAAAGAGCAGGGCCTTGCCCTCAAAACGTTGGAATCCTTTCTTACCGGTCGTATGCTCGTATACAACAGAACCTCGTGCTTCTAAGGTATCGCGCCCCTTGTCGTAAATAATTTCGTCCGCCGCAATACTAGAAATAGAAGAACCCTCTGTTACGAGAATTGAAACCCCGCCACGCAAACGGATTACTTCGTCACCAAAAGTTCCTTTATTAACTTCTCTTTCTTTAGATATATCACTTTGTTCTGATGTATCAATTTCTTCTGTTTCTTCTAATATTATGTTTTCTTCTAAACCCGTTTTTGGCGGTTTTGGTTCTGTGCGTTTTATATATTCAGTACTTTGTGCAGATTGTATCGTTACTATTCGTTTTTTACCCGCGGTTGTTTCCTGAGCAGTAGCTAACAAGCTTGTTGTGAAGAAAAGAATTGCACAGGAAAACAAAATACGTCTGATCATGTACTCCTTACCATCATTTCAATTAAGTACTTTCCTGTCCATGATTTTTTAACAGTTGCAATGTGTTCTGGAGTTCCCTTTGCAACTACAGTGCCCCCACGGATCCCTCCTTCGGGGCCTAGATCAATCACATAATCGGCTTGCATGATTACATCGAGATTATGTTCAATCATGATTACTGTATTACCTTGATCCACAAGACGATGAATAACAGTCATTAGCTGCATTACATCTGCAAAATGCAAGCCTGTAGTAGGCTCATCAAGTATGTACAGCGTTTTACCGGTACTTCGCCGTGAGAGCTCGTTTGCGAGCTTTACTCGCTGTGCCTCACCGCCCGAAAGGGTTAATGCAGATTGACCTAACTGGATATATCCGAGCCCAACCGAAAGTAAGGTTTCCATTTTTCGCACAACTGAAGGAATAGCAGCAAAAAAAACAGCGGCTTCTTCTATGGTCATAGCAAGCACATCGGCTATATTCTTGCCCTTATAGCGCACTTCCAAGGTTTCCCGGTTAAATCGGCGACCATGGCACACATCACAAGTAATATACACATCTGGAAGAAAATTCATTTCAATGGTTATTGTACCATCACCTTTACAATTTTCACATCGACCACCACGCACATTAAAAGAAAAACGGCCTGGCTTATATCCTCGCGCCTTTGAATCAGGTAAATTCGCAAAAAGATCTCGTATTGGTGTAAAGACGCCCACATACGTTGCTGGGTTTGATCTCGGTGTTCGACCAATTGGGCTCTGATTTATATTTATAACCTTATCCAAATGCTCTAGCCCGGTTATAGTGCGATATGTACCTTGGCGATGCTGAGTACGCATAATATTATTGGATGCAGCCGGGAACAAAACATCAGACAAAAGAGTAGATTTTCCTGAACCTGAAACACCAGTGACACAGGTAAAAACGCCTAGTGGTAGGGAAACGGTAACATCCTTGAGGTTGTTTTCAGCTACACCTTCTAAAACTAAACTGTGGCCATTTCCAGGTCGCCGTACTGAAGGCACTTCCATTTTAAGGGTTCCAGCGAGATACTGACCAGTAATACTTTTTTTTACCTTCATTACCTGTTCAGGAGTTCCCTTTGCAACAATGTAACCACCATGAACTCCTGCGCCTGGTCCTAAATCTACAATGTAATCTGCAGTACGCAATGTTTGTTCATCATGCTCTACTACAATGAGGGTGTTTCCTAAATCACGCAAATATAACAGAGTATCTATCAGACGTTGATTATCACGTTGATGGAGCCCAATAGATGGCTCATCAAGTATGTATAAAACACCGATTAAACTCGAACCAATCTGTGTTGCAAGACGTATTCGTTGTGCTTCTCCACCAGAAAGAGTTGAAGCTTTTCGTTCTAAGGAAAGATAGTCTAAACCAACGTTTTTCATAAAACTTAAGCGAGCTCGTATTTCTTTAAGAATTTGTTGGGCTATTTCCTCTTCAGTTTCAGTAAGTACGAGTTTGTTAAAAAATTGTATTGTGTCAGAAACAGAAAGCGATGATAAGTCAAAAATATTTAAACCGCCCACGGTTACTGCAAGAACCTCAGGTTTAAGACGTTTCCCTTGGCAAACTTCACATTCTAGAGTAGCCATAAATTTCTCATAAAAGCTTTTTTGAGATTCAGAATACGTTTCGTTATAACGACGTTTCATATCTGCAATAACACCGGGCCAAGGTTGATGATAGTTAAACTGCCCTGTTCTTTCTTTGTTCCTATAAACAAAATCAATAGGTTCATCGCCAGTTCCATTAAAAATAATATCCACATTTTTTTTTGAAAGATCAGAAAAAGGAGTAGAAAGAGAAAAATCGTATTTTTTTGCGAGTGCCTCAAATCTACTGCGATTCCAAGCAGATTCTGGATTATAGGGAATAAGAGCTCTCTTATCAAAGGATAAATTTGCATCTGGCATTATCAATTGAGTATCGAATTTCTGACTCAAACCTAATCCAGTACATTCCGGACAAGCACCAAAAGGATTGTTAAAAGAAAAAGAGCGAGGCTGTAATTCTGGTAAAGAAATACCACAGTCTGAACAGGCATTATGTTGAGAGAAAAAAACTTCATCATTTTTTTTTGTTTCAGGATCGGTACGCAAAACAAGTAAAAGACCACCAGAAATTTCTAGTGAGGTTTCCACAGACTGTGCTAGTCGTTTTCGAGAAGTTGGTTTAAGAACGATACGATCAACCACTATCTCGATAGTATGTTTTTTTTGCTTTTCGAGTATTATTTCATCATCAAAACTCACTGGCATACCATCTATCCGAGCACGTACAAAACCGGCGGAACGAGCATCTTCGAGTATTTTCTGGTGTTCGCCTTTTTTTGCACGAATTACCGGAGCGAGAAGTTGAAGCTTTGTTCCCTCTGTCCATTCACAAATTGTTTCAATAATCTGATCTACAGACTGTTCGCGTATTACCTTGCCACATTTAGGACAATGAGGAATTCCTATTCTGGCGAACAAAAGCCGATAATAGTCGTATATCTCAGTAACAGTTCCCACTGTAGACCGGGGGTTCCTATGTGTGCTTTTTTGTTCTATGGAAATAGCAGGCGACAATCCCTCAATATAATCGATATCTGGCTTATCCATACGGCCTAAAAATTGACGCGCGTAAGAAGATAGTGATTCAACATAACGACGTTGGCCTTCAGCAAAAATAGTATCAAAGGCTAAGGAACTCTTACCCGAACCAGAAAGACCAGAGACAACAATAAGCTTATCTCGTGGAAGTTCTATATCTATATTTTTAAGATTGTGCTCGCGGGCACCTTTAATAATAAGAGAATTCTTGTTTTTCACTCTCAGGTACTATCCTTTTCTTTAGTTGCATTCAAGAAAACGTTATTTGGCAACGTTTATTATACAGAGTTCGATAACCCAAATACAGGGATGCAAAAACAGTTATACACACGGACGTACAAATAGCTATCATAATAGCTATTTGATATAAAATAGCAGTTTTTGGAAGTGTTCCAGAAAGAATCTGGCCTGTCATCATTCCTGGTAAAGAAATAATACCCATACCAATCATAGAGTTCATAGTAGGAAGCAAAGCGGTTTCCAGTGCGCTATTTACGAAAGGCAAAAGGATTTCTTTTGGATTAGCACCAATATTGATCAAGGCTTCAATACGGGCACGATTAGTTTTTATTGAATTAGTAAATGATTGTAAACCCAACCCTACCCCTGTCATGGAATTTGCAATAATCATACCGCTGATCGGAATTGTATACTGAGGATTAAAAATATTTATACCGACGACGACAGCCACAAAGTAGACAACAAGAGAAATTCCCGTTCCCGCCAGAGAAAGTGCAACTATTATCTTAAATCTTTTATTTAGGAGTTTGCACTTAGATAGGACTCGATGAATCGCAAAAATCACCATGGAAACAATATAGCCAACGGTTAACAATGGATGAGGATTTTCAAATATCCATGTAAGGACAAAACCTGCCAAAACAAGCTGCACAGACATGCGTATGCTCGCTACAACAAGAAGTTTGCTCTGATTAATACGTGCCTTTTTCATAATAATCAGCACAACAATGAGCAAAAGATAAATCAACGAAAAGCGGCCAACATTCATACTAATTATGCTATTCATAGAGACACCTCTCGAGTAATGACTATTTCATTATCAGCGAATGACTCAGCAAGAGAAACATCATGGCTAACCACAATAAGAGATTTTCCTGCATCTCGGCAAAAATCGCAGATATTCTTCATTACCTTTTTACCGTTAATTCCGTCTAATGCAGAAGTTGGTTCATCTAACAGAAGGACTTCGCTATTCATAGACAAGCATATAGCTAAAAACACACGTTGACGTTCACCACCCGAAAGCAGATGACAATCGGAAATAAGAGGAAAATCTGCTCGACAAACAGCAAGGCATTTATTAATCACATCATCAGAAGGAGGTACTTCTCCTCGATACGTAAAAAACTCAGAAAAGTTTTCTTGTATTGTTTTATCAAAAAGGAAAACCGACTGACCAGCGAGAAGGATTGTACGTCGAAGTTCTATAGGCTCAAAGGTTTCAAGTTCCTGGTCATTAAAAAAAACAGAACCTGACGAAGGAGTATGAGTCCCATTGAATAAACGCAGAAGAGTGCTTTTACCAGTACCACTTTCTCCTGAAATAAAGGTTACCGAACCTTTTAAGATATTCATGTTCGGAAAGTGTAAAAAGTTCTTAAAAGAAAGAT
>DUOS01000136.1 GCA_012838745.1 Treponema sp. | reverse complement strand
TGTATGAACACAAAACACTTGTGGATGCTTGCCGCGTTGGCAGCAATTCTAACAGCTAGTTGCGCAGGGTTACCGCTTTCTAAGGCTCAAAAGATACCCAGCATAACATCCCTCGCAGGTCCTGTATGGAACCTCGTAGGCTTCCACAGAGAAAGCGGATTCATTCCGCTTGAACCAGGCCATGGCAGTTCTGCACGAATTCTTTTCCAAGAAAACGGCAGATTCGAAGCGACTACCGGCTGGACTGTTTTTACGGGTTCATGGACAGCAAAAGAGAACAAAAAAAGAGGATCATTTACCGCTTCGTTTACTCCAGACAAATCGTTTCGTTCTCTAGCTCCAAATATTGCCGGGCAACAGTTCGAAGAAGATTTCCTGCAAAACTTGCGGAACACAAAAACTTTCCGCTTGGAAAAATCCGCAGCACGTTTTTTAGACGTTTCTGGGCAGCCGCTCTTAGATTTTCTTTCGCCTGATCCTCTTTCAAAACCCCCTCTGTTTTGAAAAAGCCTTAACGTCGTTACTAATTATTTTTAACCGGGTTTCGTGTTCGGCTTTTATCCAAAAAAGCCTCTTGATCATTAACCATTAGTATAGGCTGGCTTGTAGCATCCAAAGTATCCCGCCATAAAGACCCTTCTGGATCAACAAAATTACGTTGACTCGTTACGAGCCTAATTGGCAAGTGTACAAATTTGTTATGAACAAGCCCAATTATTAGCTTGTTCTTTCCAGCCATTGCCGCATGCACAGCGTTGTTGCCTAGTCGTTCACAGTAAATTGAATCGATAGGAGCCGCAGGTGCCGACCGTATTTGATAACTTGGATCAATGTATTTTAGATTTATATGCAGTCCGATTGCCTTGAAATATTCTTCTATTTTATCGCGCAAAAATCGCCCGATATCTGCGAGCTTCTTGTTACCTGAGGCGTCAGTCTCATCTCCAGCTTGAAGCAAATCCTGCCCCGCACCTTCGGCAATAACAATTACAGCATGCTGCCGCCGGCGAAGTCTATCTTCAAGGTGATAAAGAAATCCATTAGGACCTTCAAGCTCAAAAGGAACCTCTGGTATCAATACAAAGTTTGCCTCATGGCTTGCAATCGCGGTATACGTTGCAATAAAACCAGACTCTCGCCCCATTAGCTTTACCAAACCGATCCCATTAATCTGCGAATGTGCTTCCATGTGGGCAGCGGCAACAGATTCTGCCGCCTTAACAACAGCAGTATCAAATCCAAATGATTTTTGAATAAAGGCGAGATCATTATCTACGGTTTTAGGAATTCCAACTACACCTATTTTAAGTCCTCTTTTTTCAATTTCTTCGGCAATTTCAAGTGCTCCGCGCTGGGTTCCATCCCCGCCAATAATAAAGATCATATTCAAGTTCATGCTTTCTATTGCATCGGCAATTTCAATTACACGGTCTCCACCACCACGAGAGGTTCCCAGCAATGAGCCACCACTTTTATGGCTATCGTCCACAACATCGGGATCAAGCTGTACAAGTTCAAACCCATATTCAGGTAATAACCCTTTGAACCCAAAGCGGATTCCGCTGATACGTCGTACCCCATATCGATGCCATAAGCATCTAACAACAGAACGAACCACGTCGTTAATTCCAGGACACAAGCCACCACAAGTGACAATCGCGGCATGAACATGATTAGGATTAAAAAATATCTTTTCTCGAGGGCCTGCTTTTTCCAGAACTTGGCTGCGCTTGTAGGGAGGAGTTGGTTCATCTAAACAGGTATCTACTCGATTAATGATGAACTCATCGTCATTTACATAGTTTGCTATAAAATCACCTTCCACGTTAGAAAGGTGTATCGGCGTTTGTATTTTGCTCGCCCCAAGTGTCTCTATAGTAAAATCGAATTTCCTATCATCCATGTCTGCTCCTTTTGCATGATCAAGTATGGTATAACTATATCATTTATAGC
>DUOS01000135.1 GCA_012838745.1 Treponema sp. | reverse complement strand
CCTAGCTCAATTCCCAAATAAATTGAGATTAGAGCTGGTAGGGTCACCATGAGTACGGGTATTGGTTCTTTTCTTACCATTCAAGCCTCGCGAGCGAGTCGCGAGCAGCTTGTTTTACCGTTTCTGGATAATCGAGATAGCCAACATACAAGAGATAGTCGAAAGCGGATTTATCACCAAGCGCTCCCAACGAATTTATTACTGCGAGCAAAACTTGCTCGTTATACGTCTTTCTTTGTTCTGTTTCTGAGTTCAACAATCCAAGAAAAATGGACAAAGCCTGAGCCGCCTCTGTGGTGCCCAAACCGCCCATACAATCAATAACAGCTGTAAGCATGCCAACATCAGCCTGGTCAGTTTTGTAATCTCCCTGTGTATGATAAAAAAATTGTACAACAGCAGGAGATGATTGTGACCAACCTATTTTACCAAGAATCGTAAGAGCTTCTTTTACGAGAGAATTATACATTGAATCACGTTTTTCTTTTTGACCATATTCAACAGCCCGAGAGAATGCAGTGGAGGCTATTCTTCCACGATCTGTTACCAATAGAGAATCTTTTTTCATCGCAAATGAAAACGCCGCATATACTTCTTGTATAGGGTTTTGGGATATAATGGCTAGAATATTCTCTGTATATTTATCAGAAATGTTATTTAAAGCTTTTTCCGCTTCTTTTACAATTGAGGAATCAAGAGTGCTAGTAGCTGCGGTAAACAATACAGAGAAAGACGATCCAGAAGCGATTTTACCCAGCATTCGTGCACAGGTAGTCATAACTCGAACATCTTCGGATTTATCAGCAAGGGTGTTATCAATAGCCGACTTAAACCATTCATTAATAAAAGAAACTTGTTCTGGAGAACTCGACATTACCTCTGAAAGAGATTGCAAACAAGCAATACGAACTCGAGGTTCTTTAACCATTTTAAAAAGTGATTGTAGTGCATCGATAGAATTTTTATCATTATAAGAACCAGCTTTGGAAGCTGAAACTGCGGCGATATCGAGAAGTTGAGAATCATTTCCAAGCAATGAGTAATTCGCAAGAACAAAAGCAATCGCATCTAAATACAGTGGAGTCATATTTACTGTAGTTATTCGAGACGCATCATTTACCAGTTCAATCTTAGTACTTATGCTCGCACGCACAAAGTTTCTACGGTAGGAAATAATAACGGGGTCCTCTTTTTGTGCAAAAAGACTGGTAACAATTAGCGTGAAAATTAAAATCAACGTACTTTTTTTTAACATTTTTCCTCCGGTTAGCGTATATCAGTCGCGAAATCTGGTAAATCTTGCATTTCATCAAGCACAGATTCCGGATCATTTTCAGGAAACAACGGGGATTCTTCGCTTCCTTCTGTGTATTCCGATTCAGCAGATTCAGCGTTGGCAAGACCGTCTTCTTCGGTCAATCGTATTGCATCTAGTTCCTGCTTTTCTTCCTCAGGCAAAACGTTATACACAAAAGTTAATATAGAATTTTTCATGCGGGGATTTAGTTCTTCGCATTCAAAATGGATTCGAGACTGATTTAAATCTTCATTAAATTCAACAGCCCGTATAATACCTGCCATAACAATTAGAACATCATGAACCATAAATTGAAGCTTTATTTTCATGTTTTTTACTGCTTTTCCGCCAATATACACCATGGCACCGTCTTCAGACAAATCTTCAATACGACATTTCATACCAGGTTCAGGCTCTAGAAGACTTTCGAGTTCGTCCTCTGGTTTAATGAGATACATCTGAGCATTTAACGTACATTTTGCACGTATTGATTTTCTTTTTTGTGAACGAATGAGAGAATTAGTGTGAGCTACATGGATTATTGCTTTTCCATCTGAAACTGGATCTGGGGTAATTGTAGTCTCAAAAACATACCCAGCATCATCTTGGCGCCAAAAATAAATAGAAACGTCCTTTCCAACCCATTTAATAGAAGTAGCGAGAACTGTGGGTGATGCAGGATAATCGAGAACAAGGGCCTTTGAAGTATTTCTAACCACTCGTGAGCTAAAAACCCCTATTCCACGAAGGAGTATACGTACCTTTTGGTTAATAAGCAAATCACGTGTGGATTCTACTCCAAGTTTTTTCTTAGAATGTTCAAGTTCCATTTTAGTTCGAAAGGCATACAATCGAGAGAGAAGTCGTTGGGTTGATTCATCATTTTCCATCCCAGTTTGACGTGCTCGCTGAACAATCTCTGCTATACTTTTATCAAGCACAGGCAAGGACCAAAAAAGAGATGTTGGATCATCTAGTTCTGTTTGACGGGCTATTTTCCACAAAAAAAGAATTTGACTAAGCTTAAACCCTAAGTCAAACCCAGATGTAAAAAAATTAATTGTTTTCTTTAAACTACCACCACGCTCTGTTAATAGAAGAGCGACAACGGCAAGTATGGGGATTAGTATTAAAAAAACATACAAGATGTACATTAATATTACTCTATCACAGTGAAAGTGTTCAGTCCATCACTCTAAAATGTCAAATAAGTCCGGCTACGGCCGACCCGAGGGTTACTGCATTTTCCATGCTAACTAGTTCATACCAGATATTTCTCTGTTCGGTTAATACCTCATTACAATAGCCAATAACACGGTTTTTAAGGTTATGAGTCTTTAGAAAAGTAGTACCTTCGCACATAACGCATACTGGTTTAACGGGACTATGCCCCTTCCCGCTTTTTATTATTGCTGCAGCAATATTTGCAGCAGCTAAGCGTGCAGATCGTTCTACTATCGCGTCAAGGATTCTATAGGCAATTTCTCTGTCTACTTCTGTTCCCGAGGATAAAATTTTCCCAAGCTTTGTATCAATTCTGTAAGGCCCATAGAAAAACTGATCCATATCTCGAAGTTCAAGAGAATCTAGGGTAGCAAAATACCGAGCTGTTGACTTAGAAAACAAACCGTCTTTTGCAGCGGTTATCAGGGCTATTTTTCCGAGCGGACCTAAATAAGCTCCTGAGCATTTTTTTTCATAACCGAATAACCCGGGAGAGTTAGTTGTTGCATCAAGTAATTCATCAAAATAGCTTTGTGGAATTTTATTACATTTACCCGACTCACACACAACAATCTGATTTAATGGTTGTGTGTTATCCTGTGCAACTATTTTTGGAATAGGCAAATACTCAATATATGCGGCATTCATACCGGTTCCTAGAATAAAACCTACGTATGAATCATACGATTTTCCGCCAGTAGCGGCAGAAGCTCCCGCAAGAAGTGCAGCCGTTGTGTCATTTAAAAGAGTAATTTTTTCTATTTTTTTCCACCCGCGGGCTTTTAAAGATTTACTAAGGTTTTCTCCAATAAGAGATCCTACAACTTCTTTGGCTTTTACTTCTTTTGAAAACTCGGTAACCTGTCCGTCGCCATTAGGCATAATATTCATGGGCCAAGAAAAACAAAAACCTATTCGAGACGCGCTATCTTTTAAGTAGTCAATATTTTCTGCGATAGTATCAAAGAAATCCTTTTTTCCATATTCCCGGTCAGTGGCAATCATAGCGGTCTTTTTCATCTGAGAAATGGTAGGTGTGCCCTCTTTGTCAAAACGGACCAAACAAGAACGAAAATTGGTTCCCCCAGCATCTATGACGATAACCGATTCATTGCGTGGAGAGCCCTCCGGAGGAGTTGCCCAGGTAGGTATCATATCTAGGGCTGGTCCCTGTCCAGGTGGATTTTTCGGATTAGTTTTAAGGCCTTCTTCCATGTCATAAAGCATGGTATGAATTGTGGCGTTAATATCCGGTCCGTTTGGTTGA
Source organism: Treponema sp. (assembly GCA_012838745.1). GTDB lineage: Bacteria > Spirochaetota > Spirochaetia > Treponematales > Treponemataceae > Teretinema. The sequence continues at coordinate 3,562 of DUOS01000135.1, read as the reverse complement.
AAATTGTTACGGCCTAAAAAGGCGTTTACTGCGTGATGGGGATTCATTTGATACCTCGTGAAGCATTATTACGTTGGAAAAAGTATACCACGGGTACTATTTTTGTTCCAGAGAATTTGTGTGGTCTAATATGTTGATGTGAAAGGAAAAAAACGCTTATCTCGAACCTGAAAGCTGTAAGTATACCTGATCGGCAAGACCAAAGCCTGCAGACTTAGTTACACTGCGAGAAAGTTCATCGTAGAGCATGTCTTCGTACATGTTTCCAGCAAAATCACTATCACCTGATAAATTTGTTTTTTCAACAGTATTTTTCATTGAAGAGAGCATGATTTTTACTAAATAGGATTCAAGCTCCATTGCTTGTTCATAGAGCTTGCTTGTTTTGTCTATTGTACCATTTTGCCCTGCATTTGCTGCGGCTCCAGAAGGCGGTGCAATGCGGTCTGTAGGTGATCCGTTTCTATTTGAAAATGAACTTATATAATCACCAGGGAGACGGTGGTCGACTAAAGAAAGATCTGATTCTGAGGATTTTTGGTTTGTCGTTGTTTCAGAATCACCTGCAGCGCTTATTCCGTCAATCAAGGCTTGAAACCGGCTTTCTGTTTCACGAGCCTTTGCATTACCGGCGAGAAGCCCAGTAGAAGAAGAAAAACCTGCAGTTTGTCCTATAGTCATGTAACGTCTCCCTGTCTATTATTTAATAATTAACGTTTTAAGTTAGCTGCAGTTTGCAACATGTTATCACTCGTCTGAATTGCCTTTGAGTTAAACTCATACGCTCGTTGAGCAACAATCATATTTACCATTTCTGCTACCGTTGAAACGTTCGACATTTCAAGAAACTTGTGAATGGTTTTTCCAAACCCTTCAAATCCAGGCCTACCAGCTATAGAATTACCCGATGCTGGAGTTTGCTTATAGAGGTTTTCGCCAGTTGCAGAAAGACCTGCTGGATTATTAAAACGGTATAATTCTAGCTGACCAACTTCTATTGGGTCATCAAGGTCCCCTACTTTTACCGTTACTCGGCCATCTTGGCTTATTGTAAGTGTCTCTTGCCGATAGCCGTCGGGAAACGTAATTTCAGGAAGAACTTTAAGCCCATTATTTGTTACTAATTGACGTTCACTATCTATTTTAAAAGAACCATCTCGAGTATATGCATAGGTGCCGTCATATTGTAGAACACGGAAAAAGCCTTCACCTTGAACAGCGAGATCACTAATGTTTCCGGTATTTTGTAGAGATCCCTGGTCAAACATTCTGAGTGTTGAAGCTACTTTCACCCCGTGTCCCATTTGTATCCCAACAGGAGTTATAGTATCTTCTGTAGCAGGAGTTCCAGCAGTTCGTATGGTTTGATACAACAAATCTTCAAATTCAGCTCGTTGTTTTTTAAACCCAGTCGTATTAACGTTGGAAAGATTATTCGCAATTGTATCAATATTAGCTTGCTGGCCATTCATACCAGTAGCCGCTGTCCACAAACTTCTTACCATTATTTAACTCCCATTATTTTGTACGAACTACTTCGGACCACAGTTTACTCATCATGGTATCCTCAGCTTGAATTGTCTTTTGATTTGCCTCATAAGCTCGGTTTACTTCTATCATTTGTACCATTTCATTAACAACATTGACGTTGGAAGTTTCAAGAAATCCTTGAGAAACAATCGGTCTACCAAGTCCCTCAAATGGAACTGCCGGTCCTGAAACTGGAGTATCTTTATAGAGGCTTGATCCTTGTTTTGAAATATATCGATCGTTTTCAAAGGTACAGACTCTTAGTCGATCAAGGAGAATTGAATCTGCATCTGAATCAGTAATCGGCTGAACCCAAACTTCACCATTTTTGTTTACAGTAAAGTTCATATCTTGAAGAAACAAACGACCGTTTTCGCCAAGGACTGGGTATCCCTCTTTGGTAAGAAGATAGCCTTCTACACCAATAGTAAAGTTTCCATTTCTTGTATACCGCTCTCCATAGGGAGTTTCCACTGCAAAAAAGCCCTTACCTTCGAGAGACATATCAGTATTATTTCCAGTAGGCTTATACGACCCTTGTTGAAAGTCGGTGAAGAGTTCATTTAATTCCACGCCCAACCCCACTTTACCGATAATTGGAGCTACATCGGCTGAACCAAACGGATGTCGGTATACTCCGTCATCTTCCATGCGCCGAAGAAGGAGTTCCGGAAAGCTTTTGCTTACCGAAATATCGCGTTTGTAACTAGTAGTATCTACATTCGCTAGATTGTTAGAAATAGCATCAAGCCTTTTTTGCTGAGCATTCATCCCACTAGCGCCGGTGTACCAAGCTCGTACCATGGTGTATCTCCTTACTATAAGTATCGGAACACCAGCAGGGGATGTTAGTCTTTTGTTTTATTATGGACTCGTTAGTTCTCAAACGTCTATGTCGTTTTTTATTCTAAAATATTAAATATTGCATAAAAAACTATTTCTGTAGTTTTACTGGCAAGTATCCAAATTGCAGTTTATACTTTGTACAAATGAATTATTCAAAGGAGTGTACTGTGTCCAAAGTATTATCAATCATTCTTGGCGGTGGCAAAGGGACGCGTCTATATCCATTAACCAAGGAGCGGTCTAAGCCGGCTGTACCGTTTGGCGGCAAACACCGTATCGTTGATATCCCTATTTCAAACTGTATCAATTCTGGGTTTAATCAAATTTATATTCTCACCCAGTTCAACTCGGCTTCGTTGCATATGCATATAGCACGTGCTTATAATTTTGACACTTTTTCTGGAGGATTTGTCGAAATACTCGCGGCTGAACAAACATTTGAACATTCCGGCTGGTATGAAGGTACTGCGGATGCTGTTCGAAAAAACTTCCTCCATTTTAAAACTCAAAACCCGACTCACTATATAATTCTCTCTGGAGACCAACTGTATCAAATGGATCTAGACCAATTTCTAAAGCAGCACAAGGAATCCGGAGCCGAAATAACCATTGCCTGTACTATGGTTAATCGCAGTGATGCATCAGGTTTTGGAATTTTGAAAACTGACACTACGGGAAAAATAACTGAGTTTATGGAAAAGCCTGCAGAGGATAAAAACATAGACTCTTGGAAAATCCCTAAAAACTCACCCAATGTCTCACACGACCCTGAAAAAGAGTATCTTGCTTCAATGGGTATTTATATTTTTAATGCAGCAGCTATGGAAGAATCCCTTAACAATAAGCTTACTGACTTTGGTAAAGAAGTTATTCCCGAAGCAATTAAACATTTTAAAGTATCTGCGTATGCATACGGTGGATATTGGGAAGATATCGGAACGATTAAAAGTTTCTTTGATGCAACATTAGATTTAACTACTATTAAACCTAAATTCAATTTTTATGACGAAAATGCACCAATTTATACCCACAACCGAAACTTGCCCTCTTCAAAAATAAATAATGCTATCCTTGACCGCACTAATGCAAGCGAAGGATGCGTTATAACCAATGCCACAATACGCCATTCGGTAATTGGAATTCGTTCTATTATTGAAAGCGGAAGCGTGGTTGAAGATGTTGTATG
>DUOS01000134.1 GCA_012838745.1 Treponema sp. | reverse complement strand
TAGTATCCGCTATCGGTTCATCATCTAAGAATAATCTAAACGAAGAATTATCTCCTCCAGAAGCCACACGTGCTTCTATAGTGTAAACGTTTTCAGATTCCACGTTTACGGTGTATTCAAGCCATTCGGTATCCATGGTATACCCTATCGCATAGCCATTATCATTTGTCACTACATCAACGCCATCTTCACGATATTCTCCGCCCTTATTTTCATACTCCATATCATAATAGGCGTTATTATTACCGCCCAAATCATAATTTTCTACTTCTACAGTTCCTGGGATTGAGATAACACCTTTATAGGGTTCTTGAGGAAGTTGTTCTGTAGGTGTGATATAAAGACGATACGCATAAAACTGACTTGTGACATTGACAGGAATGGAAAGTTTTTGATCATTAATTGAATATTTATTGGATGAAATTTTTTGAACGCTACTTACCGCTTTATCTTTATTTTCCCAAGTGACATACTCAATCAATACTTCAACTTCTGAGCCAAAAAAAGAAGGAATACCTTCTATATTCACATTCACGGTACCAATGCTGTTTCCACCAAGAATAATACTCGCGTAGCGCTGTTTTTCATCGACTGCAGCAAATGCATCAACACCTTCGCTTTTATCATTTGGAGGAACCACATTAGCCATATAACCAGTCATATCACCATACCATTTATAAAGCCACCAACCTCCACCTTTTTCATTATTTGCAGTTAATAGACTGCCTAAACGACCTGGTAAATTCGTAAACCACCAGGAGATCATCGCACTTTCAACGCCATTTCTTTCAAACTTGGCAATGAAAGGAACTGAAATTCCTGGAGACCCTTCATAAGCATGTGTATCTGAAGAGTATTCATTAATACTTAACTTTCGTTCTGAAATGCCATTTGATTTTTCTAAAGATTTATAATTTTCTAGAGCTCCAATAAAGCCTCCTGAACCCCATTGATGCCAGCTAATTACATCTGGAAGGCAATTATTAGCCTTTGTGTATTTTAAGAAATCAGACATTCTGCCGCTATTGTAATACGAATAAGAAGGGCCAATAATTTTTGCTGTTGGATCCATCGATTTGATTAAATCATAAGTCGGTTTCCATACAGTACTGTGAAAATCACCGTTTTCACTTTTCCATGTGCCATCGGGTTCATTCCAAATTTCATAGCCATCAAAATTGGTTAAACCAGAGGCTAATTTTTTTTCAATAATACTTTTCACTCCAGCAAGCCATTTATCTTTTCCTGGCCATTGGTATGGCCAGCCAGGCAAAATATCTGCTAAACGAATCTGCACTTTTCCTGTCGTTCCCTGTAATCGCTCAGCCACCTTAAAAGCGTCTCCTATAGGTTGCTGATGACCGCTTCCACTCCTCGCTGGCTGAATAAAAACATTTGGTTTTAATGGAGAAACATGTGCGTTTATATCTGAAGGTAATGTTTCTGTCATTCCATATAATGAACCAGAAGCACAATGCGTTGCTGGCCTTAAACTATCAGATAGCGAGACTTTTAGAACAAACTCTGCTGCATTTAATTGAATGCTAAAAAAGAATATACTTGTTAGCATAAAAAATACTTTTAAATCTTTTTTCATATTCTTACACCCTGTTTTTTTATCTCCATGAGTTGATTTATTTGTGCCGTTTTTGAACGCACTAAATAAATACCTGTTTTTAAATTGGAACGATGCATTTCTCTTTTGAGTGAATTCATATCCACCGCATTATAATTACCAAGAAGCGCCCCATTCAAATGATAGACGCGATACTCTTGCATCCCTTTTCTAGAAATAAAATGAAGCGGTTCTGAAAGGCGAATCGTCCCTTCTGTAAATTTCAAATTGTCAATATTGACGTAGCTCCCAGTGATGAGAAGTTTTAAAATGTGTTCCCCTTTAGAGAGTTTTGAAGTCACCATAGAAACCGTAGTATAAGTATCCCAATCGCCAGTATTCTCTGCTTTAATAGTATCCGCTATCGGTTCATCATCTAAGAATAATCTAAACGAAG
>DUOS01000133.1 GCA_012838745.1 Treponema sp. | reverse complement strand
TAAAATATGCAGGCAAGAAAGCGAGCACTTTTGCCTTCGAGTGCTTTCATCCCATGAGGAATTGCAGCGTTGTAAAAAAGCGAGTCGCCTTCATGGAGCACTAAATCAGTCTCATCAACACGGATAAGGAGCGTGCCTGAAAGCACATAATTAAACTCCTGCCCCGAATGGCTGTTAAGATGAACCGGAGCAGTATCGTCCTTAGGGTCAACGATTACTAAAAAAGGTTCAGCTTTTCGTTCGGCAAAAGTATACGCCAAACTTTTATATTGATAGTCAATACGACGGCTAACGGTCACACCGGAATCGCGACGAGTCAAACAGAAGTTCCGCAGGCGAGGTTCCTCCCCGGTAAGGAGCGTAGTCAATTCCACGCCGAATCGTTTGGCAATGGAATACAGGATTCCAACCGGAATATCTTTAAGGCCTTTTTCAAAGGCATCAAGTTCGTTTTCGGTGAGTCCAATTTCGCCAGCCAACGTAGAAACTGACACCTGGAATACATCACGAAGGCCACGAATACGTTCGCCGATAGCCTTAATTTGATCCGTCATTGTGATTCTCCTTACAATTTATCCTGTGCCTTTTTACTATGAATCACTATTGTACAATATTTTGTAGGATTTGGGAAAAAAATTATTTTTAAATATAAGAATTCTCCAAAGGAGACACACCACACCGGGCCGCGATTGTTCTTAATTTTTCCCAGTCGGAAAAATTTTGGGCAGAAATACCGCAAAAACCAGCTTGAAAAAGAAAGGTCAGAAGACTCCAAAAGAGGATCTTGACCTGCCAAAGAAACGACGGAACTATGTTTTGAAAGGAGGGCTCACAGATGAAAAATAACACTATAGGAATTTCATTTGACGATTTTCTCGAAGCAGAAGGTATAGCGAATGAGGTTGAATCCGGTGCAATCAAAAAGCGAATCAACATTCCAGGCAATAGAAAAAGGGTTCAACTGGACAAGCGCGCAGATGCCCGAAAGCACTCGCCCACAGTCAGCGCGTTTGCAGATTAACCTGAGATTTTATTTGACGGAATATAAAACTGTCTTTAATTTTTAGATTAAAAATGTTTTGAAGAAACTTCAATATATTTCAAAATACTATTTATTTTATTTTTGTATTTTGAATCTAAATTAGTATTTTTTTCTAATTGTAAAATACGTGACTTAGCCAAATTAAAATTTTCTTCATGAACAATAGGAGTTTCAATAAAAAGTTTTATTCCCCATTCTATAGCATCTGTATTCAATGAATAATTTTTTAGTAGTACAACAAAACAATCAAATGATTTTTCATAAATTCTTTGATAATAATACGCATGCATTCTTATATAATCACTTCCATAATTATCTCCAATTTTTGATTCTCTTTTATCACATTTTGATAATACTAAATTAAACCTTTTGAGTGTTAAATCAAACACTTGGCAAATTATAAATAAAATTTCAGTGCAACGTTTTTTCACTTTATTAATTTCCTCCTTCTATCCCTAGAGCATCCATAGCTTTAACGATAGAAAACCGCCTGTTGGATCACCAATTCTAGGTATTGTTACCTGTCTTCCATCCGGATCTGTGTACTTCACCGGGTTATTTATTAGTCTGTGCGGCTACTTTTCCTTTCCTCCTTGCTGACAGGTGTTCAGGAAATGGTTCCTCTTAAATCTAGATTGGCGCTGAGCCACTCAGGAACAGTTTTGATCAATGTAATGTAACCGTATCCAGAATAATGCAGCATAGGCTCGAAATCAAGTTGTTTTTTAGTAATAGGGATTTCGCTTTATCGTGCAACCAGATTCTTTCAATAGAGAGGGTGCTGAAAAAGTTCGGACGCCCTGAAATGGAACCTAAACGCCTGATTTAAAAGCGTCCGGGCTTTGCAGGCAGGGGGGAGACTCGAAGCTAGAATACCAGCCTCCCACCACATTCAAAATTCTTATTCTTTTACTCGTTTTTCAGCTAGTTTATAGACTTCACTATCGGAACGTACTGAAATCACTATTATGTTCATTTCTTGTTTTGTTCGTACAAGGCGATACACAACACGTAAACCGGCTTTCT
>DUOS01000132.1 GCA_012838745.1 Treponema sp. | reverse complement strand
TATTAAAATTATTAGGATATCGAAAGGGGCTTTTTACACGAGGTCAAATTTTTTAAGAAAACGTTTAACAAAGTAGACTATTCCACATAAGCCGGTAATTCCTGCCGGGAAAAATAATACAGCATTTCCTATGGATTGGAATAAAAATCCCGTAATGAGAACACCTGAAAGAAAGCCAAGAATAATAGTGGAAAACAGAACTACTTTTTTTAAGGGAATTGGAATTCCTGCAAAAAAATTACCCAAAATAATTCCGAGATCTGTGAAAATTCCTGTAAGGTGCGTTGTGCGAATAACAGCTCCTGAGTAGGTTGTTGCCATGGCATTTTGTAATCCACAGGCAGCGGCAAGAATTAAGATTCCAGCAAGGGGATATAAATCAAAAATAAACCAACACAGAAGAATCATGCAACATTCGATGAGCAGACTAAAACCATATCTCCTGCCGAGTTGTAGTTGTTTTTCTCGAATTAAAAAACCACTAAGAGTAGCTCCTGCTAAAAAACACAAAATTATCAAGAAAAAAAGAACGGCATTTGGAGTGTTTCCTTGTGCGATACTTATTCCCAATGTAGAAGATAATCCTGAAAGATGTGAAACAGGTTGGTTTAATGCGCTTTCCAATGTAAAAACATTTAAACTACCTGCTGCACAGGCAAGAAAAAAAGCACCGACCCCAACCCAGGTCGGTAATTTGCCGATCATTAATAATCCTTTGAAAAACGAAACTTTGTTTTTCATAAGTAATAATACTAGATTTATAACTACTATTAAAGGGGTGCTTTGTTTTATGCAGGGTTTGACGGTCGTTTTTCATGCAAGAAAGTGTACCGAGCGAAAAAGTAGCGACCGATAAAACGGCTTGCAAACGCTTTAAATCGCCAAACGAAACCCATTACGGCAATGTATTTTCCCGCTTCGGCTCTGCGTAGGCTGTGGGCAACTACTTTTATTGGATCTTTACCATTAAGAACAATTTTTCTCGCTCCGTTTGAGGCTACATTTGCAAACTCTGTGGAAACAGAACCAGGGCAAACGGCGGTTACAAGGATTCCTTTTTCTGAAAGTTCTGCCGCGAGGGCATAGCTAAAACTGAGCACATAGGATTTGCTTGCTGCATACACGGCAAAGTTTCCTAAGGGTGTAAAAGATGCTAGGCTTGCAACATTGATAATTCGCGAGCCCTTTTGTAAAAAGGGCAGGATTGCATGGGTAATTCCGGTAAGGGCATACACATTGATATCGAGCATAGAAAGTTCCCTTTCTCGTGGTGTTTCAGCAAAAGGTCCATACGTACCAAAGCCCGCATTGTTAACCAATGTATCGATAACAATTTTACCTGATGCACCAGAAGCTTGTTCAGCCAAAACAGCATCGAAGGCTGCTACGCCGGCAGAACCTGATAAATCAGTTTCGAAAATGCGTATGGTTAGGGATCGGTTTGAACTGCTCGAAGATATTTCTTTTGAAATTTCTTCGAGATGAGAACGGCGGCGTGCAAAAAGCCAAAGTTCGTCAGCCTGCCTGATTTTTGGAAGTTGGCGAGCGTATTCGGCACCTAATCCAGAACTAGCGCCGGTAACAATTAGTATTTTTTTCATGATAAGAGATTCTATAGCTAATTCCACAAATGATGCAAGTTGTGTTCCTTTAACAGGGAAATTCCCCTATGCGCTAGTCCAATAATCGTTGAAATTCATCCAAAAATGGTAAAAACATCTAAAATTTCTTCTTTTCGCTTGTCAGATTTAAGATTCAGGCCGATAATGGAGAAAATGGAGAAGGTATCTCATGAGGTGTATATTATGAAAAAGGTATTTATTGTAATCATGTTTTTTCTTGTAACAATTGTTTCGGGCTTTGCGTTTGGAAGCAAGGACACGGTTGAGACACCGGCGGGCAACTTAGATAGTTGGCTTGAAACTGTTGATATATCTGAGAAAAAACCTGGCAAGTACAACATCCTTATTACTGCCGAGGACCTTGCAGGAAACCAAGGGTTCGCTGGTCCTTTTAATATGTACGTTGATCCGGATTCGGATCTCCCCGTTACCCAGATCACCAACCCTCTCCATGAAATGCGTGTTCCGGGTAACCTTAATATAGTAGGAACTTGTGTTGACGATGACGCAGTCGATTATGTGGAAATTATTTTAGATGGCAGTGAGACACCGATTCGCGCTCAAGGTAAAGAGTTCTGGTCATACTATTTAGATACAAATACCTTGAGTGAGGGCAAGCATACTATTTCGGTATATGGAGTGGATATCTACGGTGTGAAGGGGCGCCCCTATACTGTTGTATGGAACCTTGACCGAAATCGCCCGGAAACCGAGGTGAAAAACCTAGAGTTGGGTGCACTTGTTTCTAAGAAGTTTACGCTTTCGGGTATTGTAAGTGATGGGAATGGCGTTAAAGAGCTGTATTACTCTTTGGATAGTGGGGTGAGCTTTTCATCAGTTCCTATCAAATACGAAAAGGGAACAGAAAACTGGCGTTTTAATGTAGATATTCAAACTCTTGGTATGCCCGATGGTCCCTCCGTTTGCTGGTTTAAGGCAATAGATGGGCAAGGTTCAGAAGGTGTGTATACCTTCTTGTACTTTGTTGATAATACTCCACCAGAAGTTGGAGTAATTTCTCCCCTTCCCGAAGAGCCGGTTAACGGTATTTTTTCTGTTTCTGGATTTGCGCGAGATACTCTTGGGCTTACGTCCCTTTCTTGGTCTTTTGGAAAAGAGACCGGTGAGTTTGATCTTGTAAAGGGAAATCCTTACTGGGTTAAAGAATTTGATATTACTGGTTTAAATACTAAGTCTACCGAGGTAGTTATTACAGCCATAGATACCGCTGGTAACACGACTGCCTTAAAATATAAAATATTAGTTGATCAAACATTGGATATTCCGTCGTTGGAAATTTTTACGCCAGAAGATGGAAGTGTTTTAGAGAACAGTGTAATAATTACTGGCCTTGCCAAAGACGATGACGGAATTTCTGAAGTTTGGTATTCTCTGAACAAGGGAGAGGCTCAGTCTCTCGAAGTTCCTGGAGCCTTTGGCGTTGAACTAACAGATTTACCGGCAGGTTCACATTCTGTAGAAGTTTGGCCTGTTGATATTAACGGTATTAAGGGGCCTAGCTCCTTCGTTTCTTTTACAATTATGGGAGCAACTCCTATAATAAATATTGACCCACTAGAGGCTCCCTTACGAGAACTCCATCCTGAATCAAGGCCAGAGCTAACAGCACTCATTACTTCCGACTGCGGTCTTTCAGAAGTATCTTGGCGCCTTACGGGGCGAGATACGCAAACCGTTGCAGTAAAGAATGGATCTCGTGAACAGAAAATCAGTATCCCTGTTACGCCCAATACACCATACGGGCTTATGAGCTTTGAGGTGATTGCAAAAGATATACACGATAGAACTTCTACTAAGGTTATGAACTTTTACCTTACAAATCTTAGTATTCCACGCGATGCGGCTCCTGATGTTTCTCCTGATCTGGTGCATGTTTCCGGTGAGGTAACTATTGCGGGAACAAGCAAGATTCCGCCTAGCACCGGTACCGCGACTGTTTCTTTGGAACGTATGCAACCAGAAGATCGTGATTTTGAAAACGGCATGATTGTAACCTTGGCAGGACCGGCGGCACCTCGAGCTGAACAGATACCTGCAGAAGTTCTTGTTACCATAGATTCTCCAATTCCAGTTTCTTCGGTTGCTTGGTCTATTAACGATGGAGAGGCAAAGCGAGTGAGTGCCAAAAAAATTGACGACACTCATTTAGAAGTTCTTTTAAAACTCGACGCCCTCTTGCCGGCAGAATGGACGGTTCTAAATGTTACCGCAACATTTAAAGATGGAACCACACTTACTGCGTCTGGATATATTTGCGTCGTACGCCCAGAACCTGCTGCGGGAATATTTGATGATCAGCAGTTTGTATGGGGCGCAGCAGATCGCACCTCCGAAGGAAAAATTCAGCTTTTTGATGGAGCTGCGGTAACCGGCTTATTTAATGGGAAGCCGGATCGTATTGCCGCGTCTGTACGTTTTGAAAAGAAAGTTTCTGGTCTTGAAGTAACCCTTTTAGATAATGAAATTACCGTTACAGGTAAAGAAGAAGGGGAGTTTGCTGGTGTTAGTCTTATAATTACCGATTCTGCTGGAGGCACGTTTACTACTGCCCCCGCAACCTTTGTGGTAGATTCAGCTCCCCCTGAACTAACTTTAACCGAGTTTGTTCGGCCTGTGTGGCTACAAAAAAACTTGCGTGTTTCTGGAAAAGCTATTGATTCACGGGGCATAGCTGTTGTTGAATATTCTCTCGATGGGGGAACTTCTTGGCAGCCATTCACTGGTACATCGTTTGATCGTACCTTAGATATTTCAACTCTTGAAGATGGAAATGTATTGCTTTTAGTTCGCGCAATTGATCGAAGTGGCCGTACTGCAACGGGATGGCACCTGTTTACTAAAGACACCTCTCCTCCTGTTGTTGAGACCATTTTTCCCGCACCGGGAGATATTGTTAACGGCGAAACCCTCCTTGGCCTGCGTTTTTCTGACGCTACCGAGGTGGTTAAGGT
>DUOS01000131.1 GCA_012838745.1 Treponema sp. | reverse complement strand
TATTCCAAGTTCACTTGGTGGCAAATGCCCATTCCGGGGGGTACAATCTTAACGTTGTTAAAAGAGCTTTGAGCCCATTTTAAAAACTGGTAGCGCTCTGCATTGCGTTTGTATTCTTCTACAATATTGCGCTCATAGGAATCATTTGTTCCAAAATAATCCACCTGTACTGAGTGATCTATTACTAAATCCACCGGAATCAATGGATTAATACTATTGGGATTATTACCTTTGCGCGCAAACTCTGCACGCAATGCAGCAATATCTACCACAGCAGGTACTCCGGTAAAATCTTGCATGAGTACACGAGCGGGCTTAAAGGGAATGTCTTTGTCTGATGCGATGGGTTTCCAATTGAGGAGGGTTTCAATATTTTCCTTGGTAATTTCAAAGCCATCGTAATTGCGCAGGGTGTTCTCTAGTAAAATACGAATAGAAAAAGGGAGCTTTTCTATATGATACCCTTGCTTTTGCAATTCAGGCAAACTGTAAAAGGCGAGATTTCTCCCGTCAATTACCAAGTTTTTTTTAACACCAAAAACATCTTTTTCCATAGGAATCCCTTTGTTGTATCAAACAACCCCTACATCACTGCACAGCATATCTTTCGCACACGGTATCGATTTCTACGAACGGCTGTGAGAATCCTTAGATCGCCCTGCTTGGCTCGTTGTGCCTCAGTATTAATTCTTCAAAATCCTACGATTTGAAATAATTGCGATTTTAATGGAAGCAAGCACCAGGATTGCACCGACGATGGCGGCGACGATAATTGGCATCGTCTGCGATGGATCGACCGAGTTGCGTTTTAAAACTATACCCGCATACGCCCAAATAAAAACTAGGCCAGAGGCCACCGCACCGCGCTTGAGCACGAGGGAGATACCAATAACGGTACCCACAATAATTACAAAAACAGTCCACCAGAGTTCGGGTATGCCAAATCCGTTCCAGCCCAGTGTAACAAGAAGTGCGGTTATGTTAGCAATTGTGGCCACGCATATCCAGCCCAAATACACTAACAGGGGTTGCCAAAGAAAAAAGTTTTGAACTTTCGAGGTCTTTTGTATTTCAGATTTTTTATATCCACGCTCGAGTAGTATGATTAAGGTTGCTAATATACAAAACATGATTACAACAGATAATCCAATCAGACGCCAATGCCAGGCAAAAATCCATGCGGCGTTACACAGTGCATTTATCGAAAAGAGAAGTCCATCGGGTGCTTGCCAATTTGTGTTTTGCTTTTTAGTAAAGGCTGCTATCAAAGTAAATAGTACATACCCGAGAAGCAAGGCATAAATGAGGCCCCATATTGAAAAGGTGACTCCGGCAGGCACAAAGAGATTGGGAATATCGTCGGACAGCTGGCCGGTATTTACGCCGTTTAATGGGAGCCCATTTGCGAGGCCGTTTACCACAACCATTACGATAAAACACACGAAAGCGAAAATAGCCGACAGTTTTCTTAGCACGTTTTTTTCCATACAGAGCGCTCCTTTGTTACACTATATAATTACTAGTATGTGCTATCAATAAGTATCTGGCAAGGAAGGGTTTGTACTTTTCTTATCCTTCCACCTCTTCTATATAATAAGTTCTTGCTGCAAAATCTTGAAAATGTCGCACTTGGTCATTAAAGCCCATACCAATAAAAGCTTGTTTTACTGCAACTCCACCCTTCATTATTTGCCCACCAGACAATTGAAACTCTTCTGTTTCACCGTTTAGCTTAACGAACTTTGCTACAATGTCTTGGATAAGGGTTCCATCTTTAATATGAATAGGAGATTGTGTATTGATGAGGTCTCCAAAAACTTTGACGTTAATTTGGCTCGGTATATTATAAAAGCGGTACATGCTGTTTTCTTTTAATCCCGTGCCAAAAACACGCAAATCCGGGTTATTAGCTTTTACCAGAGTTTGAAAGACACTGAGCACTGCTTTTTTTTGATCGTGAGATACCACCATCCAACTCTTAGCCCTATGGTGGGGGATTCGGTAAAACTTTCCAAACTGATACACCGTGCGCCATTTCTTATACTGCTCAATTTCTTTTGTAATTTCGTCGAGGCGTTCTTTGTTGAAATCTAAAAGATTACACTCATAGCCCAGCAATCCATAACATGCCACGTGATATCTAGTTTCTGTGGGAGTCCTTCGCAAAGTCTGGTGGTTAGGTGCCCCGGATACATGAGCGCCCATAACCGATAGTGGGTAGCCATAGCTGTAACCCTCTTGGATTCCAAGGCGGCTTATGGCGTCGCTATTATCACTAGCCCAGATTTGAGGCATATAACACAGAACCCCTAAATCAAAGCGGTTTCCACCCGAGGCGCAACTCTCAAAAAGAATCTCGGGAAACTCTGTGACTAAGGTATTGAACACTCGGTACAGACCGAGAACATATCGATGAAAAAAACTTCCCTGATCTTCCGGTTGCAAGTATTGAGAATAAGAATCTGAAAAGACTCGGTTCATATCCCATTTTACATAAGAAATATTCCCGAGGGAAAAAACATTTTGCATGGACGAAATAACGAAGTTTTGGACTTCCGGATTAGTGAGATCAAGAATCCGTTGGTATCTGCCTTCGGAGTGGTCCTTCTCTGGAATTTGCACTGCCCAATTTGGATGATTGCGGTAGCATTCGCTATCCACGTTTACCATTTCTGGCTCAACCCATATCCCAAAATCTAAGCCCATTTCAGTTATCTTTTTTGAAAGCCCTTTAATTCCTGATGGCAGTTTTTTACGATTTTCCTGCCAGTCTCCAAGGGAGCTCGTGTCATCGTCTCTTTTTCCAAACCAGCCGTCATCTAAAACAAAAAGTTCTATGCCAAGGTCCTTGGCTTTTTTTGCTAGCTTGAGAAGTTTTTGCTCGTTGATATCAAAATACGATGCTTCCCAGCTGTTAAAGAGAACGGGCCGTTCTTTCCACTGCCACACTCCCCGCACAATATGATGGCGAACAAAATCATGCATTATAATGGAAATACCCCGAAACCCGTGAGGGGAATAGGTCATGATCGCTTCGGGGCTTTGTAGGCTCTCCCCGCTCTGTAATAGCCATTCAAAACCCTCGGGATTAATACCGTTTAGTATACGAAGTTTTCCATAAGGATTGAGCTCTGCCGAGCTATAGTGGTTTCCACTATATACAAGGTTAAACCCGTAACATTCCCCTACAGATTCAGTGGCCATTCCTTTTTGGACGATGAAGAAGGGATTACACCGGTTACTGGAAACGCCGGCAAGGGTACTGTTAATTATTTTTCCTGCGGTAATACTTTGGGATTTCTTTTCCATCTCCCTGGCCCAAGCACCGGTAAAAGTGGTTAGAGAATACTCCCCTTCTGGCAAGTCCAGCTGATTACTCATAAAGCGATTTATTCTTACCGGCTCTTTCTCATTATTGATAAGCTC
>DUOS01000130.1 GCA_012838745.1 Treponema sp. | reverse complement strand
GCGGTTGTCAAGGAGGGATAAACATAAAGTTTTAAATTAAAATTATTCTACACGGGTAACAAAATCTGAAACAGCAGAAACAACGCGAGATTCGCCAACAAAAATAATAGTATCGAATGATTCTAAGCGAATATAGGGCCCGGGAGATAGAATTATTTTATCTACTCTGCGTATGGCAATAACCGTACCGCCGGTTTCTTGCCAAAACTGGAGATCACCAATGGTCTTCCCTATAATCATTGAATTTTCAGGAATATCAATTTCATAATTTCTAAATGGATTGCTTCGTGAGACGCGGTCATCGGACCCGGTAATTTCATTAACGAGATCAATCATTTCCTTAGTTTGCTTAATATTTGCATCCATTATTTTTCGGAGCTTTTTCCTACGAATTTGAATGTCATTATATTGACTAAACCGAGCCACATACTGGCGAGCCTTTTCTCGGGATAAAATCGTGGCCCCGCTATTTTTTTGAACATGTACAACACCCATGTCTGAAAGTAACTTGAGGGATCGCCGTATCGTTTCGGGAGAAACGCCATATTCCGAAGACATTATCGATCGTCCATACAGTTTAGTATTTTCTTCAAGATCTCCACGCTCTATACGAGATGCCACGTCGAGAGCAATCTGTAAATATACTGGAGAAGTTATTGTTTCATTAATATCAGGCGCTTCCATAATTCCTATTGTATCATGCCCCAAGGAGAGGAGTAAGAGCTAAGTTGCAGTTTACTTACCGATGGGAAGTCGAGCAGCGGATATATCGGTAACGTCATCCACTACAATAAAGCACGCAGGATCGATATCTCGCGCTAAGGTAACAATTTTCCGAGTTCCTCGCCTTTTTATTTGAACAAAAAGCATGGTTACTGGGCCATCTCTTCCATTACCATCAAAAACGGTTACACGATATCCTTTTTCACGAATAAGAGGAGCAAGTTCCTTACCGTAGGATGTGAAAATCCGAACGGCCTGTTCTCCTATCTTAAAAAACCCTTCGATGGTAATACCTACATAGGTTCCCGTTGCAAAACCTAGGGCAAAGGCGAATGCGGTAACTGGGTCAGATATCTGAGTTAATACTCTTGATACGGCATAAACCCAAATAAGTGATTCCACGAATGCAAGTCCAAAAGCAATCGACTTTTTGCCTCGAATAACCATAACATGCCGAAACGTTCCCAAGGAAACATCACAAACTCTGGCAAAGAAAATTACTGATGCTGTTATAATACTGGAAAGGGTAATCACGAAAGCCGCCTCACTTAAAACATATAGATGTAATCAATATACACAAAGCATGAGATTTTTCCAATTACAGGATATAATAATAAAATAAGGATTGCACACATGATTACTCGATGTGATTGGATTGGATTTACTGATCCCTGTTATATACATTACCATGACACAGAATGGGGCGTTCCAGTGCGCGATGATCGCCACCTTTTTGAAATGCTTATTTTAGAAGGAGCTCAAGCGGGCCTTTCGTGGCTTACTATCTTAAAAAAGAGAGAAAACTACCGAACAGCTTACGATTCTTTTGATCCAGAAAAAATAGCTAGTTATACCGATAAAAAGATACAAGTTTTACTGGCGAACCCTGGTATTGTTCGCAACCAGCGTAAAATCGAAGCATCAATTCGTAATGCAAAAGTTTTTCTAGAAATACAAAAAGAATTTAGCAGTTTTTCTTCATGGCTCTGGGGTTTTGTTAATGGCGTTCCTACACAGGGAAATTACAAAACACTAAACGAAGTTCCTGTTACAACTGAGCTTTCTGCTACTATCTCTGCTGCCCTTAAGAAACGAGGGATGTCCTTTGTAGGGCCGACTATTATTCAAGCCTATATTCAAGCAGTAGGTCTCGTAAACAACCACATAACGAGCTGCTTTCGTTTTAAAGAATGTGCTGGAAAAAATCTAGCGTTGAAATAGCTGATTAACTGCGGCGCAGTATTCTTCTAGATTTTTTGCTCGTGAAATATCTGGCGGTCCTGCTCGACCTAAAGGGCCACCCGGCAAAGAAAACGAAGTACCAAGATATCCCCAAACTTCTTTCATTTTATCCATAAGATGCCCCGGACCAGACAAAACATTTTTATAACTATCAAAGAGATCGTCATGAAAAGCACGAAGGAGTTCAAGCGAATTTTCTGGCCGCTTCCCTGTTTTAATTTCGCCAGGTAAAAAGGGATCCATGAGGGCACCACGCCCAATCATCCAAGATTGTATATGAGGAAACCGTTGAGATACAGCTTCAAAATCTGCCTTGGTAAAAATGTCTCCGTTATACACAACCTCATGGGCACACAATTCACTGGCCTGCGCAAATCCCTCTAAATCTACCGAACCCTGATACATTTGCTTACCCACACGAGGGTGGATTATTACTCGTGAAAGCGGATGGTTGTTTAAAACCGGCATGAGGCGCATAATTTCATCGCATTCATATAGACCAAGTCGTACTTTTACAGAAACACGAATCCCTTCAATAGAACAAAGGGTATCCAAGATGCGTGCAACGATATCAGGATGGGGAAGCAAACCCGATCCCCGCCCTTTTTTTGCGACCATAGGATATGGGCACCCCATGTTAAGGTTGATTTCGTGATACCCCAAACTAGTAATAATTTTGATACTTTCATTAAAAGCATCACGCTCGCTCCCTAGTAATTGGGGTTCAATAGGAATGCTCGCTTGCTGATAAGGATTTATGTCCTTAAAATGATTTTTTTTTGACCGAGTTGCCGAAGCTGCAAGTATAAACGGCGCAATAGCTCGATCAAAGCCGGGGGCATGTAGAAACAAGACATTACGTAAAATCCAGCTTGTTACTCCGTGCATTGGTGCAAGATATAAGATCATAATTGAAAAGAGTATACACGGAACCGAGAGAAATGATTGACCTTTTTACTATTTCGGTTGAAAATTGATGATATGAAAAAACCTCGTAAAAATCCTATTCTGCGCTTCCTACTAGTTCTCATAGTAATTCTGCTGCTCATTCCTATAATTCTAGCAGGCTTTTCATTTATAGGTCGTATACCTGCTGATTCCATTATCCCAGACGGATTTCTAGTATACGCTAAAATCCCCAACCCAATTACAACAGGTGCTCACGCAATGGATCATAGAGGGCTCGATTCCCTCCTTGCCGATCCAGCGCTTTCTAGTGCCGCACCAACAATTACCGAACTTCGCACTAACCGTATTCTCGATAATCCTCTAGTACGCCTCACCCTTAATAAACCGGTTATCGCTGCTATCTACAAAGATGGGCAGTATCTCATTTGTTACGACACCGGTATTTTTTCAACTCTTTTACAATTAGCACCACAAATTGTATCCCGAAAAAATATTCCAGGACTATATTATGTGAACGCTGGGCGATTTTCTCGTTTTGAGTTTCGCCCCCAAGGTGAGCCAGTAGCTTATATAGCGCAGCACCATAATCTTCTCGTTGTTTCTAATGACCATTCTCTTTTTGAATCAGTTTTTGACGGTTCATCGAGCACTATGGTATCAGTGGAGAATAATACTCGCACCTTTACTGCCAAAAACTTTGACATGGCCCTTCTAATCGACGCACAAACTCTTACATCCCACATTGCCCCAGAGGACACCGATATTCAAGGAGTGCTGCAAACACTTACAATGCCCCACCTAGCAGAGGCTACCGTTTCCATTGGTAAAGAAAAAATAGACCTGATGGTATCCATTCCGGCAACATCGTCTAACCCAGGGATTTCCCATATTCTTTCACGACAATCCTCTATACCCTCCGTACTCGACTCCCTCCCCATCAGTACCCAGTATGTAACCATCGTTTCGGCTGGCTCTCTCGAAGAATTGATGGGGGTTGCCCAAACAGTACGAGGCGCCGCCATTGGCGAAATTATGCGTACGGCACAATCTTCAAGCAAATATTTGCTCGGACTCAGCATAGAAGAATTACTCTATTCTTGGACCGACGGAGAATTTGCAGCCTTCGGGCTTGAAAACCGACCTAACCCGGTTTTTGCGGTTAAAGTCTCAGATGAAACACAACGCAAACGCATTTTCAAAACGCTTACGAGCTCCTTTGCCCTAACTGCTGATGATTCAGTCGTGCTCAACGGCATGAGAATACCGAGTATACGAATCCCCTCTTTTTTACTTTCTCTGTTAAAAGTTTGGAATGTTTCGGTTCCACGGCAGTTTTATATGGTAGAAAAAGATTTTCTCTATTTTTCTGAATCTCCAGAAAACCTTCTTGATACGGTTCTTTCAGTCCGTAGAAATACTAATTTGATAAAACAACCTACGTGGAAAGAACTTGCCAAGGGCGGTGAGGATAGTTCCTCAATTTCGCTTTTTTATTCGCTTGATCGTTCCATACCCTTTTTCTTACGAAGCAACAGCGACTTACAGCGACTTCTCAAACTATATGGAAAGGGCCTTGCCCGTGTTCAAATACGCGATAACGAGATGGTCATTTCTCTCGCTATTTTAGCAGGAGAACCAAGTGGCAGAATTCCCATTCCAGGGTACCCACTCGAAATTGGAGGAAAAACTGGCAATCAGGTTTTAGTGGTAGAATTCTCCAAAAAAAATGACACTCGCATTATGCTCACTGTTGACCAAGGTACCGCCTTATCAATAGATCCCAAAACAGGTGAGCAATACGTACTAAAAGAAGATAGCAAAATTTGGTTACTCGTTGATCCTGGTTTAAAACCACAGACACCAGACGATCCAGCCGCTTGGATTGTTACCGCTCGTGGTACCGTTTCCCTTGTAACGGGGAATTTACAAGTTCTTCCACGCTTCCCCGTATCAACGGGAACTCGCCCTTCTTCCCAACCAGTAGCCTTTGAAAAAACCTTGTATATACCAGATCAAGATTCCTCTATGCATGTTGTTACAGACCGGGGAGAAACATCTATCTTATCCATGCCATACAACGAAGTCCTCAGGTCGCCTCCAACCTTTTTTAAGCATAAAAACAAAGTGCATCTTGCTGCATACCCAAAAGGTTTTTTTGCAGAACTATGGCTCATAAATGACCAAGGAGTACCCAACCCACTATGGCCGGTTTCTGTTTCCGGGATTGCCTTTGGATCCCCTCTTATCTTTTCCGCAGACAATGACCTGTATATAGCCTTTATAACCCAAGCAGGGGATCTCACTGTCTTCGCTGAAAACGGCTCAAAAAAACAGGGTTTTCCCGTTACTCTCCCCGGAGTTTTTTACGTACAACCAGTTTTTAGCGGAACTGCCTTGTGGACCCTTTCCGCAGGAGGGCGCCTCTTTCGTGTTGAACTTGACGGAACCGTTTCATCCCGAGATATACCAGACATTACAGCAGAAAACGCCTCATTAGTGATGTATGATATAGATATGGACGGTGACGCTGAAATCTTTGTAAGTGGCGACGCAAATGCCATTTACGGCTTTTCCAGCCAAATGGAACCGCTTCAAGGGTTCCCACTTTCTGCTTGGGGAAGGCCATGGTTTGGAGACATAAACAAAGACGGTATAACAGAATGTTTTGCCGTTAGTATGGATAACCGACTACACGGGTGGCAATTGAGATAGGAGTTTTTTAATGAACAATTCTTTTTTTCTTACACGGGCTCTACTCATAAGCCTTTCGTTTCTTTTAGTAACCTCATGCGCTTCGTTGCAAAAGGATGTAATGGCGTCTACCGCCGATGAGGAATCATCCGGAGACATCGCAACACTTGCACAAGTCATCGTCCCTATTGATAAAAATGGCTCACAAAAAGATATTGATAAAGCTCGTTCTATGATTCGCCTCCTTGAACAACGAGATATCAAAGACACCAGTTTTGAAACACGTCTATTAGCGTGGTCGGGTCGGCTCTATCTACTTGAGGGAAAGCGGCAAGAAGCTACTCGTGCGCTTAAACGTGCAAAATCCCTTGCCTCCGGCGAAACGGCAGTCTCAATACTCGAATCACGGCTCGAAACCAATGCAGAAACTCGACTCGCTATATTAGATATTTACCGCACACTATCAGACATCCCCGCAGTTATTGAAATTGAACGAGCACGGGCGCTTGAGGAGCTTCGCCGATACCAAGAAGCGGTAGCCGCGTACGATACAGCATTTGCACATCTTCCCAACTATTACCGTGAAACTTACGGGCCATCCCGCAATCGATCTTGGGAAATGCGCTCTCTTTCGTCTAACCATACCTCCTCTACCGATTCAATTGCTGAGAAGGCAGAGATTTCGTTACAGGATGCAATTACTCTTATCCAAGATGAAACAGATCTTTTTACCTTTATTACCGGTAGCTCTCCTTGGTCTCCAGATCGGCTATATAAAGATTTAAATAACCGAGGAATTATTCCCAAAGATGCTGTTGGAACCGTTCGCCCGTCGGATGCGATGACCCGTGCGCATGTAGCATGGTTGTTGTGGCAATTAAATGCCGCATATCGCTCCCAACCCGCACTTACAAGCCGGTATTCAGACAGAATGCGCACACTAGCGAATCCCAAAAGCCCGATTACAGACGTCCCACATGGTTCTCGATGGTTTGATTCAGTAATGGGTTGTGTTGAACGAGAAATAATGAACCTCCCGGATGGTCGAAATTTTCAACCCAACGGCAAAGTTTCAGGTGTCAATTTTCTCGTAATGATCAAAGCCCTTTTACGATAAAACATTGACAGACTGTAAATTCTGCATTACGGTACTATTGTGAGCCTTACACCGATCTCTATACAATTCCCTCTTCAAAAAATCCAGTTTGAAACGTCTGTGAGCGTTCAACGGCTTGCTTTAGATGATATGAGACTGTATGGGGAAATACTTTCGAGAATGATGGACTCAGCACAGCAAATTGCCGAACATTCCAAGGGCAAAACTGTAAACATTTTAATATAAAATAAGTTCTAAGGAGAATCCAACCATGCGTATATATCTTATAACAGGCATTATCTTTGCCATTACCGGTCTGATTATGCTTTTTGCCCCTCAAGGATTCATTGGAGCCGTGGTTATTAGCCTCGGAGTTGCGTCCTTTGCAAATGGATTATATACCTTCATCCGCTTTCGCAAGGAAGTTGACGATCCTGTATTCCGCCGAACTCTAACAATTCGTGCCATCCTCAGCATAGTAATTGGTCTAACCGCTATTATCCTTCCAATTATTTTTGCAGGCACCGTTTGGATTATAACTGCATACATACTCGCAGCCCATTTGATTATATCTGCCATCCTGGAACTTATTGCTATAACTAGAATGAAAAACAGCGGTATTGAAACCACAGGCTATTTGTATGAGGCAATAGCATCTATTGCCATTGCGTTGATTTTACTCATCTTCCCTGGTAAAACAGGTATTTTCCTCGTGAGGATAGCTGGAGCCCTTGTAGTACTTGGCGGTATCGCAGCCATCCTCCATGATCAGGGAAAACTACCACGTTTCCCAAGACGCTAAATAATTGGCATACCATGTATGAAGCCCCTTAGAAAAAACAAAACAGTTGTAAACCATGTACTGGTACTATTACTGTGGCTTATTGTTTCTATTTCCACTCTCGGATTTTTTATTATTGCAAATTCAAAGGTAATTGAACGATATTCTGTTCTAATTAACGAAGCAGGAAAAATTAGAGGCGGGACTCAGCGAATAGTAAAACTAAATGCCCACGGCATCGACATCTCCCCGCATATAACTGATATTAATTTAGCAATACAAGAAGTCAATAAGCTTGCCCTAACCAAAAACCCGCTTCAGGCATCGTTTAATGAACAATACTTTACTGCTGTACATGTCCAGTGGATTCAACTGCTCGCCCAGTTCGCCAGTAACCGCTCGCAACAAGAAGTTTTTGATCAATCAGAGATTATGTGGTACACCACTAATGCTCTCGTTGCCCATATTGAAGCGCAGTCAATCAAGTCTATAAACAGATTTTACATCGTTACCATTGTTTTCTTTGCCATAGCCTTCATCTTGCTAGTGATTTTTGCGCTAACTAAATTCATAATAAAAGATAAAATTGAATACGGCGCTACCCATGATTTATTAACCGGCCTATACAATCGTAATTACTTTCAAGATGCAATCGAGCGGGAATATGCTTCTTACCGTAGAACAAAGCAAGAATTTTCGTTGCTTATGTGTGATATTGATCATTTTAAAAAAATCAACGATACCCATGGCCATGTTGCCGGAGATCGAGTATTACGCGACCTCGGGCTGCTTTTACGCTCGCAAACCAGAAGCCTAGATACCCCTGTACGCTATGGTGGCGAAGAGTTTGTTATAATTATGCCAGGTGCAAATAGAGAAGTATGCACACTGTATGCAGAACGAATTCGAAAAGCTGTGGCAAACAAACGAATGCGAGGGCGTGTTCGCATAACAATAAGCATAGGGTTTTGTGTCCATACACCTGGAATGAATGCCGAACAATTAATAAAAAACGCCGACGAAGCCATGTATCGAGCTAAGCAAAAAGGGCGAAACCGTGTTGTCGATTATGATTCTATGAACACTTAATTGACAAATAACAAATCATCTTTCATAATTTATTACTAAGGAGACTAACTATGTCTAACAGTTCCAAATCTCTTTCACGAATTTTGATTCAGGTTGCACTTGCTGTATTCCTGATTCTTGCAGGTCTTTCGGTATTCAACCCGGGAGTTATTGAAGATACATCTCGCTCACTGAACAAGTTGTTCGGCAAGAACGATGTAAGACTCATGGTTATGTATGTTGTGGCTGTTATCGAAATTGCAGCCGGAGCTCTGTTGATTCTTGATCTTGTAGGCATTGCAGCTTTGTCTAAACTAATTCAACCTGCCCTTCTAATCATTATCATTGCCTGGGTCGTATCCATGGTTATGGTTGATATTCTTCCAATCTTTAATGGCAAGGAAAAACTTCTACCATGGCTTGCTGTGCTTTCTAAAGACACCCTCATTTTAGGTGCCTTGCTCCTAATTCGTTCCGAGGACCGCTAGAACATGGAAAAAAAGACAACTAACCAATCAGACATTGAAAAGTTAGCTGAGCTGATTACAACTTCCCGGCACTGTGTAGCCTTTACCGGTGCCGGAGTAAGCACCCTCTCGGGGATCCAAGACTTCCGCGGAAAAAATGGTTTGTACCAAACAATTAATGCAGACGACATGTTTGATATCCGAAAGTTCAGACAGGATCCTTCTGTATACTATTCACTCAGCAAAGACTTTATTTACGGGCTTGATGAAAAAGAACCGTCTACCGTACACTGTGTTCTTGCTAAACTGGAACAGGCAGGATTTCTAAATGCCATTATCACGCAAAATGTAGACTTACTGCATCAAAAAGCCGGTAGCAAAAACGTAATTGAAATACATGGAACGCCGGCTACTCATCGATGCCTTGATTGTTCATTTATAATGCCGTTTCCCGAAGTAACATCCATCGTACGCACGGGAGCTGTTCCCCGATGCCCAAAATGTGGCGGGTCAATAAAGCCAGACATTACATTTTTTGGGGAATCTCTACCACAGCAAGCACTTGCCGATGCAGATCGAAACGCACGCACAGCTGATCTTATGATCATCCTTGGAACGAGCCTCGTAGTACAACCTGCAGCAAGCCTCCCAGGAATGACGCTCCGTGCGGGAGGAAAAATTGTGCTGGTTAATGACATGCCTACACCGCTCGATGAATACGCAACGCTTCGCTTTTCCGATTTACAAACAACATTTGAAGCACTCGAAAAAGCGTTGTTTCAAAAATAAAGCACTTAACGCTTAATACACTATATCATCAGAAATATACGACGGTGCTATTAGCTCGTTTTCAGGAACTCGACCTCGTCTCATATAATAGCGAACTAATTCTCCCGATGGTGAAAGACGGTCTGCAAGATTCATTTCGGTTCCCAGCTTAAAAGATATTTGTAAAGCTGCGCTGCTTTCATGAAGTGCCGATAAGTTCCAGTTGCACCACGAAATATTCTGCTTATCAAAAAAATCCATCCAGCGTTGTGTTTCTGCAGGAAAGACTTTACCAGTTCCACTACATTCCGATGTGCCAAACTCAGTACAAAACAGGGGTATTTGTTTTTGTACCCGAGCAATAGTATCGCGGCTTGCATCCGATGTTGAATCTGGATAGTAATGGAAAGTATACATAGTTGCCGGATCGTCTAAAGGATCCTCTGCTGCATCCTCTGGTTTGGAGCTCCATCGGGGTGTTCCCACCAGAATAATTCCCTTCGGATCGTTCTTTCGAATTACCTTAGTTACTTCCTCGGCATAGGGCTTAATATGATCCTTCCAGGTTACATCATTTCCATTTGGTTCATTACAAAGTTCATACATCACGTTAGTATACGAAGCAAATTCTTTTGACATTTCATCGAAGAAAACTTTGGATTCTTCAAGATGGTCGAGGGGATTCCGGTCTGCTAAAATATGCCAATCGATAATGGCATACAGACCTTCCTTTGTGGCATCTTTAACGACTCGCTTAACAACGTCTTTAAGTCCAGGGATCAGTAAATAGCCGTAATCTCGTTTATGGGTATACATTGCGATACGAACAACATCACTCGAAAAATCCTTGCGGAGCTCTTTGAGATACCGCGGGGCAACGTACATTTCTGTTTTTACAATATGCTGCGTGCTAAAACCTCGAAGCTGCACTTTATTTCCATGAGTATCAACTAAATGATTGCCCTCAACCGAAAGGCGGCCATGCGTTTTAACCGGTGTTTTTTCGCATCCCATTACCCCAACAAAGAATATAACCAATAACAGTACTAGTCCTGTTTTATAGATTTTCACTGTAGCTCCTTAAATATGTTTCCTTAAACAACAAATACAGTATCCATCTGAATATATTGTTTGTCAAGAAAAAAGGGTATGCACTTTTTTCAACGAAAGCGATATTGTACATAAGTAACGTAAGGGATTACGGCAGAATTGATATTATTAAAGGTGTTGTAAAAAAAAGAAAAAAGAACTCATAGTTGGCCTTGCCTCTCTTATTCGAAAGCCTAGTCACTGTGTCGTATTTATCGGTGCAAGCGCTGAGAGCTGGCTAGACCGTGCGAGTCCGCCCGAACCGGTTATAATGCTGACGCATCCTGCACCTACCCAAAAGACTATCTCTTTACCCTCAACCACACGCGCATTTCCTGGCCCCCTGCGCGATTTCCCCACTGATAGTATGGTATAGCCCGAATGCGGCAGGGAACCATGTCTGTATTTGCACAGAATTCGCGATACAGGGGAGCTTCGGCAGGACTTTCAGTTTCGCGGAAGCCGGGGATATCAAGAACAATAGAGTGATTGCTAAAAGATGCATCAAAAGAAGCAACAGCTTTCACGCCTGCGTCGACAAGCAGCGAATGAAGTTTTGAGCCATTATCGACTTCCTCTACGCAATAGACTATCGGGCCCCGCTGAATTGCGACCTTTCCTGCGTTTTCGCTCACGTTGGCGTTAGTCTCAATCAGGCGTACTCCCATATCCATTTCAAGCGTCACAACATCTCCTTTTTCCCAGCGCCTGTAAAGAGTAGCATAACCGTTGGTAATCACGACTTCTTGCTGTGAAATACCGTTAAGTGTGATCGAGGATGAAACACACCATGCGGGTATTCTGAT
The DNA here is from genome assembly GCA_012838745.1 of Treponema sp. GTDB lineage: Bacteria > Spirochaetota > Spirochaetia > Treponematales > Treponemataceae > Teretinema. The sequence continues at coordinate 16,103 of DUOS01000130.1, read as the reverse complement.
ATTCAAAGTAAATGAAACAGGAGACTCGGGACTAATCTTGATACTCACCGAACCCTCCCATGGATACTCGGTTTTTTGAGAAACGCGAACAGAGGTGCCGCCGATATTAAAATTAACATCGCTCGACATATACTGATGGATCCATACCGAGGTATCCGAAGCCGTCGCGATGTATCCGCCAATTGATGCGATAAAGCGCGCGACGTTTGTTGGGCAGCAGGCGCAATCAAACCAATGAACCCGTTCAACGGCGACGTGCGCATGGTCATTCCGGGCTTTTGCCACCGAAGGCTGAACCTCGAGCGGATTAACATAAAAATATTTTTCACCGTCAAGGGAAATACCACTGAGAATTCCATTATACATTGCCGTCTCGATGACGTCGGCGTATTCCCCTTTTGGTTCAATAAGGAGCATCCGCTGCGCCCACAAAGCAAGACCGATCGATGCGCACGTTTCGGTGTAGCAGGTATCGTTCGGTAAATCGTAATCAATGGTGAAGCGCTCCCCGTGAGACTGGGAACCAAGGGCAGCCGTAAGATACATATTCTTTGACACGGCGTTCTTCCATATGTTTTTCAGCGCTTCGAGAATTTTTCCGTCACCAGTCCCGCGGTAATAGTCTGCCATCGCGCAGTACAAGTAGGTTGCCCTAACAGAATGTCCCTCGACCGCCGTCATTTCGCGAACCGGTTTGTCGGCAAGATAATAGTCCGAGAGGAACCATTTTGATTTGGGAATCATGCCGTCCATTGCTGCCTCGCCTAAATGAAAATCTTTTACATAACCCCGGGCATCGATAAAATGATTGGCGAGCGCGGCGTATTTTTTTTCTCCGGTTGCCTCGGCGAGCCGATTGAGGGCGAGTTCGATTTCAGGATGACCGTCAAAGGAATGGTTTTGTCCCTTGCCGGGACCAAAGACTTCGCCGATATAGTCAGCATATTTTTTCATGACATCGAGAAGATCGCGTTTTCCGGTGGCGCTGTAATAAGCAACTGCGGCCTCGATCATGTGGCCTGCGCAGTATAGCTCGTGACCCATCGTCATGTCCGACCATCTTTTTTCGAGCCCGGCAGCAATAAAATAGGTATTAACGTATCCGTCGGGCCTTTGGCTTTTCGCGATCAGCCGGACCAATTCATCGATTCTAGATTCAAGTTTTGGATCACTCTTGATATACAACCCGTAAGATGCGGCTTCAATCCATTTCGCGACATCGCTATCCTGGAATATCGTTCCTTTCGGACTGCCTCCTGATTCACCAGCGGATATTTTGAAATTCTCGACGGCATGGCTTGCAGGCGCTCCGGGAACTTCGTTGTTCAGTGCTTTCCATTGATAGGGGATAATTGCGTCTACTACTAACTGGGTTTGGTCTTTCCAGAAGCCATCGGTTACTGCGATTTTTTTGAGCGGTATGGAGTGCATTGTGTTCATTGTAATTCCTTGTGGTTGTAATTTTTTGCTTATTTAAAGTTTAAGAACATTATCCTTTCAGTCCGCCCATTGTTAGTCCGGATACGAATTGTTTTTGCGCGATAAAAAATAAAAGTATCAAGGGCGCGACGGTCAGCGTAGAAGCTGCCATCAATACCGGCCATGGAGTATACAGCGTCGAGATGAACGAGCGTAGCCCGATCGCGAGGGTATACAGCTTACTGTCATTCAAAAAAAGAAGAGGCCCCATAAAGTCGTTCCAGGTTGTCATAAACTGAAAAATCGCGACGACCGCAAGCGCCGGTTTAGAGAGAGGCACTATCACTTGCACTATTATCTGGAGATGGCTCGCTCCGTCGATAAAGGCAGCCTCGTCATAGTCTCTCGGCAGGGTTTTAAAAAATTGCACGAGAAGAAAAATAAAGAACGCGTTACCGAAGAACGACGGTACAGTCAGCGGTAAAAATGTGTTAATACCGCCAAGCCAGTTCCACTCAAGAAAAAAAGGTATCAACTGCACAGAGGCCGGAAGCATGAGGGTTCCAAGACACAGTGCAAACATTATATTTTTTCCTTTAAAGTCCAGCCGCGCAAATGCATAGGCAATACAGGTGTTCGAGATCAATGCACCGATAATATTTACAGTCACGACGAATATTGTATTTACATAATACCGGGCAAACGGAACCAGCGTAAAAACATCCAGATAATTGCAAAACTCGAAGGACTTCGGAATGACGATCATCGGTATTTTAAAAATATCGTTCATCGGCATCAGAGAGCTGCGAAGTTGCCACAGCAGGGGCAAAATGCAGAAGATCGATACTACTCCGAGCGTGCCATAGGCAAAAGCATTACCAAACATGTTTTTTTTTCTGTTCATTTTGTGTCTCCTTCAGAGTACGTCCATTTACTAGAGGTCTTCATGACCACTAAGGAAAGAAGAAGCGTCAGTACGAATAAAACCCAGGCCATCGCGTTCGCTATCCCCATCTTGCCGTATTTGAATGCGTTATTGTAAATCAGCAGCATAAAGGTGAGCGACGAGTTCATCGGTCCGCCTCCGGTCATGATATAGGGTTCGGTAAAAAGCTGAAGAGATTTTATTATCCCGATTATCAGATTATACAAAATGAGCGGACTCATTAGAGGGAGAATCACGTTCCGGAAGGAATGCCATGCGTTTCCTCCATCAATCACGACTGCTTCTAGCAGGGTTTTAGGTATACCTTGAAGCCCTGCCAAAAAAATCACCACGATGTTTCCTATGCTCCAAACACTCATGATGACAAGACTCGGAATGACAAGATCAGGACTGCTAATCCACTCGACTTTATCCAGTCCTATTGCGTTGAGCATTGCATTCAGCAAGCCGTAATGATTGTTGTAGAGCCATAGCCAAATGACGGCTACAACGACACCGGGAAGTAACGACGGTAAATAAAAGATCGTCCTGAATATTCCGATACCACGTACGTTTGAATTAAGGATCATCGACACACCGAACGCAGCGATAAGCTGAAGAGGGACACTGAGAAGCGTGTAATAGACGGTGACTTTCACCGATTGTAAAAATAACTGGTCTCCGGTAAAGAGCGAGATGTAATTTTTCATGCCGACGAAAACCGGCTTAGAGAGCATGTCCCAGGTCGTCAAACTTGTCACGAAGCTCAGTCCCATCGGGAAAAAAACCCAGATAATCAGACCAAGTGTCAACGGCATAATCAAAATCCATCCCCAAAAATTTTGATTTCTAGTAAAACTCCAGCTGCGTGTTTGTTTCACATTTCTCTCCTGAAATAAAGATTGTTCAATAACAATAAAAACGCCCGGATATTTCCGGGCGAAAATGTCCGTGAAAACCCGGACGGGCATAGATATATTAAATCAATACACTCCTATCAGTAGGCCCGATTTTCTGATCTTGTCGGCGGCTTCCTTAAGCGCTTTATCGGCCCTTGATTGTCCGATCCAGATACTCTCGAACGCGGGATTTAGATAGTCACCCCAAATCTGGTTTATATTCTTGATCATAACTGGTTCGGTTTTCGCGACTTTCATTGAATCTAGAATCGCTTCCTTGTAACCGGCGGGATGAACTGAATTATCCGTCCATTCCTTTAGAGTTGCGGGATCGGTGTAATATGAAGACTTTGTTGGCATCCACAGGCCCGAAGTATAGAGGTCGAGAGTCTTCGAGGGATCCATCATCCATTTCTGGAGCTTCCAGGCAGCCTCGGGATTTTTGGTAGACTTGAACACGACGTTCACACCGCTCAAATAAATTTGGGCGGGTTTTTTCTGGATAGGGAGAGCCGCGACGCCGAAGGGAAGGTCTTTCATCGCGCCAATTTCGAGAAGCGCCCATTGACCGGTAACCCAGAATCCAAGTTGACCGTTCGCAAGCATGACTGACGGTGCGGGAAGTCCGCTGCCGCCGCCCATGTAGGGCATCACGTGATCTTTGTTTATAAGATCAGCAAGTCTCTGGATGGCTTGAATCGATTCGGGAGAATCAATTATTACTGATTTTCCGTCATCGGAGATTACACCGCCGCCGTTACTCCACAAGGTTGGATAATACATCGCCGACCAAAGGTCATAGGCAACGCCGTAACGGGTAATGTTCTTCGGGTCAAAGCCCGCATCCCCGGGGTGCTTTCCGTTTTTATCAACAGTTATTTTTTTCAGGTTGGTGGCAAATTCGTCCCAAGACCAAGCCTCATCGTATTTGGCAGGCGGCATGCTCACGCCTGCGTCAGCAAGAACTTTTTTATTGTAAAACATAACTTGGCACTCTGCAGCGGTATATGCACCATAGGTCTTCCCGGCGATTGAAAGCCAAGTCTGAGGCAAATAGGAAGTATTCATACCATCGCGCTTGATAAAGCTATTCAATTCAAGGAAATAATCCTTTACGGCATAGTTGCCAAATTCTTCGGGTCGGAAATAACCGACATCTGGCAATGTATTTGACGCAGCCATCGATTTCATTTTCGCGTTATAGCTTGCTCCATCCAAATCTCCGGGAAGATACAGCGTTTTAACCTTAATGCCGGGATTAGCAGCTTCGAAATTCTTCAGGGCTGCCTTAACGGCCAGGTCCTCGGCGGTGCTGCCCCAATACACGTAAGTCAGCTTGATCACTTTCGCACCGGTCTCCTCGGATTTGCCCGAAGCGATAGCGTTTGCGGCGATGAACATCGTGAACATCGCAATAGCCACGATTATTTTTGTTCTGCGCATAAATGTCTCCTCCTGATTATAAATAACATGATACTTAATAATAACAGAGGTATACCGCTAAAAATAGATTAGTAATTTTGACATTACATGACTAATTCCGACTTTTATTCTTGCTTTAGGTTTTTAAGGGGTTATACTGACAGCATGAGGTGCTGGTGAAATTTATTCTGTTTCCCAAACTATCTGAACTCTACGCAAATAATTGCGGCGTCGCCATTCTCAATCCAGGATGGATACATCCTGAACGCACCTTGCATACATCGGTATTGATTTTGGGGAAAAAATCCAGAGTTGAAATAAAAGAAGATTCGGAGGTGTTTTCAATTGAACCGGAAAAGTTCACGATACTTCCCGTTGAATGCACTCATAAAGGCATAAAACACATAACAGAACCTACCTCATATTACTGGATTCACTTTACGTGCGCCGAAGAACCGCAGATTTTGAATGAACGGGAAGCTCTCGAGGTATTAAGCAATCAGAACGTTGCGCAAAATAGACTCGATAACGCACTTTTACTACCTCAGGAAATTCCGCTCAAAGGATCCAATGAATTTCTTGATTTGTTTCACGATTTACTGTTCGAGCAAGAAAATCCGTCGTTTACCCCCCAAAAAATTCAAATATTGTTTCGCCTATTGATGATTAAAATCAATGAAATAGTTCTATCTTCTTATATTGGCGATAAATACGATTCCACAAAATTCAGTCTTATTTATGCGATTATCCGAACAATATTCGAGAATTTCACCGATTGCGATTTCTCGGTAAAAATGCTCTCCAACATGATGACCTACAATCCTGATTACCTTGGCCGTGCCTTCAAGAAGCTTATGTCAAAATCGATCGGCGACTATATCATTGATCAGCGTATTAAATACGCCATCAGTTTACTCGTTGAAAGCAACAATACCGTCGAAAGTATCGCCTATGACTGTGGCTTCGCATCTTACAGAAACTTTGTCAGGCAGTTCAAGTCCCGCAAAGGTGAAACCCCCTCAAAACTACGTCTCCGCCACCGTACGATGCACATCACTAACATGTAGCGTTGCACAATTCAGTACGAAAAATGAAAAATTCCAACTTTATTGCTTATTTCACTGAAACCTGCCACCGATTCAGGTCGATGCCAAAATTGATATTATTAGAGATGTTGTAGAAAAAAGGGTATGCACTTTTTTTCTTTATTTTTTAAGATTCTGATGTATTTTTTTCTGATCTATACTCGCGAGGAGACTGTCCAGAGTGTTTTTTAAATAGAAAACTAAAATAATGTGGATCATTGTATCCAACTTCATAGGCGATTTCGCTGCTTTTCAATTTTGTAGAACTTAAGAGTTTTTTAGCTCGCGTAATACGAGTCCATGTTAAATATTCAATAAAAGTTTCTCCAGACTCCTGAGAAAAAATTGTACTAAAATGATTGGGGCTATAATTAACCTCTGCGGCGACGGTATTAAGAGAAATATCAGGATCTGCAAAGTATTCTTGAATGTATCTTTTGGCGCGTTGCACCATTGTATCATGATAAGAGCCTCCCAAGGAATTACGAAGTTTTATTAATTCAGAAACAATGCGCCGAACTTCTTCGCGAAAAGACTGAGGAGATTCCCCAATGGAAGAAATTCGTTCTTGATGAACACCTTCGGGAAAAAGAACGGATGAGGAGCCTCCCAATTCTTCTATCAGCTTCCTTGCTGCAACAATTATATCATACAATAAATAATATCCGATATGCCCATGTCCTTTTTCTGTGGCCCCGAGCAAACTAGAGTATTGTTCAACAATACAATCAATATCATCTTCTGTAGCAAACTGGAGCCTAATAGCAATTGGATCAGAACCAGGATCCAGATACGAAACAGTACCTGAAGAATATATATCATTAATACCAACGATAATATTTCTCCCGCTGGCTACAAGATATTTTACTGCGCTTTTTGCTTCTGACCAAGACTGTGCTATAGATCCAATCCTGTTTACACTCTTTCCAATACCAACAGAAACGAGAACCGCAGTATTTCTTTCAGATTCAAACTTAATCCCCTGAGCTAAAGAATACGCCGTTTCTTCAACTGATTCAGAATCTGCGCCTTTAATTATAAAGGTTACAGTATCCACGCTACTTGAAAAAGATATAACATCTTCCGAAACTGATACTATAGAATCAATAATGCTTTTTGCTCGATCAATTTCCCGAATATCAGAACTTTCACAACATAAATCAGCAATAGCAACGGAATAAAAATGGGCTACAATATCGATATCAAACTCTCTAGCTTGTTCAAAAAATACACTTGAAGTATTCCCTCCGGAAACAAGTTCGGAAAGCCATTTTTCTTTAAGGATATCATTACTAGTAAGCATTTTTCGCTGTAATTTTTCAGTAGCAGTTCTTATTGTTTTTTCTTCTTCAATACGTGATGCAATTTTATCGAGACTCTTCATCATATCCGCTGCAGAAACAGGTTTTAACAAATATTCCTCAACACCTATAGAAATTGCTTCTTGAGCATACGCAAACTCATCATGCCCCGAAAGAATTATAATTTTTATCCACGGCTGTGTTTTTCTAACGATTCTTGACAATGCAAGGCCATCTAAAAAAGGCATGCGAATATCTGTAATTAAAATATCGGGCTTAATATCCTTTAAAAGGGCAAGTGCCATCTCTCCGTCGGGGGCTTCTCCAACAAGGGTATAGTCAGTATTTTCCCACTTAATACTATTTCTAATACCTTCTCTCACTACGATTTCATCATCAACAAGAAATACACTATACATTTTTAGGGTCCTCTGGTACACAAAAGGTTACGGTAGTACCTTGTTTCCATATGCTGCTTATTTCGAAAAAAGCGGTATCACCATAATAGAGACGAAGCCTTCGAGTAACATTATACAATCCGTAAACATCGCTAGGGACAGAGGCGTTCGCCTCTCCGTTAATTTGCTTTAACACATCATCAAGTCGTTCTTTTTCCATACCAATCCCATTGTCGGTAACGGTAAAAATCATAGACGCACCGTCTTTTTTTCCTTGAATATGAATATGCCCTTTGCCTCTTTTGTTTTTTATTCCATGATATAATGCGTTTTCGACGAGTGGTTGTAATAATAATTTAAGAATTTTTCCACTGAGTATTTCTTTGTCTATATCTATATCATAATCTAAAATATCACGATATCTAATTTTTTGAATCATTAAGTAGCTTTGTATATGTTCTATTTCATCAAAAACAGAGATCCACTCTTTACCACGACTAAGTGAAACTCGGAAAAAACTAGCAAAAGCTCGTGTTACATCAATCACCTGATCAGTTTTTCCTGCCTCGGCAAGCCAAATAATAGTATCAAAAGTATTGTATAGAAAATGAGGGGTTATTTGCGCCTGCAATGCTTTCATTTCTGATTTTTGTAAATTCTTTTGTTCGCGAATATTTGCATCAAGTAATTCACGCATACGTTTAGCCATTACGTTAAGGTTTTCTGTCAAATTATCAAGTTCAGTTACATTTGGCAATGAGGCACGTGCCTCAAGATTTCCTGAAGCAATTGAGGTAGAAAGCCGCTCCAGCTCACGAATAGGATTATTAATACTACGAGACACAGAGCGTTGCGCATACATCGAGAAAAAAGTAACACAAAATAGAATTAAACATTGCAGTATAGTAAGGGTCCAAACTGTTTTCTTTATTTTTTCATTAACACGCGCCGCAGATTCAATTTCTCGCATAATAAAACTTTGCAGGATATCAGATATGAGTGAAGAAACCCCTCGTATTTCTTCAAGAATTTTTTCATTTTCGGCGACAGTCGCATCTCGGCCCATCTGGTCTCCCAATCGATCAACATAATCAGTTAATGTTCCCAATGCACGCCCAGCAACTTCTAGGAGTTGCCGACTTTCTCGTGACCCCGTCTTCTTCCTAATATTTTCAATTCCTTTTTTTATAGAATAGATAACTTCATATTGTGTTCCATTGATAAACTTATTATTTCCTGCTACAACATCCCAAACTGCATTGGATACGCCTGTTTTGACCACCTGGTTTAACTCGTTTGTTCTACTAACATTTGTAATTATTCGATCATATAGGGCTGTTTGTACTAGAGAACCTACAATAGTCGTAACAGGGAGGACAAGCATAAGAAATATTATAATCATATAAGAAAAACGAAGTTTCTTTCCTATGCTCGATATCCTTGCAACCTTCATCTTAGTAGCCCCGGGGAGCTACGGTTTCAAGATCGGTATCATCTTCTGAAAAAACCCGTTCCTCCACATGTAAAAGTCGAGGTATAGCTTTTCCTTCAGCAAGCTGAATAGCAAGATTCATAATCGCTGGCCCAGTTTTCGGATTACATTCAACAACACAATTTATCTCACCGGCACGCAATGCATCAATAGCTGCCTGTTCAGCATCTATGCTTACTATAACGATATCAACGCCCGGACTCATCCCCCGCTCTTTCATCGCGTCTATAAAACCAAGGGTCATGCTATCATTATGAGAAAACACCACGTCAATGGTGTCATAGTTGTCTAATATATTTTGTGCAATTTCATATCCTTTTGAGCGGAGAAAATCACCCGATTCGCTGTAGACTATGCTAAAACGATTATCTTTATTTAAAACATCTCTAAATCCCTGGGCACGACCGGAGGTTACAGAAGCGCCTTCAGTTCCGCTTAACTCAAAAATACGTAAACTTCGATTTCGATAACGAGGAGGCGTATATTCTTGTGAAAATTTTCTTATAATAAATCTACCAGCATTTCGACCTTCTTCGAGACTATCTGTTCCGATAAATCCAGCAAAAAGACTTTCGTCATCTGTCTTTATTTTTCTATCGGTAATTAATATCGGAATACCCGCTTCGGCAGATTCTCTCAGGACGTTATCCCAGCCCTCCGCTACAATTGGAACAAAAGCTATAACATCAACTTGGTAAGCTATAAAGGAACGAATGGCCTTAATTTGATTTTCTTGTTTTTGTTCAGCATTTTCAAATAAAAGCTGAATACCTTTTTCTTGTGCAGCTTCGCGAATAGAAAGTGTATTATGTTTTCTCCAAGAACTCTCTGCACCAATTTGTGAAAAACCTACGATAATGCCGATTGAATCAGAAGGTAACGACAAGTTTTCTTCGGGAACTTTAAAATCAACTAGAGAAACAAGGACAAAGAAACAAGCGAGTACCACTGCAGTTATAGCAAAAAAAACAAAGATAACACCTTTTCTTAGCCCATTTTTTTCTCGTGCCATAACGCAACCCCTAATGTTTTAATAATTTTCATTATAGCCGGTATTAGCCTGAACACAAGTAAGAATAGAGATTCGATTTGGAAAATCTCTATTTATTCGTTCTATTATTAAGTAATTCATAATAAAAAAAATTAATAAATGAAAATTTATCATTGACTGGCTTAAATACCTCTGTTAACCTCTATGTGTAGGTACACGCAATGACAATAATTGAGATAGCAGAGAGAGCCGGTGTCTCTATCGGCACCGTAGACCGAGTACTCCACAACCGGGGAAGAGTATCTCCGGAGACAAAAATAAAAATTCAACAAATAATCGACGAGGAAGGATATCAACCAAACCCACTCGCGCGACACTTGCGCCGTAATGAAAACCTTAAAATAGGTGTGCTTATCCCCAAACCCGATTCTGAATCAGGGTATTGGCATCTTGTTTGGCAGGGTTTAAAAAATGCTGTTTCAGAGCTTTCTGCTTTTTCGTTACACTTAGAAAGTTTTTATTTTACCCGATCAAATATTCGGTCTCTTTCTTCAGCATTCAAAAAACTGCAAGCTGCAAATTGTGCAGCCTGGGTTGTAGCACCAATCATGCAGGAAGAATGTCTCAAGCTTATTGGAACCTCTCAGCAAGATGTTCCGTTTATTTGTATAGACTCACCACTTCCTGGCTCTATTACACGCTCAACAATTGCACAAGATCCTTTTCGCGGAGGCCAACTCGCCGGCAAGCTCATGAACACCATTTCCCCAAGCGAAAAAACTTTTGCTGTTATTCGTCCATATACCGAAGCGTTCAACCTTAATGAAAGATTTCGCGGATTTGCAGACTGGTATTCTCATATACCAAATTCAAAAGTTCTCGATATTGTGTGTTCAGAGCGCAATTCTAAAAAAATAGAGACGACCCTTGATAAGGCCTTTCGAGATAACCCATCACTTTCAGGAATATTTGTGGCTTCCTCAATGGCACACAAAATTGTAAATTATCTCGACCTGAGAAGCATAACAGAAAAAATCACACTCATTGGCTACGACCTTGTACCACAAAATGAACAATACCTAAAAGATGAAAAAATTAACTGTCTTATTTCACAACGCCCAGAAGAACAAGGGCGACTTGCAATACATGAAGTATACAAAGCCCTCGTATTACAAGAAGAGGCAGAAGAAATAATTAGTGTTCCGCTAGATATATTTTTTAAGGAGAATCTTCTATGGTAGAAAAAAACGAACATTTTGTAGCAGGTGCAGATTTCGGATCGGATTCTGTACGTGTAGTAATTCTAGACGCAGCCGATGGCGAAATTATTGGACAATGCGTTTCACCATACCCACGATGGAAAAAAGGACTTTATTGTGAACCAAAATTAAATCAATTTAGACAACATCCTCTTGATTATATCGAAAGCTTTACTGAAGCAGTATTAGGAGCGTTTGATTCTAATTATAATAAAAAAGACTTTATAAAAAAACGCCTACGAGCAATATCTATCGACACGACGGGATCGACACCCGTACTTGCCGATAAAGAAGGAAGGCCACTCGCATTATCCCCTTCTTTTACAGAGGATCCGGATGCAATGTTTATTCTCTGGAAAGATCATACAGCTGTTAACGAAGCCGATGAAATAAACGAATTGGCACGCACTTGGGGTGGTATCGACTACACAAAATATTCCGGAGGTGTTTATTCTTCCGAATGGTTTTGGGCCAAAATTCTGCATACCGTTCGTAAAAACCCAAATGTTTCGAAGGCAGCGTATACTGCAATGGAACATTGCGATTGGATAACCGCAAATCTTACTGGTACAGAAAACCCTAGCACAATAAAGAGAAGCCGATGTGCAGCAGGGCATAAGATGTTATGGCACAAGGAATGGGGAGGATATCCCCCAGAAGAATTCTTTTCGATCCTTCATCCTGCGCTCGCTAAAATTCGTAATACACTCGGCTCTGAAACGTGGACCGCAGATACCATTGCTGGAACACTCACCACAGAATGGGCAAAAAAACTTGGATTATCATCCGAAACTATAATTTGTGTGGGTGCATATGATGCACATATTGGCGCTGTTGGAGGGGATGCAGCCCCTGGAGTTCTCGTTAAAAGCATTGGAACATCAACCTGTGATGTAATTATTGGGCCTCCTTCTTCTGCAGAAAAACCGGAAAAACTTATTCCGGGTATTTGCGGTCAAGTAGATGGATCGGTTGTTCCTGGCTGGATTGGCTATGAAGCAGGTCAATCGGCATACGGAGATTATTATGCATGGTTACGTAATTTACTTATGTGGCCGGTAAAAAATCTTATTGAACCAAATGCTGTAAACATTGAAAAAATTGAAGAAATATTTCTTAAAAAATTAGAACAAGCTGCAGAAGAAATACATCCTACAGAATCTTCTATTATTGCTCTGGACTGGATAAATGGTCGAAGAACTCCTTGGGCAAATCAAAAACTTCGTGCAGCAATCGCCGGCATCGATTTAGGTACAGACGCCCCCACCCTTATGCGGGCTCTTCTTGAATCCACGGCTTTTGGCGCTCGATCAATTATAGAAACATTCGAAGCTGGTGGAATACACATTGAAAAAATAATGGCAATTGGAGGCGTTGCTCGAAAAAGCATAATCGGAATGCAAATTCTTGCTGATATTACAAACCGAGATATTCATATAACCGCAGGTGACCAATCTTGTGCTATTGGTGCGGCTGTATTTGCAGCAACTGCAGCTGGTTTATATACCGATGTATTTACGGCACAAAAGGCAATATCGGCAGGAACAGAACGCATACACCACCCCAATCCAAGCCATGTTAAAGTTTACAACAAATTGTATGAAAAATTTCTAAGACTCGGAAAGTTTATAGAAGGAGAAACATTATGATCGATTTGACTATTCACAAATACTGGTTTATTACCGGAAGCCAATCCTTGTATGGAGAGGACACACTAAAAAAAGTTGCAGACGATTCTAAAAAAATTGTGCAAGATCTCAACGCGGATACCAGCCTGCCCTGCCCTATTTTATGGAAAGAAACACTCCTAACAGCCGACGGCATCAGGAAAACACTTGAAGAAGCAAACGCCGATTCAAACTGCGCTGGCATAATTGCTTGGATGCATACCTTCAGCCCAGCCAAGATGTGGATTGCTGGCCTAAAGTCTTTACAAAAACCCCTCCTTCAATTTAATACACAATTTAATGCGGAAATTCCTTTTGAATCAATTGATATGGATTTTATGAACCTAAACCAATCCGCACACGGAGATCGTGAGTTTGGGTTTATAACAGCCCGTATGGATATCCCTCGAAAAGTTATAGTGGGACACTGGAAAGATACAACTACCAAAGCGCGAATTGCACAGTGGATGCGGGCTGGGAGTGCGGTTGCAGATGGTAAAAAACTGCGTATTGCACGATTTGGCGATAACATGCGTGATGTTGCCGTCACCGACGGGGACAAGGTAGAAGCCATGATCCAGATGGGCTGGTCAGTTCCCTATTTTGGTATTGGTGACCTAGTAGCTTACATTAATAAAGTTTCAGAAAAAGATATCGATAATTTATTTGACGAATATAATTCCAACTATTCCATTGTCTGGGGAGCAGATAAAGAGAACACGCGCAAGAGTATTCGCGAACAAGCAAAAATTGAAATCGCAATGCGTGCCTTCTTTGCGAATAATGACATAAATGCCTTTACCACGAACTTTGAAGATTTACACGGCATGAAGCAATTACCAGGGCTCGCATGCCAGCGCCTCATGGCCGACGGGTTTGGTTTTGCCGGAGAAGGCGACTGGAAAACAGCCGCACTAGTGCGCACTTTTAAAGTTATGACTGCCGGAATGGAAAGAGAACAAGGCCAAGGTTCTTCTTTTATGGAAGACTATACCTATCATTTTGAACCGAATAAAGACCTAATACTCGGAGCGCACATGCTCGAAGTGTGCCCCTCCATCGCAGAGAAAAAACCAACTCTCGAAGTGCATCCCTTAGGAATTGGAGGCAAAGAAGATCCCGCACGCCTTGTTTTTAATGGCCGGCCAGGCCCTGCTCTTTGTGCAGCCGTAGTAGACTTTGGTTCACGCTTCCGCTGTGTTGTTAATGAAGTTTCAGTTGTAGAAACAAATGAGAAGTTTCCTCATCTACCTGTCGCACGCTTATTGTGGAAACCAGAACCTAACTTAGTAACTGCCGCAGAAAGTTGGATACTTGCTGGAGGAGGTCATCATACCGCATTCTCTAATCAAATCTCTATAGAGATGTTACGAGATTGGGCAGAAATGACTGGTATAGAACTAATTTCTATTGGAGCAGGAACCACGGTTGAACAGTTCCGAAATGAACTTCGATGGAACGCCGTGGCCTGGAAGCACTAATGTCACACTACAAAACCCTTAAAGAAGAAGCATGGGCCGCAAATATGGAAATACCAAAACGCGGCTTAGCATTATATACGTGGGGGAATGTTTCCTCTTTTGATCCGGACCGTGGAGTTTTTGCTATAAAACCCTCCGGGGTGCCTTATAGTGACCTAAAACCAAACCAGATGGTCGTACTCGATTTAGATGGGACTATAGTTGAAGGAAACCTTAATCCTTCATCAGACACCCCCACACACCGAATTCTTTACCAGAATTTCAACCTGAATTATAAGGGAGAAATACGCGGAATAATTCATACGCATTCTTCAAATGCCTGTGCATGGGCACAGGCATGCAAAGAGATTCCTCTTTTTGGAACCACTCATGCTGATCATATTCAAGTTCCCGTACCCTGCACTCCCTGTCTTTCCATAGAAGCAGTTACAAAGGATTATGAACTTGAAACTGGTAAACTCATAATCGAAATATTTAAAAGAAACAAATTTGATCCACAAAAAGTTCCAATGGTGCTTGTTGGGGGGCATGGGCCTTTTGCTTGGGGAGCAACGGCCTCACAAGCAGTATACAACGCTGCTGTTCTTGAAGAAGTTGCAAAAATGGCAATACTGACATTGCAAGCAAATCCGGCCGCAACACAACTACCTTCGTATATTACTCAAAAGCACTACCTACGCAAACACGGTCCTAATGCTTATTATGGGCAGGATAAATAACTGCCGCCTGCCTTCCCTACCCTTGAATAAAGACGGTTATTCCTGCAATACTGTAAGAGAAAGATTATAATTGTTTAAACTATTCGGAAGGCTAGAATTTTTTCTGTATTTTTTTTACACGAAAATTTTTGTGTCTCCGGAACCAAGGAGTATGTATGAGTAAGTATGATGAATTGCTAAAAGGTTTAATGGACGAGAAGAGTTTTAATAAACTCACCGCCTTAAAGAACCCCAAGGTAATGGATTTTATTGGTTCCTTTGCAGAACACTGCGAACCTGCCTCACTGTATATTTGCGATGATAGTAAAGAAGATAATCTTTACGTTCGCAAAAAAGCATTGGATCTAGGCGAAGAACTCCAAATGGCCAATTCCACCCAAACTATTCACTGGGATGGATATGGCGATCAAGCACGAGACAAAAAAAACACCACATTTATGGTAAAAAAAGAAAACCTTGAGCGCATGAAGTCCCTTAACTCAGTTGAGTACGAAGAAGGACTCGCCGAAATCATGAGCGTTTCTAAAGGTATTATGAAGGGAAAAGACGCAGTTGTTCTCTTTTTCTCAGAAGGTCCTACAGAGAGCCCCTTTACCATTCCCTGCGTTCAGTTTACTGACAGCTGGTATGTAGCCCACTCTGAAATGATTCTCTACCGAACTGCGTATCATCACTTTCTCAAGATGAAAGATGCTGAAAAAGACGATTTCTTTAGCTTTATACACTCGGCTGGTGAACTCGACGAGCGCAACTGTACTAAGAACTTAGACAAGCGCCGTATTTACATGGATACCCAACACAACATGGTGTACTCCATGAACAACCAGTACGCTGGGAACTCAATTGGCCTAAAAAAACACTCAATGCGCTTGGCAATTAATAAGGCCGGTAAAGAAGGATGGCTCTGCGAACACATGTTTGTTATGGCTGCTGTTGATAAGGAAAAAAATCGTAAAACCTATTTCTGCGGTGCCTACCCATCTGCGTGTGGAAAAACTTCCACAGCAATGATTCCCGGAGAGCAAATTGTTGGTGACGACATTGC
>DUOS01000129.1 GCA_012838745.1 Treponema sp. | reverse complement strand
GCTTTCTTTTTCATTTGTGGAATGTAGCTGTTGCAAGTATTCCATGCTGAGACAAGTTCCCCTGAGCTAATATAAGCATCTACTTCTGCTACGATAGTATCTATTTCAGTATCAATATCTCGTGCTGCTGCTGCTGATACAGCTCGAATGCTCTTTGCCTTAAGGTTAATCGCTTCTGATGTGCGATTGATCGCCATTGCAAGATCCGCCTTATCGCCTGCTGCTCTATAGCGTCTAGCATCAAAGTGGGCATTTCCCCAGCGTATATAGTTAGTATATTTAAGCCCCTGAATTTCTTCCCCTGCGGGTACATCGAAACCAGAAACAGTTCGTTGAGCCTGAATAAGAGAACCCTCTGCTTCGGGATATTTTCGTTTTTCCATATATGCCTTAGCGTCGGCAATATCTTTTTCAGCAAGCGAGCCAATATGAGAACCAATTGATTTTCTTATTTTATTAACTGAAACATTTCCTGCATCCACGTTATCAATTTCACGCATTAGTCGGTTCGCTTGCGGAACAAGCTTTGCGAGATTTCTGGGGTTTTCTTCGGCTAGGATTTTTGTTTCAAGAGCAGAAAGAGGAACTAATCGCTCCGTAGTTAATGTTCTACGAGAATCCATAGTTGATAGCTGGAGCTTCATCAATGTTGTATCAAATGTTTTAATTTCACCAGCACGGGCAAGTGCATAAGCCATGTCGTAGTCTTCTGCGGAGGTTCGCTTTTCCTTTTTAGAGAGCACGGTTGCTCGGTCTAGATAACGATCATATTGCTTGCCGGTATATTCATCAATTCTCGTTATATAGATTTGTGCTTGAGGGTGAAGAGGATCTAGGGAAAGAGTGTGCTCAAAAAACTTACGAACTCGGGGAATCTCGGTTAAGTCATTTTTTTGTACAAGATAGGTTTCGTAATTGCTTACTCCTTGTTTGAAAAGGAATTCCGCTCTGTCTACTTTTGAAGCCTGTTTAGCAATGTATCTATCAGGCGAGCTCACACACGAAACAAAGCTAATACTACTAATCAAAAGTAAAAATGATAATTTAATAAAAAGAGATTTCACTCCACCCTCCTGTAACCCAGTTGCCACTATAAAACTTTTAGTCTGTTGTAATGAAGATTAAACAAAATGCTATGTCTTAAATTAATTCTATACTATAAACAAATTTAAAAACACCCATACTTCTATACTATATCAAATAGGAAGATCATGTACTACAATTCCAGTATGCGAAAATTTACATTAGTTACTAGTATCTGTATCGTTGCACTTGGTTTTGGGTGTGCTTCTCAGGCAGGCCCGTCAGTAGATTTATTTGACGATTCAGGCAAAAAATCAGGACGGACACCGCAAGAAAATGACTTTTTTCATGCCCAGGGAACACAGATAGTCGATGGAACCGGCACGCCGGTTTTGCTTCGTGGTGTGGCTTTTGGCAATAATGTGTGGGGAAATCCTGCGCTGGCGCCGGATAATCATCATGAAGAAAAAGATTACCGGTATGCGGCGGAAATGGGGTTTAACACTATTCGGTTTTACTTAAACTACCGGATTTTCGAAGACGACTCAACGCCCTATTCCTATAAACAATCGGGTTTTGATTGGATTAATCAAAACCTTGTTTGGGCAAAAAAATACGGTATTCATCTCATTTTAAACATGCACTTTCCTCAGGGGGGTTTTCAATCTCAAGGTGATGGGGATGCCTTGTGGAAAAATAAGAATAATCAAAAACGGTTTATTGCTTTATGGAAAGAAATTGCCCGTCGCTATGCCGATGAGCCTCAAATTATTGGATATGATCTTTTAAATGAACCAATTGTAACAAAAACAATTACCCAGTGGGAAACTCTCGCACGGGAAACCGTTCGCGCGGTGCGCGAGGTAGATGATCGTCATTGTATATTTATTGAAAGAATGAACGCGAATAAGGCTGCAGGAGACAGTTCTTGGGATCCAGATCAAAATGGAGCCATGAATTTTTTCTTAATCCACGATCATAATATCGTATATGAATTTCATTGTTATGTACCCATGACCTTTTCTCATCAGGATGTACCTTGGATTCCTTCATTGATAGGAATACGAACTAGTTGGCCAGACCCTGATAAAAAAATAACGTTTGGGTCGGCCTTGTGGAAATGGTCAACCTTTGAAAATCCAGTTTTACCCTCTGGTACTAGCGACTGGGCTTGGTATGAGGGCGTGCCCGTAGCTGCATCAAAAGATGAATGGACTGTTGGACGCCTTGCACTTCAGGCCGATGCTCTTGCTTCGGGCACGGCTTTCTTTGATGACGTTATTCTAACCGAACGAGATCCATCAGGTAAAATTGTTTCGACAAAACGCTACTCGTTCGATTTTGATCAGGGCTTTGATTACTGGTCTGAACCAGTTTCTGGAAGTAGAAAATGGAATCCTGCTACTGGCAGGGATGGTGCCGGGTGTTGGTCGGCTACGGGTTCGAGATCCTCTGCGGTGATTGCAGATAGTAACGGTTTGATACGTGTGACGGCTGGGAATACGTATACCGTTTCTGGTTGGATGAAGGGTACCAAAATTCCCAAAGATGCGACTGCTCGCCTCCGTCTTGATTTTCTTTTTTCTGATGGTCCCGTATATTCTTGGAACAAGGAGTATCTTGCTGCAGAAATTGCTCGGTATGCCGCGTTCGGTACTAAACACGATGTGCCGTTGTACTTGGGTGAGTTTGGCTGCGTCCAAGCAGCCTTTGATCAGGGTGGTTTAGAATGGGTTTCTGATATTATCGATATTTGTGATGAAAAGGGAATAAGTTATAACTATCATACCTGGCATGAACAGCATTTCGGGATTTTCACTAACTATGCTCACTTGAAAACAACCAAGGACGAGGCAAATTTGCCCTTGATTGAACTATTCACAACAAAACACCAGTTGAAATAGGCTCGCGATACCTATAAACTGAATCTCTTGATGTGAGGTAGTTATAATGAAGATGTCTAAGATGTTTATGCCGACGCTCCGAGAGGTTCCTACGGATGCCGTTATCGCTAGTCACCGGCTCCTACTCCGTGCCGGAATGATCCGCAAGCTTTCTAACGGGCTGTTTACGTATTTGCCCCTAGGGCTGCGCGTGTTCCGAAACGTTGAGCGTATTGTCCGTGAGGAAATGGATGCGACGGGTGCTTTAGAATTTAAACCTTCGGTGTTGGTACCGGGTGAAATATGGCGGGAATCCGGTCGATGGGAAACCATGGGATCCGGAATGCTCCGCGTTACAAACCGAGTTGATCAAGAGTTGGTGGTAAGCCCCACTGCGGAAGAAGTCTTTACCGCCCTTTTGCGCGCCGAAATTTCTTCTTATAAACAACTACCAATCACGGTGTATCAAATAAATACAAAATACCGCGATGAAATTCGCCCGCGGTACGGTCTTATGCGCGCACGTGAATTTACCATGAAAGATGCCTATTCTTTTCATACTGACGATGAAAGCCTTGATAAAACCTACACAGATATGGGGGGCGCGTATCGGAATGTTTTTCGCCGTTGTGGCCTTTCTGTAATACCAGTGCGTGCAGACTCTGGTGCAATGGGCGGAACAGGAAGCGAAGAGTTTATGGTGGAAAGTGAAGTTGGCGACAACAACCTTATACTCTGCCCAAAATGTGGCTATGCAGCAAACGATGAAAAAGCAGCCTGCGCTCCGGACCCGATAACCCAGGGACCAGGCTCTGCTCCTACAGAAGTTGCTTTTACTCCTATAAAAACCCCGAATGTACGAACTATCGATGAGTTGTGCACCTTTCTTGATACAACACCGAATCGATTTATTAAAACACTTGTCTATCAAGTAAGTAACTGTGAACTTGATCTATCAACCGCACCTGGTTGTGCTGTCTATGAGAAAGCAACCCCAGAACATGCTGCGGCATATTATCCCGAAGTGTTCATTGCTGTTTGTATTCGTGGTGATTTAGATGTAAACGAAGTTAAACTCGCAGCAAACCTCAAGGCAAGTGATGTTGTCCTTGCGTCGGATCACGACGTTGAACGCCTTACTGGCGCTCCTGTAGGCTTTGCCGGCCCTGTTGGGCTTACCGCGTTGCCACTCGTTGTAGATTTATCTGTTGAAGATATGCATGATGCGGTTACTGGGGCTCTTGCTACTGATCTGCACTACGACCACGTTGAACCAGGTCGAGATTTTACTGCTTGGCTCACTGCCGATGTGCGTACCGTGGTAGCCGGAGACAAATGCCCAAATTGTTCAACGGAGTTTTACAGTAAAAAAGGAAACGAGTTGGGCCATATTTTTAAGCTTGGTTATAAATATACTAAGAGTATGAACATGCACTATCTCGACGAAAACGGTAAGCAACAAAACCCCACTATGGGATGTTATGGAATCGGTGTTGACCGTACTCTTGCCTCGATTATCGAGGAACACCATGATGATGACGGTATTATCTGGCCTATGAGCGTAGCACCGTATCAGGTGGTAATTATCCCGATAAAATACGCGGGAAGTATGGCCGAAGCCGCAGATTCACTATACAGCGAACTAACTGCTGCCGGAGTAGATGTCTTGTTGGATGATAGAAGCGAACGCCCAGGCGTTAAGTTTAAGGATATGGACCTTATTGGTGTACCAATACGAGTAGTCCTCGGAGACAAAAACCTTCCGAACGTTGAGATTAAGCTACGAAGTGAAAAAGACGCAGCCCTTATTCCTCTCACTGAGGCAAGCGCTCACATTAATGCTGTTATTCAAAAAGAGCTCGCGAGTGGAGAGGAATCAGCATCATGAATCGAGTGCTTGCATTTATAGCGGTTATCTTTCTTATTGCGTTGCCACTTGTTGGTGAATCGAACTCTTTTCTTGATCCTCTTCCGGGGGAATTTGTTTTTTACCGGGATTATTCTTGGAAAGCGCCCACTTGGACGGGATTTCTTCGCTATGATGATTCAACCTATGCAGGCATGTTGATAACGCCTTCAACAGGGACAAATGTTTCAATTTTATTTCGAGGCGAAACATCCTCGGGGGCGTTTGTTCTTACTGGTCAAAAAATAATTTCAAAAATAACCAATGATGACGTACCCGCTGTTAATTATCTTATGAAATTGATTGCAGATATGCATTCATGGAAAGCTGTGGCAAATACTAAGGGGATTCCCCTTGATAATCCCGAACGATCTTCTTTGCTACCTTCTCAAGTTTCCACCACGTGCGAGGCTTCCATGTTTGGCGGTGAGGTACAGCTCATTCATGCGGCGGAGATTCCGGTGTTCGCTTTGCTCTCCCTCCATTCCCCGGACGGGAAACCACAAATGGTTCTTGAACGATCGGGAATGATTCAAGATGGTAAGGATGCCGATTTTTTTGCGTTTAACCCGCGAGCCGGGGCAAAAGAAAGTAAAACATTTACTCTAAAGGCAAATTCCGCCGCAAAAGAGATTCTTGGGGAAGATGTGCGTTTTTCTTTGGATGATCAGTGGATAGCTGTAGCAGAAAATATCTTCTTTTTAGATGATACGGCAATGCTAGTGGTAGATACCTTAGACGTTGTGAGCATTGGAATTCCCGAAGATAGCCTTCCTGTATTTCTCGTTCGGTATTTTTCGAGCTCTACTCGTTATATTTGGGCGTCCCCAGAAAAAACGCGTGTATCAGGTTCTGGGAAACGTTTCCGTATAGACAACGTTTTTTATGATGCTGAGTCTGGCTTTCGGAATTATGATATCAAGCTTTGTATACCTGAATCCAATAAGAAATCAGTTTGTATTGTTAGTATGACTGTTGGGGAAACTGCATATCAGGAAAACAGAGCATATTTCGATGCGATTCTTTCGTCGGTTAAAAAGTAAGATTAAAAGAAAAGTCGATCTCATAAAAATTTCCACTACCGTTCTTATCTTCTGGGCGTAAATCGAATCCAACTCCTAGTTTCATAGGAAGGCTTTTTAATGAATTCAAAAAGACAAGAAGTTCTCCGCCAGCAGCAAGCCCAAGGTCATAGGGCCGTGTAGAAGTATTGTGTGTATATAAGAATACTGCATCAAAACAAGGTGTGAAATGTATTTCCATAGAAGAAAATTTCAAGAGTTGGATTTGTAATCCAGTATTCAAATAAACTCCTGCATTTCCTCGCAACTCTCCGTTACGAATACCTCGAACACGAAATCCTGAATCAAGTTGCGGCAGGTGGCTCTTTCCAAAAAAAGAGAGGCGAGCTTGGGGATTAAACCTAGAGGAAGCAAGATAGTAAACTGAAACCTCTGCCTCACCATCTACGCTGGTTTGTTGTGATGCAAAGGACGGATATGTTGTTTCAATACCGCCAGTTACGTCGATCTTATACCCCCTGCGAAAATTTCCTTCCCAGTTTAGTGATTTTACCGTGAATCCGAGGTTTGTTCCCACAGTTGAATCAATTGGTCCGTAGGGGAGGAGCGATTCATCGCGAACATACTCAATGGTGTGTTTTGGACTATAAGAATAGCGAACGGAGGTTTTAGCCGACAAGATATCGGTGATTGGTAATTCTGCTCCAATTCTTCCACTAAGGATGAGTGCTAAAAATTTATTTTGACTTTTCCCTAGGTATTCTATTTGACGATTCATACGCATTACTGAACCAGACAGAGTGAATAGGAGTGGATTTAATCTAATATTCGACCAGTTTCCTACCAATAAAAAATTAGGCTCTGCCCACTGAAGCTTGTTATCTTCGTTTGGAGGTGCAGAATACAAGCCCATAAATAATAGGTTTTGTAGTGTACCCGAAACATTAGGTACATTGGCCATAGCACCGCAAAGAAACCCTTGGTTGCTGTTATAAAATGCGAAAGGAAATGGTAAGAAAGCGGAACCATCTGTAATTGATACTTTTAAGGATACGGGAATTAAGCCGTCAGTTTCTTCTTCATATAAGATGGTAACAGATGAATCCTTAAAAGCTCGTAAGTTATCAAGCTTTCGTTTTCTGTCGGCAGCGAAGAGACTTACAGCTTCTTGAGAATCAAATTCTGTACCTACAGAACTTCCCAAGATGTTTTCAATTACATTTTGGCGGGTGCGTCCGGTTATGGTGTAATTTTCTGCTATTATTCGGTAAACAGGCTCTGCTTTGAGAGTGGATAAAGAGAATAAAATTATTATAGAAAAAATAAGTCGCTGTAATCCGAGTCGCTTTTGCATTATGTTAAAAATGTACTATAAAAATGAAAACAAATCGTTGGTTTGTAGGCAAAAATGTATGTTTTTTCTGATATGATTGTTGTATGTGTGCAAAAAAGAAAAGCGGATCAACCGCATATCAATGTACCCAGTGTAGTTATACTCAGCCGAGATGGCTTGGGCGTTGCCCAGACTGTGGAGCCTGGAATACCTTAGAAGAAGTTTCATCACAAACTGAGGATGCTCTTCCTCTGGGGGTTCCTGGTTTTGGTCGTTCAGGAAGCAGATCAATTCCGCTTTCCGCTGTGCAATCTAAAGAGGGTAGCCGCTTTATTTTAGGCATCGAAGAGTTCGACCGAGTGCTCGGCGGGGGAGTAATGAAGCGCTCTGCAATTCTTATTGGCGGAGAACCGGGAATTGGTAAGTCTACCTTGCTTCTTCAAGCTGCCGAGGCGGCCCGTACGAAGGGGCGTGTTCTGTATGTTTCCGGTGAGGAATCTGCCGCACAAATTCGCTCTCGAGCAGATCGTCTTTCCCTCGCTTCTGATCGGATCGAAGTGTTGTGCACTGGGTTATTGGAAGATATTACCCGCACTCTCGATGAAATGAATCCAGTGTTTGTGATTGTAGATTCTATTCAAACAGTCTATTCCCCAGCCGCGGGAGTAGTTCCGGGAACGGTTAACCAACTAAAGCTATGTTCTCAAGAACTGGTTGCTTGGGTTAAAAATCGTGATGCAGTTCTTTTCCTTGTAGCCCATGTGACTAAGGACGGCTCTATTGCCGGCCCTAAGGCTCTTGAGCATTTAGTAGATACCGTGCTTTCATTTGAACGCAACGAAGAGGATATACGTTTTCTTCGAGCACAAAAAAACCGCTTTGGTTCTGTGGATGAACTTGGAATTTTTCAAATGACGGCCTCGGGTCTTCTCCCAATTCAGGATCCTACGAGCTTGTTTATTGTTACGCGAAGTGGTGCCCTCCCTCCTGGAGTTGCGGTAGTTCCTGTATTTGAAGGGAGCCGTGTTTTTTTAGTTGAAATTCAAGCCCTAACTGTTCCCGCTAAAAGTGCGGTAACTCGGGTATATTCCGATAGAATCGATTCCTCCCGGGTAAGCCGGATCGCCGCGGTTTTGGAAAAAAGGGTTGGGCTTAGATTTTCTGATCAGGATATTTATGTAAATGTTGCTGGTGGAGTTCGGCTTACCGAGAGTGCTGTTGATCTTGCTCTTGCGGCAGCTCTGTATTCTGCTCGTACTGATATACCCGTCCCGCCGGTAACCGCGCTTATTGGAGAGCTGAGTCTTGCGGGAGAGATACGCCCAGTTGGTCGGCTTAAGCCCCGTGTTATAGCAGCAGCTACTCTTGGGTTTACCCGAATACTCGCGCCTGCTGCGGAAGACGGTGCCGAGGCGGTGAGCGATATTCGGCAACTTGTTGCTTTATTGTTTGGAGCCTCGCAGAGGGGATAATGCCTCTGCGAACTCTCATCTAGTGAATCGTATGAATAATATTTGTTTAGCGAACGAGAGAACCAACGAGGGCGGGAACTGCAATAAAGTTTCCGATTGCGCCTCCGAGGCTGGAAAGAAAGAAAATTAAAAGAACATGTGCGATTCGGTTACGATAAAACCCTCGGAAAGACCCCACGTCAGTATTAAGATTTTGCATATCCAGAACGCGTGGTTTTTTAACCCATGCTTGTACCAAACCAGAAAACATCCCTACGCCGATAAAAGGATTAAGAGTCGCGAAGGGTGCTCCAAGGAAGGCGGCAATAATTGCCAATGGATGCCCAAGCGCAACAATAGTTCCTACTGCGGCAAGAGAGCCGTTCCATAAAAGCCATCGGATAAGCATGTCGAGAGATGTAAGCGCTCCTCCGGTGAAAAATCCTGCTATCAAAAGCCCTAGAATAGATGCAGGAAATAGCCAACCGAGAATCTTAGACCCGAGTTTTTTTGGGGGTACGCTGGAAATACTAGAAAGATCTGTGTCGAGCTTCTCTGAAGAAAGATCATTGAGCATTTTTTCAGTTCCGGGAAGGTGACCAGCACCCAAAACTGCGACAACCTTTTTTCCAGGAGCGGTAAAAATTTTAGTTGCAAGATACCGGTCTCTTTCATCTATAAGCACTGTTTTAACGGCGGGGAGGTACTCAGCAAGTTCATCCATCATGGCATCCATAGCACCCTGATCTTTCATGCTTTCAACTTCTTCTGGCGAAAGAGTTTCGGTAGAAAATGCGCTGGAAATAAGCGAGGCCATAAGTTTTGATTTACCCCAGATTCCATTTTGCGACCAAGCTCGTTGCAGTGTCACCTGAATAGGACGGTCTGCCATAGTCGTGGGAATTCCAGCTGCTTCAGATACTTCAAGCGCTTTTCGCATTTCTTCGCCGGGCTTGCTACCTGTGTCTGTGCCCATTCGCTTTTGAAAGGATGAAAGAATAAGGTTTGCAAGAAGTAAAAATCCTTTTCCTTCTCGTAGTACTTTAGAAACATCGAGTTCTTGCCAACCCTTTGCGTTTTTAAGTGCCTGAAGTCGCCCGTCATCTAGTTCAACACAAACGTGGTCTGGTTTTTCTTCGGTAATAACCTGCGCAACTTCTTCCACGCTTTCCGAGGATATATGCGCAGTTCCAACGAGAATGAACTCACGCCCGTTTAATTCAATTTTTTTTACTGTCTGCTTCATTAGTGCTCCTATGTGTGTCCAGTTCTTGGGTAATCCTCTCGAGAAGGAGCTTTGAACCGGGGTATTTTTTTGGTTTTATGATACCGCCTGCCATGTGTCGGTGCCCGCCACCAGATCCTGTCCCAGCTAGTACGGTACGGATTATCTTGCCCGCATCCACCAGTGGGTCGCGTGAGCGGGCAGAAAGGAGGTATTCGGTTCCTTGTACCTCCACGGCAACTACGAAAGTTATTTCCTGCAATCTTAGCAGAAAATCAGCTACTACGGAAAGCAGTTCACTAGAATAATCGCCATCAAGTTCAATAAGCATAGTTGATCCCGAAACGAGAGACAGGGAAAAAGCCCTACCAATTTGTGGTATTTGATCCAGCTTGAGAGAAGTACGTACAACTTCGCGCGCGAGTTCGTAGTTACCCATGAAGAAAAGTTGGTAGTGGGCGTCAATATCCGTTTTACTTACATGCCTCGAAAGAAAGTCGGTGTCAAGTTGAATACCAGCAAGCAAGGCGGTGGCCGTAGTTTTGTCGGGCGATTCTCCTGAATCGAGCCAGTATGTCCAAATAATAGAAGAACAGGATCCTACCTCTGGGCGTATGTCTACAAAGGGGCAACGTGGTTTTTTAACAAAGGGATGATGGTCTATAACGGCGATGAGTTTTCCTGCCACTTTACTGATTGTTCCATCGACAGGGGATCCATCAACCACAATGCTTTGGGCACGGGGTCGATTTATCGCCTCAGGGAAGGGCAGGGGTGTGATGGAAAGTCGTTCCATCATTACGGTGAGGGAAATACTTCGGATTTCTCCAGAGAAGGTTAAGTCGGCATTATAGCCTGCGCGAAGAAGAAGTTCGCACAGTGCATATGCCGATGCAATCGCATCGTGATCAGGAAAATCGTGCGCCTGGACAAGTACTGGGCGTTTTTTGTCTAATAGTGCGGTAAGCGCACAAAAAGAAGGCTCGTTTATCGTCACCCTTTTATATCTTTTTTATTGCTTTTTTGAACTGCACTTTCTAGGTTGGATAGGGCCCATTGACTCAGGCGGTATTCAAAGAAGTTCGGAACTGGAACCGAAACAACTTCTAGATAGTATTTTTGGGCAATACTGGTACTTTGAAAGAGTTCATAATACATCGCTGAATAAAAAAGCATTCTGTTTCGGTTGTTAATATTTTTTTCTCGCATAATTCGATTAAGTACGTCGGCATCTCCAGATTTATCAACGAAAAGTCTACACAAAAAATATTCTGTTGTTGTTCGGTCTAGGGTTGTTAGATATTTTGACATGAAGTTTTTTGCATCATCCGGACGGTTTTCTTGGTACAAGCATAGTGTGTACATGAGTGCGTACGAGGTGTTTTTTGCGTTATAGGTAAGGGCTTGAAGGAACGCTTCACTGCTACCAGCATAATCGCCTTGTCCCCAAAGTAAGATTCCAAGACTCTCTGCGGCAAAATAGTATTGAGGATATAGACGGACTATATTTTGATAGTCCGATATAGCAGCCTTAGTATCGCCCAAGTCGTCGTTGAGTCCGGCTCGGTAAATGTAGGCGATGTATTGTTCGGGATCAATTTTTAAGGCTTCGGTAAAGGCGTCACGTGAGGGTTTTTGCCTTCCCATGCTCATCAAATAAGTGCCGTAATCAAGCCAGTGTCCGTAGACTGTTTTGTCTAGCGCAATAGCTTTTTGTATGTCTTCTAAGGCTTTGGGGC
Organism: Treponema sp.; assembly: GCA_012838745.1. GTDB lineage: Bacteria > Spirochaetota > Spirochaetia > Treponematales > Treponemataceae > Teretinema. The sequence continues at coordinate 3,713 of DUOS01000129.1, read as the reverse complement.
GGTTTCCGTTTTCTGAATAGACTCGAGCGCGTTCTGCCCATAGTACGCTGTGTTGAGGGTCTTGTGATATCGCCAAGCTCAGCATATCTTCTGCTTTGGTAAGATCGTTATCCATGTAATACGCCCTCCCGAGACCGAGTAAGGCATCTGTGTTTTTTGGATTTGCAGAAACTGCTTTAACAAGCCATTCTTTCGCTTGTTTATAGTTTTTTCGAGCAAGTAGATCAAGCCCAACGCCAGCAAGCGCCAAGCTGTGGTCTGGTTTAAGTTGAATTACCTTATTGAGGTATTTAGTTCGTCCTTTTGGATTCCCTTGTGCGCCTGATAAAACTGCTTGAAAATACAGGATATCGGGATCATTTGGTGTCGCGGATTCAAGATTATTTGCTAAAATCGTAGCTTCCTCGAAATTTTGAGCAGAAATGAGAACCGCTAGTTTTAGTCGAAGAATAGCCGGATCAGAAGCATCTGGTTCCGGTACATGGGAAAAAAGTTCAATTGCATCATTGAATCTGTTTTCTTCAAGTAATCCGTTCAGTTCTGTACCAAACTGTATTCGGCTATATTCTGTTGGTCCTTTTGTTGGTGCCGGTTGGTCGACACTCACACATGAAAATAAAAAGAACAAAGAAACCGCACTAGGCAGTATCCACACTGTTTTACCGGTAATTCGCATAGCATCCCCTCAAAGACGTTGATTTTGTTATGAGCTTTGGTTTACACTCATACAAATGACAAAGCATGTTTTCCGCAGAATCCTACTTCTCATAACACTCTACGTTTGTATTATTTTCGGCATATTTGCCCTACAGTTTACCAAAGCCAGTCTTTTTTCGCGTACAATTGGCGATTTACAGGTAACTGCAGCTCAGGAATCCAGTTCCTCGGGTATTTCTCAACCGGCTTTGCCTCTTCATGCAGCCGTATACGGTGTTGATTTCTTTTTAGATGATAAAACATCCGTACTTGCATATACTTCTGAAAACAACGCAGAACCTCTTACGGTAACTGCTTTTTCTTCAGATTCCAATTCTTTTGTTATTTCCTTTACTGACGGATCTAGCATTACGTTTTCTCCTGAGCGACGTGGAGATATTCGTGTGTTGGAAATACACGCATCCATACCTGAAAAATATAAATCCATTGCTCTGCCATTTAAGCTTGGCAGAAGTGCTCGTGTAGAAAAAAATGGCTCCCTTACGCTTATCCGTTCTGGAAAAGAAACGCATGCCTTTTCCGGAAATACATTTAAATATAACGAATCTGTGGATATTCAGCGACTTATTATCGATATCACATCTCCAACAGTTTACTACCAAACTTGGTTGCCTGCAAAGGGATTGAACTTAGAATCTTTAGCATTGCTCCCTGGCGCATCAGAAGAGCAGTACCGCACTTATCGTGATCGCTTTGCTGCTGCGGCTCTCCCAGAACTTCGTCACTCTGTAGTATCTGGTGCAGTGAACGAAAAAATAGCAACTGCGTATATTGCAGAAATGGGTCGAAACGGCATGTATCAAATGGGGATTGATACGATTCCCGAATCATTTAAAAGCAGTTCTTCTCGAACTTATTTATCTTGCCCTTTCTTGAATACTCTTGAGCGTTCTTGGCAGAGTATGACAGCCCTTGACCGCGAGGAACGCAGTTTGCTTTCCCGTCGGTTTACCGAGAATAACCCGCTTGTCTTTGAGTTCCCTCGGCTCGTACCCTTCTTAATTGATCGTGGTAGTGCCGTATTCCTTGATGATATCGTGCGTGTTGCAACTACGATCGACTTATCTCGGCTTACGCCCCTGCAAGCTGCCGGCCTTCTTGAAGTAATGCAAGACATGATTATATATTCTCCGTCTCGGGCAGAAAAAGTCCAACTCTTAGCAGAAACCTGTGAAAGAATTATACGAGAAGGGCTGTTGCGAGTGCAGGATAATCTCTATGTTCTCAGTGCGGATGGTACTATAGAAGCCCAAACAACTCTTCGAGTTTCTCAGCTTCTCATGCGCTACGGTAAAAGCGATTCATCAAATAAACAGTGGTATTCTGCTGGAGTTCTTTTGTTTACGACTTTGTTATCTAGGGCAGAGAACTATGCCTCTATCCCTGCTGTTTTCGAAGTTGCAAGTTCTGCAAGCAGTTCTACTGATCCTGTTCCCGTTGCGGGCAAGATTCTCCCCACAGAAGACGCCTATCCTCTGGTTATGACTGGCTCTGCTTGGTATCCACGAGCTATATCACTTGCGCGAGAAGATTCCGCGGGAGTTTGGGCGTGGACGGCTTCACGAGCTATCTCTGTTTCTCGCAATCCTGATGGGGGTGTACGCTTTGTTGTGCAGTTCCCACGTGGCCAAACTCACTATATGGTTATGAGCGGAATAAAGCCTTTTTCAAAGATTCAATTGTACGGAATGGATTTTAGAACAGATCCGCGTTTTGAAAGCTATAATTCTTCTGGATACCGTTATAATGCCGAGACTGAAACGCTGTATCTTAAGATGCGGCACAAGGAAGAGTACGAAGACATTGTAATTTATTATGGAATCCCACAACGCGAACCAGAGCCGAAAGAAGCCGACGAAGATGTTTCCGTTTTAGCAGATAGAGAGGAAGCGGCAGCTTCCAACAACAGCGATACCCTTTCTGGTTTAACAGAGCAATAATGTTTGTCAGTTTTGGCCGGCTATTTCCATAGTTTTTTCAAGTTCTTCTTGCGTGTCGCAAACGAGACTTGCTGCATAATACAGGGCGATTGCCGACTCTGTGGTAAGAGATCCCATAGGAATAGCCCCTTCGCGCCACATGCGTCGAGATGTTGAGTATCCTGAAAAATCTACTACCCCTTCTTGCTGGGATGTACAGAAAAAAGTGCAGCCTTTTTTTCTACCCTTTGTAAGAAATTCCTTAAGAGAATATGGACTTTCCTTCATGTTTGCTGTTCCCTTCTCATACAGTTCCAAGAAAAAGAAAGAAACTCCACAGTCGGTTAGGCTAAGGAGGCGATCTGCACGAATGCCGGGGAATATCCGGCATAAATGCATATGGTTTGCTGCGTCCGAAAGCAGGCGTTCCATAACGTAGGGATCTGTTTCTGTTTCTCCGCAAAGGAGGCCAGAACCGGTAAAAACCGGCTCTCCTGATGCATTCCAGTTTGTGAAGCCAACAGTTGTAGGACGAAGAAACTTGAGGTTGAGTGGTGAGAGGATGCGATCTCCGAACACCACATACACTCCATTGGTCTTTTTTTGCGCAAGGGTAATAGCTCGAGCAAGATTTTGGCGGGCTTCGTCTGGTTGTCGTTTTAAGGGAAGAGGCCGCGGAGGAGTGTTCGATGCAGTAAAAACGATGGGAACACCAGCATCAGCAAAAAGCCAGTAAATGAGCGGCGCTGTATAGGAGAGGGTGTCGGTTCCATGAGTAACAACAATTCCTGTAGCTGTTCCGGAGTTTATTCTGTTTGAAATAGCATGGATGAGTGCCGCCCAGTCCTCTGGTTGAATCTCTTCGCTCAAAAGATGCCCGGTAGTAACACTTTCAAAACGGATATGTTGGTTTTCAAGTTCCGGTGTTAGGAGTGATTTTAGAATTATTTTGTTACCGCCGGAAACTTCTCCTTCTTGTACGCTTCCTGATATAGTGCCACCCATAGAAAGAACGTAGACGACACTGATGTTTAACTCTTCCTTGAGGAGGTTTTTCACCATGGTTGGTTCTGCAAG
>DUOS01000128.1 GCA_012838745.1 Treponema sp. | reverse complement strand
CCCCGATTGCGCCGGGTATTTCGATGTCGAGGGGGGTATCGAGTTGGTACACCCATCGTCCTTGTGGAGATTCGATTACTAAGTGCGGGGTTCCCTGTGGCGTCCCATATACTTGAATTCCCATGTAGACTGCGGCAATTAATGCCGCTGCAATAAATAGGGTATCCAGAATACGGAGTGAAGCCCGTTTGCTCATGTAACGCAGTTATACACTTTGCTGTTTGGTGCAACGGATTTGGTAATCCACATGTTTCCACCGATTGTGCTGTCTTTGCCAATTACGGTGTCTCCACCTAAAATTGTTGCTCCTGCATAAATCGTTACATTATCTTCTATTGTAGGATGACGTTTGCTATCTGCTAGAGATTTTTTTACGCTGAGTGCGCCGAGCGTTACTCCTTGATAAATCTTTACATGACGCCCAATTTCGCACGTTTCGCCAATAACTACGCCGGTTCCATGGTCTATAAAGCATTCTTCACCAATTTTTGCTCCCGGGTGTATGTCTATGCCGGTTCTACCGTGAACATATTCACTCATGATGCGGGGAATTATAGGAACTCCTTTGGTGTACAAAAAATGTGCAACCCGATGAACCATGAGAGCTTCAACTCCGGGGTAGGAGAGTATTACTTCTTCCGCGCTCCGTGCCGCGGGGTCTCCTTCGAGGGCTGCCTGGGCGTCGGTACAAGAAAGTCTTCTGAGTTCGGGAATTTCATCTATGAGCATGAGGACGAGCTGTTCTGAGTATTTATAGCAGCCAGTTCCGTCACGTTTTTCTTTAGTGCATATATATTTGATAGCTTTGAGTACTTCGTTCGTCAAATTTCGTACTATTCGATGGATTCGTTCTCCCGTCACAAAACGTAAGGTATCCGTATCGAGGACAAAATCTTCGCGGATACCAGGGAATATTACGTTTTCAATGTCTGTTAATACGGAAAGAACTTTTTCCCGATTGGGAAAATTTTGTGTGTCTGATAGGTTTATTCCGCCATGGTTAGAATAGCTTTCTAATACCTTGTTTATTCGTTCGTCGAGACTGCTCACGCCTTACTCCTTTTTCGTTCTTTCTTTGCAAGGGCCTTGCGCTGGCTGTTTCCAGTAATTCCTTGGGAGAAAAACTTTTGTAGATTTTTTTTATTTTCCATTGTTTCTGAATAACCAAAATCCATTTGTAACTTCGGGTTATCAAAGTTAAATGGCGCTAAATCGTTATCCGCTGTGATGCTTGTGGTGGGAATATCGATGGTTCGAATTCCTTTTGCTCGTACTGCACAGTCCACTCCGCGTAATAAAATATCAACAGACGATTTTCTCCGTTCAGGGGGGAATGTTGAGAAATCATCCAAATATACTGCCAAAACATTGTGAAAGCCCTTTTTGCGCGCGATCCAAACGGGGGTGTTGTGGCTTAAATATCCGTCTACGAGTAGTTTATTGTCTCGTGCTACGGGAGAAAACACTCCGGGGAAGGAGGCGGAGGCTCGAACTGCATCTGCAAGCGGGCCGCTATCCAGTAAAACTTCTTTCCCTGAGATCAAATCAGTTGCGTTGCACAAGAAAGGAATTGCTGTGTGCCCCATTTGGGCATTGTCAGTTTTAGTTGCAATGAGTTCTCTCATTTTATTGCCGGGATCCATGCCGTCTGCAGAAAAAATATTAATTATTCCTCGGCCTATTTGTACTGCTTTACCAAAGGGTCCTAAGAAGAGGGGGTTCTCTGCGTCGCCCATCATAGTTGATACATCGAATGAGTGCGAAAGGAAATCACGCATTTCGGCTGTTGCGACACCGGCTGCATATAACCCACCAATAACAGCTCCCATAGAGCAGCCAACAATGAGTGATGGTTTCGGTACGTTTAGTTCTTCAAGTGCTTCAAGCACTCCAATGTGTGCAAGGCCGCGTGAGCCGCCGCCTGATAGTATTAATGCCCATTTCATGGTATAACTATAATAGGATACGAGTCTCTTGCCTATCCCGGCAATTTTATCGATATCTGTAGTAATCGCTTGACAAATATGGTGCGCTTTGGTAAGTTGGCCAAGCATCTTTGCCGCTTTGATGCGTTTTTTTGTAATGCTCCTGTAGCTCAGTCGGCAGAGCGCAACCATGGTAAGGTTGAGGTCAGCGGTTCGATTCCGCTCGGGAGCTGTTCATTTTGATTTTTTTCTGTAAACAAGGGGAATATAATGGCTAAAAAGTCAGCTGTAGACATTATCGCAATGCAATGCTCGGAATGCAAACGTAAAAACTATACAACTACGAAGAATCGTAAGAATACCCAGGCCAAGCTTGAGTTAAGTAAGTACTGTCCGTTTGATCGCAAGCATACATTGCATAAAGAAACAAAAGTTAAGTAGTTGTTTCTGTAAGGAGGTTCTGCGTAGCAGGGTCTCCTGAGGAATCCTAGAGAGCTTTGTTAAGGTTTTCTAGGTTTCTTAGGTCAGTAGCTCTAATGGTAGAGCGTCGGTCTCCAAAACCGAATGTTGCGGGTTCGAGTCCTGCCTGGCCTGTACTAGCCGGCGTATCGCGCGTGCGGTATTTACCGGTAAGCCTGTCGTTCCTGCGTTTTCACAGGCTTGCGCAAATAAAATATAAATAATAGGTGGACTGGTATGGCGAAAATCGTCCAGTTTGGGAAAGAGTGTGTTGCAGAGCTTCGTAAGGTTGTCTGGCCTACTCGTGAAGAAGTAATTTCATCCGTCAAGGTAGTTGTGATCTCTACGGCTATCATCGCTGCTCTTTTGGGTTTTCTAGATGCTGCGCTCATGGCAGGTGTAAACCTTGTTTTTTAGGCATATATAATGGCAAAAGGTTGGTATATTCTTCATACCTATTCTGGGTATGAGAACAAGATTGAAAAAACAATACGCTCAATTATGAAACACGGAGATATTTCTTCCGATATTGTTCTCGATTTAAAAGTTCCTGTAGAAGAGGTTGTAGAAGTTAGAGACGGAAAAAAAAGAACCGTTACTAAGAAGTTTCTCCCCGGTTATATTCTAATTGAAATGGATTTACCCGACCTCGGATGGAAGGCTACTTGTTCTGCAATAAGGAAGGTTCAGGGAGTAACTGGTTTTGTTGGTACTCCCGGTGGTGTGCGCCCACAGCCAATTAGTGCTGAAGAAGCACGGTCTATCTTGCAGAAGGCTGGTGAGATCAAGGGCGAAAAAGCTCCTCGCGTAAAGCAATCGTTTGCTATAGGAGAATCGGTTAAGATTATAGACGGTCCGTTTGATTCGTTTACGGGGACTATCGAAGAAGTAAATCTTGAGCGTGGTAAATTAAAAGTAATGGTCGGAATATTTGGCCGTGCAACGCCGGTAGAAGTTGATTTGCTTCAGGTAGAAAAAGTTTAATATTGAGAGCTCGTTGTGCAAGCATTAGTTTGTGCGCTTGTTCTTACATATATGGGAGGGGTTGAGCTTCTAGAAGGAAGTTCCGTCATCGTGTTACGAAGATGCCCCGCTATTACCAAATAGGAGAACGTTATGGCAAAAAAAAAGATCACAACGCTGATCAAGCTTCAGTGCCCTGCGGGGAAGGCAACGCCTGCTCCGCCTGTTGGCCCTGCTCTTGGTCCTCACGGCGTTAGTGCTCCTCAGTTTGTGCAACAGTTTAACGACCGCACAAAATCTATGGAACCGGGGTTAATTATTCCGGTTGTTATTTCGGTGTATTCGGATAAGTCTTTCACGTTTATCACGAAAACTCCGCCAGCTTCGGTGCTCATTAAGAAGGCTTGTAATCTTCAAAAGGGCGCCTCGAATTCAATCACAGAAAAAAGAGTGGTTCTTTCCAAATCAAAGCTTGAAGAAATTGCAAAAATCAAAATGCCTGATATTAACGCGAATGATATTGAAGCCGCTAAGAAAATTGTAGCTGGTACTGCGCGAAGTATGGGTGTAGAGGTGGAACGGTAATATGAAACACGGAAAAAACTATCGAGAATCCATCAAGAAATTTGATTTAACCCAGCAGTACGAGCTTGGTAAAGCAATTGAGCTGGTTAAAGAGCTTAAGTATGCAAAGTTTGACGAAACTGTTGAGGTTCACGTTAACCTTAAGCTTGGTAAGGGTCAAACGGTGCGAGACACTGTTGTTTTACCACATCAGTTTAAGGGCGAAAAGAAAGTGCTTGTTTTCTGTAAAGAAGACCGCATTAAAGAAGCTCTTGATGCAGGCGCGGCATTTGCCGGTGCAGATGATTACATTGAAAAAGTTAAGGGCGGATGGCTTGAATTTGATATAGCTGTTGCAACACCTGATATGATGAAGGATGTTGGTCGCCTTGGTATGGTTTTGGGCCGCAAGGGTCTAATGCCTAATCCTAAGACTGGTACCGTTACTAATGATATCGCGGCTGCTATTGATGAACTCAAAAAGGGTCGTGTAGAATTTCGAGCAGATAAAACTGGTGTTATTCATTTACCGGTTGGGAAAGCTTCTATGGAGCCAGCTAAGATTGTGGGTAACATTGAAGCGTTTCTTGTAGAAATGATGCGCAAGAAACCCGCGGATGCAAAGGCCGATTTTGTACAATCTGTTTCGGTTAGTTCCAGCATGGGGCCCGGAGTCTGGGTTTCATATAAGGCAGGTGAATAATCATGGCAATGCTAGCAAAGAAAATACAAAAAGCTAAGGCTGAGGCAATTGCGGATATTAAGACTCGTTTTGAGTCTGTCCCCGATTATATTTTTACAGAATACCGTGGGCTTACTGTTGGTCAGTTGACCACCTTACGCCAGCAGCTTCGTGAAAAGGGCTGTTCTTACAAGGTAGTAAAGAATAATTTCGCTCGTATAGCTTTTGAGGAAATGAAGACTGTTGATGTATCTTCGTTTCTCGTTGGTCCCACGGCAGTAGCTCTTTCTCCTGAAGAAACCAATACTGTTGCAAAGGTTCTGTTTGATTTCGCTAAGGAAGCTCCTTCACTTATTGTTAAGGGTGCCCTTGTAGACGGCGAAATCTATGATGCAGAAAAGATTGCAGCGTATTCGAAGCTTCCAGGAAGAAACGATCTTATATCAATGCTTATGTCGACGATGCAGGCAACTACGAGCAAACTTGTTCGCACCTTGCAGGCTGTCGCAGATCAGAAGGCAGAAGCGTAATTCAGTCATGGTTCAGGCTTCGTTGGAACGGTGTTTGCCGTTTCTGCGAGCTGTCGTCCTGTCCATGCAAAACATATGTTCCGGCGGCAGATGCTTGCAAGGAACAAACGGTTCGTTGAACCGAAAAGAAACCTGAGGAGAAGATAATATGGCAGCTTTAACTAATGATCAGATTCTAGACGCAATTGCAGAAAAGACCGTTCTTGAGATTTCGGAACTCGTCAAAGCAATGGAAGAAAAATTCGGCGTAACCGCAGCAGCTCCTGTTGCAGCAGCCGGTGGAGCAGCAGCAGAAGCTGTTGAAGAGCAAACAGAATTTACTGTTACTCTCAAGAGTCTTGCAGCTGCAGACAAGAAGATTTCCGTTATCAAGGAAGTTCGTAGTGTTACCGGCCTTGGTCTTAAAGAAGCAAAAGACCTTGTTGAAGGTGCCCCACAAGTTATTAAAGAAAACATATCTAAAGAAGATGCAGATAAAATCAAAGAATCCGTCACTGCTGCAGGTGGCGTGGTTGAGATTGCCTGATTTTCGTAAAAACACCCGGTCGCAGAGGCCGGGTAATTAAACCGCTTTTATTTCTAAGGGGCTCCTACTAGCATTTGGTAGGACCCTTTTTGTAGTCTGCAGGGTGCAGAAAACAGTTTTGTAACCCGTCACGTGTTTATACCGTTTTTTAGGGGGTGTGGGATGTTCGCAAGAAATCAAGCGATCAATCGTCAGTATATTGGCAAAGATATCCGTAACTTTATGGATTTGCCTGACCTCATTGATATTCAGCTTTCTTCTTACGATAAATTTCTTCAGCGCGCTGAGGCGCCTTCGGAATTTTCATCAGAAGGAATCGGCTTGGAAGCAGTATTCCGTTCAACCTTTCCTATTGAAAGCCCGAACGGTGACATGCTTCTTGAGTATGAGTATTACGAGCTTGAAGAAGACAATATTAAATTTTCCGAGCTAGAATGCAAGCAAAAGGGGCTTTCTTATTCTATTCCCCTTAAGGCTCGCGTGAACTTAATTTTTCAGCAAACTGGGGAAATTCGTCAGAAACATATATATATGGGTGATATTCCACTCATGACCGATCGGGGCACTTTTATTATTAATGGTGCAGAGCGAGTTGTCGTTTCACAAATTCATCGTTCTCCTGGTGTTATTTTTTCTCATGACAAGGGAATATATTCTAGTCGAATTATTCCTTACCGTGGTAGTTGGCTAGAATTTGAAATTGACCAAAAAAAAGACCTTATTTATGCCAAAATAGATCGTAAGAAGAAAATTCTCGGTACGCTGCTTCTTCGTGCTCTTGGTTACGAAACGAGGGAAGAGATCATTGATTGTTTCTATGTTTCGGAAAAAGCAAAAGTATACACGGATCGTGCAAAGCAAGAAAAGCTCGTAGGAAGGATTCTTTCTCGAGCAGTTTTTATTACTGGTGAAGATGGGGAAGAAAAGAAGCTCTATCGCGCTGGTGAAAAGATGCACCCGCATAATATAGAAGAATTAGTACAAAACAAGGTTACGGAAATCAAGGTTATCAATTTTGAGGCGGAAGGTTCTCTTGATTCTCCTATGATTATCAACTGTTTCGATCGAGAGGAAATACGTTTCTCGGGTAAGGACGTTGAATCCGATGAGCCTACACGGGAGGATGCGCTTGCCGCAGTCTACTCTGTGCTTATGCCTGGTGAACCTATTACTATAGAAGCTGCTCAAAAAGATTTAGTTTCTATGTTCTTTTCTACTAGACGTTATGATCTTGGTCGTGTTGGCCGCTATAAACTTAACAAAAAATTTGATTATGCAGAGCCATTTGCCGAAGCTATTCTTGCTAAAGAAGATATTATTTCTACTATGAAATACTTAATCAAGGTATATGTAGGAAGCGAAACAATTGACGATATTGATCATCTTGGCAATCGGCGTATTCGTTCTGTAGGCGAGCTTATGACCAACACGCTCAAAACTGCGTTTTCTCGCATGGAGCGTATTGCTAAAGAGCGAATGAGTCTTAAAGAGACTGAAACTATTAAGCCGCAGGATCTTATTTCCATAAAACCGATTGTAGCAGCTATCAAAGAGTTCTTTGGCTCGAGTCAGCTTTCTCAGTTTATGGATCAAGTAAACCCCTTGGCTGAGCTCACTCATAAGCGCCGGCTGAACGCACTGGGCCCTGGTGGTCTTTCTCGCGATCGCGCCGGCTTCGAGGTTCGTGACGTTCATTACACCCATTATGGGCGAATGTGTCCTATTGAAACACCGGAAGGTCCAAACATTGGTCTTATCGTTTCCTTAGCAAATTATACGCGGGTAAATGATTACGGCTTTTTAGAGGCTCCCTATGTAAAGATTGTAGACGGTGTTATCTCTAGGGAAATCGAATATCTTTCTGCAATGGACGAAGATAAATACTTTATTGCTCAGGCATCCACCGTAGCAGATGAAAAGGGTAAGCTTTCGGCCCCTATGGTTTCCTGCCGCCGACATGGCGACTATACTACTCGTCCCCCAAAAGACATCCAGTATATGGATGTGTCTCCTAAGCAAATTATATCAGTATCAGCTTCCCTTATTCCTTTCTTAGAGCATGACGATGCAAACCGCGCGCTCATGGGATCGAATATGCAGCGCCAGGCTGTTCCTCTTGTTTTTCCAGAGCCGCCCCGAGTTGGAACTGGTATGGAAAAGAAATGCGCTTACGATTCTGGAGTTCTCATAAAGGCGCGTAATCCTGGAACCGTAGAATATGTTTCCGCAGAGAAGATTGTTATTAAGCCTGCTGGGTCAAAAGATTCTTCTGAAAGAGACGAATATACCCTGCTCAAATATCAGCGTACAAACCAGGATACCTGTTACCATCAGAGGCCGCTCGTTGTTGCTGGCCAAAAGGTTGTAAAGGGCGATCCGCTTGCCGATGGGCCTTCTACCTTACAAGGTGAGCTTGCTCTTGGCCGGAATATTATTGTAGGTTTCGTCCCTTGGCACGGGTATAACTACGAAGACGCTATTCTTATTTCACGGCGCGTTGTTAAAGAAGATATGTTTACTTCTATTCACATTAAGGAATTTTCTACCGAGGTTCGTGAAACCAAACTCGGTCCAGAAAAATTGACCCGAGATATTCCAAACACTAGCGAGAAAAGCCTCGATAATCTTGACGCTGAAGGTATTATACGTATTGGAGCGAAGGTTCGTTCCGGCGATATTCTTATTGGAAAGGTTACTCCCAAGAGCGAGACCGATACCACGCCGGAGTTTAAACTTCTGAACTCTATCTTTGGTGAAAAAGCCAAAGAGGTGCGTGATTCATCCTTGCGGGTTCCTCATGGTGTTGAGGGTACTATTATTGACGTACAGCGTCTTAAGCGGGCCGAGGGCGATGACCTGAATCCTGGTGTAGACGAAGTAGTTAAGGTGCTTATTGCAACCAAGCGCAAATTGCGTGAGGGCGATAAGATGGCTGGTCGTCATGGTAACAAGGGTATTGTTGCTCGGATTCTTCCCGAAGAAGATATGCCATATATGGAAGACGGAACTCCTCTGGATATTTGTCTTAACCCTCTTGGAGTTCCTTCTCGTATGAATATCGGGCAAATCCTCGAGTCTGAGCTTGGCATGGCTGCGCACTTACTCGATGAATGGTATGAATCACCAGTTTTCCAGTCTCCAACTAGCGAGCAAATAGAAGAAAAGCTTGGAGAAGCTAACTTTCCTCTAAATGCTAAGGTTACGCTTCGAGATGGTCTTACTGGTGTTCCGTTCGATAACCCCGTTTTCGTTGGCGTAATTTACTTTATGAAGCTACATCACTTAGTCGACGATAAAATGCATGCTCGTTCTACGGGTCCGTATTCTCTTGTTACTCAGCAACCTCTTGGCGGAAAGGCCCAGTTTGGTGGGCAACGGTTGGGAGAAATGGAAGTATGGGCGCTCGAGGCATACGGTGCTGCTAATACACTTCAGGAGCTCTTAACTATAAAGAGTGACGATATGAACGGCCGTTCCAAAATTTATGAATCAATCGTTAAGGGAGAACCGTCTACTGCGGCCGGTGTCCCTGAGTCATTCAATGTTTTGGTACAGGAACTCCGTGGTCTTGCACTTGATTTCACCATATTCGACGCTAAGGGAACGCAAATACCGCTTACCGAACGTGACGAAGAACTGATCGCCAAAGCAGGCTCCAACTTCTAAAAGGAACAGATATGAGAGATATTCAGGATTTTGATAGTCTAACAATAACGCTTGCTTCTCCCGAAACGATCCGCGCGTGGTCGTATGGAGAAGTTAAGAAGCCTGAAACGATTAACTATCGCACGCTTCGCCCGGAGAAAGAAGGTTTGTTTTGTGAACGAATCTTTGGTACTACCAAGGAGTGGGAGTGTTATTGCGGTAAGTTTAAATCCATCCGGTATAAGGGTGTAATATGTGATCGTTGCGGTGTTGAAGTTACTCACTTTAAAGTGCGCCGTGAGCGAATGGGTCACATTGAGCTTGCTGCGCCAGTTTCGCATATTTGGTACTATCGATCAGTTCCGAGTCGCATGGGCTTGCTCCTTGATTTGCAAGTAATTGCGCTTCGTTCTGTCCTTTACTACGAAAAATACATTGTAATTGATGCAGGGGATACTGATCTTAAAAAGAATCAGTTGTTAACTGAAGAAGAATACCACGAGGCAATGGAACGCTACGGCGGATCTTTTACCGCAGGTATGGGTGCCGAAGCAGTTAAAACATTACTTGAAAACCTTAATCTTGATGAATTGGCAGCGGAACTCCGAGCCAAGATGATAGAAAAAGGTGCTAAGAGCGATAAGCGTTTGCTCAAGCGTATTGAAATTGTGGAAAACTTCCGTACTTCTACTAATAAACCAGCTTGGATGGTTCTAGATATTATTCCGGTTATTCCGCCCGAGCTTCGCCCTATGGTTCAGCTTGATGGTGGTCGGTTTGCTACCAGTGATCTAAACGACTTGTATCGCCGAGTAATTAACCGAAATAATCGCCTTAAACGACTCATGGTGCTTAATGCTCCTGATATCATTATCAGAAACGAAAAGCGAATGCTTCAAGAAGCGGTTGATGCCTTGTTTGATAATTCAAAACGCAAACGAGTTATAAAGGGCGCCTCTAATCGTCCGCTTAAGTCTATTTCAGATATGCTCAAGGGAAAACAAGGTCGATTCCGCCAGAACCTTCTTGGAAAACGAGTCGATTATTCCGGGCGTTCGGTAATCGTTGTCGGTCCAGAACTCAAGCTCTGGCAGTGCGGGTTGCCCACGAAAATGGCTCTTGAGCTCTTCAAGCCGTTCATAATGAAGAGTCTTGTAGATAAAGACGTTGTTTATAACATTAAAAAGGCAAAGCTCTTAGTTGAGCAAGAAGCCCCAGAAGTGTTTGCCATTTTGGACGAGGTTGTGAGCGAGCATCCGGTTATGCTTAACCGTGCGCCAACTCTTCACCGTCTTGGTATTCAGGCATTCGAACCGGTTTTGGTAGAGGGAAAGGCTATTAAGCTTCATCCCCTCGTTTGTCGTGCGTTTAATGCCGACTTTGACGGGGATCAGATGGCCGTTCACGTTCCTTTAACTCAGGCAGCTCAGATGGAATGTTGGAACCTTATGCTTTCCAGTCGTAACCTTCTTGACCCTGCAAACGGAAAGTCGATTGTATATCCGTCGCAAGATATGGTTCTTGGTCTTTATTACCTTACTAAGATTATGCCTGGTGCAAAGGGCGAAGGCCGCCGTTTTAGTAATGTAAACGAAGTTGTGATGGCTGCTGAGGGTGGGTACATCGGTTGGCAGGCTCTTATAAGTGTTACCTATCGCGGAGAGTTAGTTGAAACAACTCCGGGCCGCCTCGTTTTCAACGAAGCAATGCCGGAAAAAGTTCCGTTTACTAATGTAGCAATGGATGACAAGCAAATTCGTAAGCTCATTGAGCAGGTTCATGTGGATCTAGGACCGTGGATTACTGTTCAAATGCTCGACTCGCTCAAAGATACTGGTTTTAAGTATGCTACTTTCTTTGGCGCTACCTTGAGTATGGAAGACATTCTTATTCCGCCTGAAAAAGAAGCTATGATCGAAGTTGGGAATAAAGAAGTTGCTTCGATTCAGGAAAAATATCAACAAGGTCATATTACTCAAGATGAGCGGTATAATCGTGTTGTTGAAGTTTGGTCAAAAACTAACGAAGAACTTACTAATATCATGATGAAAACCCTGGAGAATGACCAGGCTGGGTTTAACACCATTTATATGATGGCAACTTCTGGTGCGCGTGGTAGTCGTAACCAGATTCGCCAGCTTGCTGGTATGCGTGGTCTTATGGCAAAGCCAAATGGTGATATTATCGAGCTCCCAATTCGTTCTAACTTTAAGGAAGGCCTTACTGTTATTGAGTTCTTTATATCGACTAACGGTGCTCGTAAGGGTCTCGCTGATACTGCGCTTAAAACTGCAGATGCTGGATATCTTACCCGTCGTCTTGTAGATATTGCTCAAGACGTGGTTGTTAACGAAGAAGACTGCGGAACTATTAACGGTATCGAGTATTCGGCTATTAAAGAGGGCGACGAAATTGTGGAGGCTCTCCATGACCGTATAAAAGGTCGCTACACACTTGAGCGTGTTGTTCATCCTATTACTACCGATATTATTATCGATGTAAACGAATATGTTACCGATGAAATAGCTCTGGAAATTGAAGCTGCTGGTGTTGAATCTGTTAAGTTGCGAACTGTTCTCACTTGTGAATCAAAACATGGTGTTTGTGTAAAATGCTATGGTCGCAACCTTGCACTAAACAAAATTATCGAAATTGGCGAGGCTGTTGGTATTATTGCCGCGCAGTCAATTGGTCAGCCCGGAACCCAGCTCACCATGCGTACTTTCCATATTGGTGGTACAGCTACTAAGATTAGTGAAGAAAATCGTATTGTTCTAAAGTTCCCTGTCATTATTAAAGAAGTAACTGGTGCTCATGTCGAGCTTGACAACGGTAACCAATTGTTTACACGTAAGGGTGTGATTGTTGCCAACAAGGTGCTCAACGAGTACGACACAACGTCGAAAGACACGGTAGTCGTAGAAGAAGGCCAGCGAGTACTTAAAGATGAACTCTTGTACAAGCAGGGCGGGAAAGAGATTCTCTCCACCCATATTGCTTACGTTGCAGTGCGCAAGAATAAAGTGTATCTAGTAAGCCAGGATCAAAAACTTGAGATTCGTAATGGTTCAGAAATTATTGTTAAGGAAGGTGATTTTGTTGCTACAAATGAAACAATTGCTTTCTTTGATCCATTTTCCGAGCCGATTATTAGTGAATATAGTGGATACGTTCACTATGAGGATATTATTCCTGGAACAACACTTAGCGAAGAGGTTGATGAGGAAACAGGCAAGGTTGAAAAGCGGATAACCGATTTCCAGCTTGATACCAAACAACCGAGAGTTCTTATAACTGACGAGTCTGGAAATGCTATTGGTTCTTACTATCTTCCTGGAGGGTCCTACCTCCTTGTTGAAGAAAAATCTGTTATAAAGCCTGGTATGATAATTGCCAAAATGCTCAAGGAGTCTGCAAAAACTAGGGATATTACCGGTGGTCTTCCTCGTGTTTCTGAGCTTTTTGAGGCTCGTAAGCCTAAGGTTCCCTCTGTTCTTGCCCAAATATCTGGTATTATATCCTTTAAAGGCATCTTAAAAGGAAAACGTGTGCTTGTTGTGCGCGACCAGTATGGTAAGGAGTTCAAGCATCTTGTTCCCATGGGAAAGCGTTTGCTTGTTCGCGATGGAGATACTGTGGAAGCTGGTGAAATGCTTTGTGATGGCTCTCTTGATCCTCACGATATTTTGTCAATCTCTGGAGAAAACGCTCTTCAGAACTATCTTATGGACGAGATTCAGCAGGTTTACCGCTTGCAAGGTGTTGCTATTAACGACAAGCATATTGGAGTTATCGTGCGACAGATGCTCAGAAAGGTAGAAATGATCGGTGTTGGAGATACTCGCTTTATTTATGGCCAACAAGTCGATAAGTACAAGTTTCACGAAGAGAATAGTAGGGTTATGAATGAAGGCGGGCAGCCTGCCATCGCTCGCCCTATGTTTCAGGGTATTACTAAGGCTTCGCTCAACATTGATTCGTTTATCTCGGCTGCTTCTTTCCAGGAAACTACTCGAGTACTTACTAACGCTGCAATAGCTGGAGTTAGTGATAGTCTACGCGGTCTCAAAGAGAACGTTATTATTGGCCATCTTATTCCTGCTGGAACGGGAATGCGTCAGTATCGTAATGTTAAACTCTTTGATAAGGAAAATATTGATTTAGACGTTCAGATGGACGAAATTATTGAACGTAGAAAGCTTGAAAAAGAGACGGAATCAGACGAAGATGATGGAGATTTCGGACCTGATGATAAAGGTTGACTTCTGTTCCATTGACAGGTACAGAGGTTAGTGGGTAAGATACAGCCCAATTAGTTTGAAACCCGGTAGTGCTGGCCGGTAATAATAGGAGTAGAGGCAGATGCCTACAATAAATCAACTTATCAAGAAGGGACGCAAACGAATTGTGTACGCGACAAAGAGTCCGGCACTGCAGTCCTGCCCTCAACGACGCGGGGTTTGTACCCGTGTTATGACGGTTACCCCCAAGAAGCCGAACTCGGCTCTTAGAAAGGTTGCTCGCGTTCGCCTCAGTAATGGTATTGAGGTTACTGCGTATATACCTGGTATTGGCCACAACCTGCAGGAACACTCTGTTGTTCTTATTCGTGGAGGCCGTGTAAAGGATCTTCCTGGTGTGCGGTATCATATTGTTCGCGGGTCTAAGGACACCTTGGGTGTTACTGACCGCAAACGAAGCCGATCCAAGTACGGCGCGAAACGGCCAAAGGCCTAAGGAGCCACGTAAAATGGGAAGAAAAAACAAATCAATAGACCGGACTCCAGAGCCGGATGCCAAGTATCACAGTGTTGTTCTTTCAAAATTTGTTCAACGCATGATGATTGATGGAAAAAAAGCTATAAGTATGCGTATAATTTACGATGCTATGGATACAATCAAAATTAAGACCGACAAGGAACCCCTCGAAGTGTTCCTTAAGGCGCTTGATAATGTAAAACCAATGGTAGAAGTAAAGAGCCGGCGCGTAGGTGGAGCAACGTATCAAGTTCCGATAGAAATTCGCGATTCGCGTCGCGAAGCTCTCGGTATGAGATGGGTAATCAATGCTGCTCGCTCAAGAAGTGGACGCGAAATGTCCGAACGTCTTGCTGCTGAGTTGGTTGATGCTTTTAACTTAACCGGTAGTGCCTTCAAGAAGAAGGAAGAAACTCATAAGATGGCAGAAGCAAATAAAGCTTTTGCTCATTATCGCTGGTAAAATAGCGAGTGTGCAGGAACGTGTTTTTTTCCGAAAAGCCCGTTCTTGTACTGTCCCGTTTTGTATGGTGTAACCTTGCTACTTGACTAAATAATGGCAAGCGTGTATATATGAAACGCTGTAGTGAAGCGTTCGCAGTGCGTACGTTTCGGTTTTCTTGAGAGTCCAGGGCGCGACCGTAAAACCGGCGGGAAACCGTTGGCAGGATCTGCGCAGTCCATGGTATCGATTTTTATGATATCATGGGTGCTGGTCAACGTTTTATACGTTGAAGCAGGATGGGTTTCCATTGTGCAATTCTCTGGATACCAAACCAGTCATCAGAACGAAGAGTTTTTTGGTGATGATCAGGTGGTTCCGGCCAGGGTCGTTCGAAAGCCTATGAACGCCCAAGTCAATAAAATGCATTGCCCGGTCTCCGGCATGCGTTCCCGTCTGTTCTATCATCGATTATTCCCGCGTTATTGATTACTGTTCGTTTACTCGTTCAGGTAATTCTGTATGCCCGTATGGGTATCAGTTACTGATAATGCGAGAAATATTTTATTGCTTGCCTATAATCTTTCAGGAGGATCAAATGGCAAAGGAAAAGTTCGCAAGAACAAAACCTCACATGAATGTTGGAACCATTGGTCACGTTGACCATGGTAAAACCACTCTTTCTGCTGCAATTACTTCTCATTGTGCAAAAAAGTTTGGAGACAAGCTCCTTAAGTACGATGAAATTGATAACGCGCCAGAAGAGTTGGCACGCGGTATTACCATTAATACTCGTCATATGGAATATCAGTCAGATAAGCGTCACTATGCGCATATTGACTGCCCGGGACATGCTGACTATATCAAGAATATGATAACCGGTGCTGCTCAAATGGACGGCTCGATTCTTGTTGTTTCTGCGCCCGACTCGGTTATGCCTCAGACTCGTGAGCACATTCTGCTTGCTCGTCAGGTTGGTGTACCCAAGATGATCGTATTCCTTAACAAGATTGATCTTCTTGACGATCCCGATCTTATGGAGCTTGTTGAAGAAGAAATTCGAGACGTTCTAGAAGAATACGGTTTCGAACGAGAGACCCCGGTTATCAAGGGTTCCGCTTTTAAGGCACTTGGCGATGGTGCCAGCCCAGAAGATACCAAGTGTATCGATGAGCTCCTTGAAAGAATGGATAACTATTTTGATGATCCAGAACGTGCTGTTGATAAGCCTTTCCTAATGCCAATTGAAGATATCTTTACCATTTCTGGTCGAGGTACTGTTGTAACCGGTCGTATCGAACGTGGTGTTGTAAATCTTAACGAAGAAATTGAAGTCGTTGGTATACGCGATACTAAAAAGACCGTTGTAACTGGAATTGAAATGTTTAACAAGCTTCTTGACCAAGGTCTCGCAGGCGATAATGTTGGCCTTCTTCTCCGTGGTGTTGAAAAGAAAGACGTTGAACGCGGTCAGGTTCTTGCCAAGCCCGGTACGATTAAGCCTTATACCAAGTTTGAAGCTCAGATTTACGTTCTTTCCAAGGAAGAGGGTGGACGTCACAGTCCGTTCTTCTCCGGATATCGTCCTCAGTTCTATTTCCGAACTACCGATATCACGGGAACCATTACCCTCCCTGAAGGAGTAGATATGGTTAAGCCTGGTGACAACACTAAGATTCTTGGTGAACTCATCAACCCGATTGCTATGGAAAAAGGACTTAAGCTTGCTGTTCGCGAAGGTGGACGCACAGTTGCCTCAGGTCAGGTAACTGAGATCGTTGAGTAAGAATGCACAGAGTGTAGCAAGCCCGCGTAAGCGGGTTTCGCTTCTCTGGCTGGAGGAAAAATGACTAAGGAAAAAATCCGCGTTAAACTCCGTGGATTCGATGTAGAACTAATAGACCAGAGTTCCAAAGCGATTGTGGATACGGTTCAAAAAGCCGGAGCCAAGGTTTCGGGTCCAATCCCGCTTCCTACTCGCATTAACAAGGTCACTGTTCTGCGTTCGCCACACGTTAATAAGACGTCACGTGAACAGTTTGAAATGCGAACGCACAAGCGTTTGATTGATATTATCGAGCCCTCTGCTGAAGTTATGGATTCACTTATGAAACTTGAACTTCCTGCCGGTGTGGACGTCGAGATAAAGCAGTAGCATAAAGGGTAGACGGTCCCCCGGATCAGGGGATGACGTACCTAAGGAGTGTAATCAGAATGATAGGTCTGATAGCAAGAAAAGTCGGTATGACTCAGGTTTTTGACGAAAGCGGTGATCTGATCCCAGTAACCGTGATCCGCGTCGAACCAAATACAGTTGTATCGCTAAAAAACGAGGAAAAGAACGGCTATAATGCCGTAGTTCTCGGTCTTGATGATGTCAAGGTTGAGCGAACTACTAAGCCCTATGCTGGACAGTTCCCCGAAGGTGTTTCTCCGAAACGCCACCTCAAGGAATTTCGCAATTTTAAACGCGAAGTAGCTGTAGGGGACCAACTTGGTTTGGAAGTATTTGAAAACATCCGTTATGTGGATGTAACTGCTACTTCCAAGGGTAGGGGATTTCAGGGCGTTGTAAAGCGCTGGGGTTTCCATGGAGGACGTGCTTCGCATGGTTCAAAGTTTCACCGCGAAGCCGGTGGTACTGGGCAGAATACTAACCCCGGGCGATGTTTCAAAAACAGAAAGATGGCTGGGCACATGGGCAGTGAGCGCGTGACTGTACAGAATCTCAAGATCCAAAAAATCGATCCTGAGTTGATGGTTGTAATGGTTCGTGGAGCAGTTCCCGGTCACAGGGACGCTACGCTTATCATTAAGTCCGCAGTAAAAAAACAATTCTAACGACAGGAGAAGACGATGGAAAAGAAAGTCTATTCGGTCGATGGCAAAGAACTGAGGACGATAAATCTCGATGATAACGTATTTGGCCTTCCGGTCAATGAGGACGTGATCTACTACGCCATCAACAATGAATTAGCGAATCTGCGCGTCGGAACAGCTTGTACTAAGACCCGCGCAGAAGTGCGTGGTTCTAACGCAAAACCGTATAAGCAAAAAGGTACTGGCCGTGCACGCCGCGGTGATAAGAAGTCTCCAATTCTTGTCGGTGGTGGTGTTACGTTTGGTCCTCGGCCGCGTGATTATAGTTATTCTATGCCAAAGAAAGTAAAGCGACTGGCAATGAAGACAATCCTTAGCCTCAAGGCGCAGGATGACCGTCTTACAATAATAGAAGATTTTACCGTTGAAAGCGGCAAGACGAGTGAACTCGCAAAGATTTTGAGCGTTCTTGCTCAGAATGAACGGACAGTTATTGTTCTTAAGGACGATGACCCAAAAATTAAGCAGGCTGGACGAAATATTCCAACCCTTTCTTTTCTTTCCTATAACCGGCTGCGTGCGCATGACCTGTATTATGGACGGAAAGTGTTAATGCTTGAGTCTGCTGCGAAAAACTTGGCCGAATTCTACGGCAAGAAAGAGGAGGCTGAGTGATGAATTACGAAAGCATCATCATTTCGCCGGTTTTGTCGGAAAAGTCGAATGAGCTTCGCGAACAGGGAAAGTACGTTTTTCGTGTAGATCCTGCAGCGAGTAAAATCGAGATTAAGGAAGCGGTACGTCGCCTTTTTAAAGTAAAGGTTCTTGATTGTACCGTTATGAATGTAAGTGGAAAGATGAAGCGGGTACGTGGACGTGCCGGTTTAACTTCCAGCTGGAAGAAAGCCATTGTACGGCTTGCACCCGGCGAGACTATTAAGGTGTTCGAAGGCGTTTAACGCCTTCGATTCCGCGTTAAAGAAGGGGAAACCAAATGGCTCTTAAAGTATACAAACCTGTTACCGCGGGAACCAGAGGACGCATCGACCTGCTAAGGGATGACCTTACAGCAAGCAAGCCGGAGAAACGGCTTACAAGCGGTAAGAAATCTCGAGGTGGTAGAGACTCCGCTGGTAGAACTTCGGTTCGCTATCAAGGCGGCGGTCACAAGCAGCGGTATCGCGATATTGATTTTAAGCGCAACAAGTTCGGAATTCCTGGTACGGTTAATACCATTGAATATGATCCGAACAGAAGCGCAAACATCGCGCTCGTGTTTTATGCAGACGGTGACAAGCGATACATTATAGCACCGAAGGGTTTGACTGTTGGTCAAAAAGTAATGAGTGGTGAAACCGCTTCGCTCACTGTAGCGAATGCTTTGCCTCTTAATTCCATACCCGTTGGATTTACTGTTCACAATATTGAGCTCACAATCGGTAAGGGCGGGCAAATGGCTCGTTCTGCTGGAGCAGGAGCGCTCGTTTCATCGAAAGAAGGTGACTACGTTTCTCTTAAGCTTCCTTCAGGGGAAGTTCGGATGGTGCACAAGCGTTGCTATGCAACCATCGGTGAAGTTGGAAACGGAGATCACATGAATACCTGTCTTGGTAAGGCGGGCCGTTCACGATGGAGGGGCATTCGACCTTCGGTTCGCGCTATGGGTATGAACCCGGTTGATCATCCGCTCGGTGGTGGTGAAGGCAAAGGTAAGGGACGTAACCCGGTTACTCCCTGGGGACAGCCTTGTAAAGGCTACAAGACCCGGAAGAAACGAAAGGTTTCGAGCAACTTTGTTGTTTCGAGACGCAAGTAACAGGGGGAAACCGTGTCAAGATCTGTTAAGAAGGGCCCTTTTATAGAAAAGAGCCTGTATAAGAAAGTAATAGAAATGAATAAGGCGACTGACCGGAAAATGATTAAGTCATTTTCTCGTTGCTCGACTATCATCCCTGAAATGGTAGGTAATACCATATCTGTTTATAATGGAAAAGCTTGGATTCCAGTGTATATCACTGAAAACCTCGTTGGCCACAAACTTGGCGAATTTGCTCCTACCCGGATTTTCCGCGGTCATGCAGGTTCAGACAAGAAAACAGGTAAGAGATAGGTGGATATGATGGCTGAAAAAAGCGGATATATAGCCACTTCGAAATTCCTCATTGCATCGCCTACCAAAGTACGGTATGTAGCGAATGTAGTGAAACGGAAGTCGTATTCCGATGCAATGGCTATTCTTGAGAACATGCCCCAGAAAGGTGCTCGTCTTTTAAAGAAAACCATGAAGTCGGCGGCATCGAATGCCTTAGATCTGAATAAGAAGCTTGATGAAGACGTTCTTTTTGTCAAGGAAATACGAATAGACGAAGGCCCACGCCTTAAGAGATTGTGGTGTCGTGGTCGTGGTCGGGCAGACATGCTTCTTAAGCGCATGTGCCATATCACCGTAGTCGTAGACGAAAAGGCAGGGGAGTAACGTGGGACAGAAAGTAAATCCAATCGGACTCCGATTGGGAATCAACAAGACTTGGTCTTCTCGCTGGTATGCGGATCCCCGCGAGTACGCCGATCTTCTTCATGAAGATCTCAAGATTCGCAAGATGATAAAGACGCTACCTGAGTGTAAAAATGCAGACATCGCGGAAGTCGAAATTGTTCGTCATCCGCAACGTATTACTATTGTTATCCACACTGCTCGTCCAGGCGTAATCATCGGTGTTAAAGGCGCGAATATCGAACAAATTGGTACGATCATTCAAAAAAGCCTTTCTAAGAAAGTTCAAATCAAGATCAAAGAAATAAAGCGTGCTGAAACAAATGCGTCGCTTGTTTCTCAGAACGTAGCCCGGCAACTTATTAGTCGCGGGTCGTTCCGTAGAGCCCTTAAAATGGCCTGTTCTTCTGCAATGAAGGCTGGCGCTCAGGGTGTAAAGGTCAGGGTTTCTGGACGACTTGGTGGTGCAGAAATGTCCCGTACTGAAGAATATAAAGACGGTCGAGTACCGTTGCATACCCTTCGTGCGGATATTGATTATGGATTCACCGAAGCACACACTACATATGGACTTATTGGTGTGAAAGTTTGGGTGTATAATGGAATGATGTATGGTCATGAGCAAAAAGAGGATGCAGGTGCGCTCCTCAAGAGACAGCGGCGAGATCGGGGAGACCGACCAGACCGACCAGATCGTGCAGATCGTTCCAATCGTTCAGCACCTGCTGGAAGGAGTTAAGATATGGCTCTTAGCCCTAAGAGAGTAAAACACAGAAAGGTCCAGCGCGGAAGGATTAAAGGAAACGCTACAAGAGGTAATATCATTGATTTTGGTGATTTTGCTCTCGTGTCGCTTGAACCTTTTTTACTAACGGCTCGTCAACTTGAAGCTGCCCGTGTTGCCCTAAATCGTCGTGTTAAGCGCGGCGGAAAACTTTGGGTTCGCGTGTTTCCAGACAAGCCTTATTCTAAAAAGCCGGCTGAAACTCGGATGGGAAAAGGAAAGGGAGCACCCGATCATTGGTGTGCTGTAGTTAAACCAGGAACCATTATTTTTGAAATGAGTGGTATTGAACGTGATCTTGCGTCCGAAGCGATGCTGCTTGCAGGAAGCAAACTTCCATTTAAAACGAAGTTCGCCGAACGTAATGTTGTGGAATAAGGGAGTCGAAGGATGAAGAATAAGGGTTTGAAAAACTTGTCGTTCGCCGAACTTGTTTCAAAACGAGAAGAGCTTACGAGAAAGTACATGGATTTCAGATTTCAGCTGGTTATTGGTCATGTTGATAATCCGTTGAAAAAGCGCAGTATGCGCCGCGAAATCGCAGTTATGAATACGCTTATTCGGCAGCACGAGCTTGCCGAACAAGCAACCAAGTAGGAGCGAGGCCTGTGGAAGAACAAGTTTTGCAGAAAAAAACCGGGAGCCGAGAGTTTGTAGGTGTTGTAACTAGTGATAAAATGGATAAAACCATTGTCGTTAAAGTTACTACCAAAAAACTACATCCTTTGTATAAAAAGTACGTTTCCCGGAGTAAGAAATACAAAGCACACGACGAAAAGAACGAAGCCGGAGCCGGTGATACCGTTCGTATTGAAGAAGCACGTCCCGTCAGTAAACAAAAAACCTGGCGTCTCGTGAATATCGTAACCCGAGCAAAATAAGCGAGGTTCAGAATATGGTTCAAATGCAATCAAGATTGAATGTTGCCGATAACTCGGGTGCTAAACTCGTTGAGTGTATAAAGGTGCCCGGTGGTTCACACCGTCGGTATGCCAGTATCGGTGATGTTATAGTTGTAGCCGTTAAGGATGCACTTCCAACATCTACAATTAAAAAGGGTTCTGTGGAGAGGGCGGTCGTAGTCCGTATTTCCAAAGAATATCGACGTCCGGACGGAACATATATTCGTTTCGATGATAACGCTTGCGTGATCATTGATGCAAATAAAAACCCGAAGGGCAAGCGCATTTTCGGACCTGTGGCCCGCGAACTTCGTGACATGGATTACATGAAGATCGTATCTCTGGCTCCGGAAGTTCTGTAAGGAGATTGAGTAATGGATAAAAAATTCAAGATCCGGAAGGACGACACGGTTGAATTAATCGCCGGAAAGGACAAAGGAAAGCGCGGCCCTGTTGTTCGTGTGGTCCGGGATAAGGATCGAGTCATCGTAGCCGGTGTAAATCTTGTCAAAAAGGCCATGAGAAAAAAAAGCCAGCAAGATCGAGGCGGAATCGTTGAAATTGAAGCTGCTCTTCATATTTCCAATGTAATGATTGTTTGTAAGAAATGTGGACCGACAAGAATTGGATATAAAATTGACGGCGGAAAGAAAATTCGTGTCTGTCGTAAGTGTGGGGAAGGTCTGTAATGAGTAAGAATATACCTCGGCTTAAGAAAGTCTATAAAGAAAAATTCGCCCCCGAGCTTTTTAAAGAACTCGGATATAAATCGGTCATGCAAGTACCGCGTATCAGTAAGATTGTGGTAAGCATGGGCGTTGGTGAAGCTCTCACAAACAAGAAACTTCTTGATGCTGCAGCGCTAGATCTCGGTTTAATTACCGGTCAGAAGGCTGTTAAAACAAAGGCAAAAAAGAGTATCGCGAACTTTAAGCTTCGTGAGGGCAATGAAGTGGGCGCGATGGTAACGCTACGGGGGGCAATGATGTACGAGTTTTTCGACAGATTTGTTAACGTAGCATTACCGCGCGTAAAGGATTTCCGAGGAATCAATCCTAACGGATTCGATGGTAACGGAAACTATTCAATGGGTATCACAGAACAGATAATCTTCCCTGAAATTGACTTCGATAAAATCGAACGAGTTTGCGGGTTGAATATCAATGTGGTAACTACTGCCAAAACAGATGCTGAAGCGAAAGCGCTTCTTGCTAAGTTTGGCATGCCCTTCAGAAAGTAAGTGAGGAGTTCATGGCTACAACAGCAATGATTAATAAGGCAAACCGTACTCCAAAATATTCCACTAGGAAATATAATCGGTGCAGGGTTTGTGGTAGAGCTCGAGGATATCTCCGTAAATACGAGATGTGTCGTATTTGTTTTCGGAAGTTGGCTAGTGAAGGTCTGATACCAGGCGTCACCAAGTCGAGCTGGTAGTAGGGGAGGACAATATATGAGCGTTTCAGATCCCGTAGCAGATATGCTAACCAAGGTCCGGAATGCGGCAATGGCCCGCCATGAAAAAGTGGACATTCCCGCCTCCAAACTTAAGCTTGAAATTGTTAAGATTCTTAAAACCGAAGGTTTTATCAAGAATTTTAAGAAGGTCAATCAGGACGGAAGCAACTGTATCCGCGTGTTTTTAAAGTATGATGATAGTAATACATCGGTTATCCATGGAATCCAAAAGGTTTCCACACCAGGACGCCGACGGTATGCTGGTTATAAGGATCTCCCCCGTGTTTTTAACGGATACGGAACCCTTATTGTCTCGACTTCGATAGGCGTAACTACCGGCAAAAAAGCTCTTGAAAAGCAAGTCGGTGGTGAGATTATCTGTACCGTCTGGTAATAGGAGGAAGTTATGTCTAGAGTTGGAAAACTTCCTGTTGCTATTCCAGCGGGAGTTAAGGTTAAGGTAAACCAGGATAACTTTGAAGTAGAGGGCCCAAAAGGCAAGCTAAGTCAAGAATATGATCCTGTTGTTGAAATTGTGGTAAAAGGCGATGCTGTAGTTGTTAACCGAAAGGCCGACACTAAAAAGGCTCGCTCTTGTCACGGTTTATACCGCAACCTGTTAAATAACATGGTGCAGGGCGTAACTAATGGGTATAAAAAGACTCTGGTTATAAATGGTGTCGGTTATCGCGCGGAAGTTCAGGATAAGTTACTTGTAATGAATCTTGGCTATTCTAACGACTATGTCGCATCGATTCCGGAAGGCATTACTGTTACGACCGAAGCTCAAGGCAGGGTCGTTATTTCCGGTATCCGTAAGGACCAGGTGGGCGAGTTCGCCGCACAGGTGCGCAAGCTTCGTGGACCCGAGCCCTATAAAGGCAAGGGGATTCGCTACGAAACCGAAGTTATTAAACGGAAAGTCGGAAAGTCCGGCGTAAAATAAAGGTGTAGTGATATGATAAAGAAGCTTAACGACAAAGATCGGAAGAGATTAAAAAGAAAGATTCATATCCGTAAACGTGTCTCCGGTACGGCTGAACGCCCTCGAATGACCGTAAGTCGAAGTAATTGTAATCTTTCGGTACAGGTAATTGATGACGATGCTGGTAAGACAATTGCAACTGTATCGACGTTAGAAAAAGATTTTGCCTCGCTTAGGCCGAGTACTGAAACTGGCAAGAAAATTGGCGAGGAAATTGGACGTCGTCTCAAAGAAAAGAAGGTTTCTACCGTAGTGTTCGACCGCAACGGTTATCTTTACCATGGCGTGTTAAAGGCTATTGCCGACGCCGCCCGTAGTACCGGGATTGATTTCTAGGAGAGGTTATGCAACATCGTAATAATTATAATAGAGAACGGGAGCCCAAAGAGTTTGTTGAAAAGCTAGTCAAACTCAACCGAACAGCGAAAGTTGTTAAGGGCGGGCGACGTTTTTCCTTCTCTGCACTTACAGTTGTTGGTGACCAGAAGGGCAAGGTCGGCTATGGGTTCGGAAAAGCCAATGATGTTGCGGAAGCGATCCGCAAGAGCATCGATAAGGCAAAGAAGAACATGATAGTCGTTCCAATAAAAAACGGAACTATTCCGCATGAGATCCAGGCCGAGTTTAAAAGCTCTGTTGTGCTTTTGAAGCCGGCGTGTTCTGGTACCGGGATTATAGCCGGAGGGCCGGTTCGCGCGGTTCTTGAAGTAGCAGGTGCAACAGATGTACTGTCTAAATCCCTTGGATCAAGCAGTCAAATTAATGTTGTGCGCGCAACATTCGAAGCAATCAAAGGTCTTATGGACGCGCGGAGTATTGCTAAAAACAGGGGAAAAGCCCTGAAGGACTTATGGGGTTAGACATGGCAAAAAAAATTAGCGTAAAACTTATTCGAAGTACTATTGGTCAAAAGCCAAAGGTTACTGCCACAGTCCGCTCCATGGGTCTTAAAAAGATTAATTCAACAGTTGAGCATGAAGCTACCGCTCCAATTCTCGGAATGGTTGCTGCTGTGGCCCACCTTGTTGAAGTCAAGGAGATCAGCTAATGTCCGATTTTGATTTACACGCTCCAGAAGGAGCTACAAAGAAAAAGCGTATTATTGGACGTGGTTCTTCCTCCGGGCGCGGTACTACCGCGGGTCGGGGTCATAAGGGACAACATTCACGTTCCGGCGGAAAATCTTATGTTGGATTTGAAGGTGGGCAAATGCCCTTGTACCGACGAATAGCCAAGCGTGGGTTTTCTAACTATTTCTTTCGCAAAGACTATGAAGTTTTTAATCTTTCTCAGATTGAACTACGATATAAAGATGGAGAAACTGTTAATAAGCAATCCTTGATACTCAAAGGGCTTCTTAAAAAGGCTTCTGCTTTAGTAAAAGTTCTTGGAGACGGTGATTTTACAAGAAAACTCACTGTCAACGTAGATAAGGTTTCTGCCTCTGCGAAGGAGAAAATCGAAAAAGCCGGTGGAACTGTAGTTCTGGCCGCTGAGTAACTGGGAGCAGGCGAAGAAACATGGCAAATAATGCTTTTACAAATATGTTCAGAATTAAAGACCTGCGTGAACGCATACTGTTTACGGTTGGGGTTCTCGCAGTTTTTCGCCTTGGCTCGGTATTAACCATTCCTGGCATTGATGCTAAAGCGCTTACTGATTTCTTTAAATCTCAGGTGCAGGGGAATGCTTTCGTTGATTATATGGACTTTTTCGCCGGTGGCGCCTTCTCAAACTTTTCGGTGTTTATGCTTGGTGTTATGCCCTATATATCTACCCAGATATTGATGCAACTTGCGCTTATCATTTTCCCGAGTTTGAAAAAAGTTGCCGAAGAAGACGGTGGCCGTAAGAAAATCCAATCTTGGACACGTATTGCTACCATTGGTGTTGCACTTATACAGTCGTACGCAGTAACTGTGTATGCAGCGGGCATTCCCGGAGCGATTGTTATCGATCGTTTTGCATATACGCTTATAGCGATGCTTACCGTGACTACGGGAACTATGGTTACCGTTTGGCTTGGTGAACAAATAACGAACCGCGGTATCGGAAATGGTATTTCAATGCTTATTTTTGCCGGTATTGTGGCGCGCCTTCCTGGTGCTACTTGGGAATTAGTGCGGATGGTACAGTCTGGTGATCTTAACCCAGTATTCGTTATCATCGCTTTAATTATGTTTGTCGCTATAGTAGGCCTTGTTGTGTATGAACAGCAAGGACAGCGAAAGATCCCGGTCCATTACGCAAAAAGGGTCGTAGGAAGAAAAATGTACGGTGGACAGAATACATATATTCCGTTCAAGATTAACCCCTCTGGAGTTATTCCTGTTATTTTTGCTTCTTCGTTTCTTACATTCCCCTTGCAGATTGCAAGTAGCATCGGCCCGAATGTTAAATGGCTTAATAACATAGCGACCTTTTTACGGCCGCATGGTATTTGGTACAATATATTTTATATTCTTTTAATTGTTTTCTTTGCATATTTCTATACACAGGTAACACTGAACCCCACGGAAATAGCAAAGCAGATACGGGAAAACGGCGGCTCGATTCCTGGTATCAGAACGGATAAGACAGAAGAATACATGCAGCGAATTTTGAATCGTCTGATTCTTCCCGGTTCGTTGTATCTTGCGGCAATCGCCGTATTGCCCACGATTATTCAGAATCTTTTTGGGTTCCCGCAATCAATTTCAATGTTGATGGGCGGAACTTCCTTGCTGATTCTTGTTGGTGTAGATTTGGACACTATGAGTCAGATAGAAGCGCAACTCAAGATGCACCATCATGAAGGATTGGTGAAAAAGGGAAAGATCAGGTCGAGGAACCTGTAGAAAGAGTTAGGGAAAGTGTGTATCATTACAACTTTCCCAAGGGGGTTTAGAATGAAGGTAAGAACGAGCGTTAAGCCCATATGTGATAAATGCAAGATTATTCGTAGGCACGGTGTCGTACGTATTATTTGCACAAATCCTAAGCACAAGCAGCGTCAGGGCTGATGGAGGAATAGAATGGCTCGAATTGTGGGAGTCGACCTCCCCAACAAGCATGTCAATATAGCATTGACTTACATTTATGGTATCGGTCGCTCTACCGCGGACGCTATCTGTACAAAAACAAAGATTGATCCGAATCGAATGATTAACGATCTTAGTCAGGAAGAACTTGGTGATATACGCGCTTTGTTAGAATCTGATTATAAGGTAGAAGGACGTTTGAGAACCGAAGTTGGTTTGAACATCAAACGCCTTATGGATATTGGCTGTTACCGGGGCCTCCGGCACAGAAAGGGCCTTCCTGTACGTGGACAACAAACACGCACCAATTCTCGCACGCGAAAAGGTAAGAAAAAGACCGTCGCTGGCAAGAAGAAGTAAGATAAGGTTGGAGGAACTACTAACGTGGCAACCGTAAAGAAACGTAAAGAAAAGAAAAGCGTTTACGAAGGTAATGTATACATTCAGGCTACATTTAATAACACTATCGTAACGATTACCGACCTTAATGGAAATGCTCTTTCATGGGCATCTTCCGGTGGACTCGGATTTAATGGAGCAAAGAAATCTACGCCGTTCGCGGCGCAGACTGTTGCTGAAACTGCAGTTCAGAAGGCCCTTACTTACGGCCTTCGTGAAGTGCATGTCTATGTAAAAGGGCCTGGAGTTGGCCGCGAATCTGCCGTCCGTTCTTTGGGCGTGCTCGGATTGAAAGTACGTTCAATCAGCGATGTAACTCCTATCCCCCATAATGGCTGCCGTCCACGCAAGACTCGGCGCATCTGACAAAGGAGAGAGATATGGCTAGATATACAGGACCCCTTTGCAGGCTTTGTCGTGCGGAGCAGAAAAAATTATTTCTTAAGGGCGACCGATGTAAGTCGGATAAATGTCCTATAAACCGCAAACGGCCTATGCCTGGCAAGGACCCTAAGGCGAGAACGGGTAAACGTTCCGACTATGGTGTTCAGTTGAGAGAAAAACAAAGGCTTAAAAGAATGTATGGAATGCTCGAAAAACAATTCCGTCTATTCTTTGACCGCGCACTGCGTATGTCGGGTGTTACCGGCGAAAACCTTATTGCCCTGCTTGAACGTAGACTTGATAATGTCGTATATCGAATGCACTTTGCTGTTAACCGAAATCAGGCTCGTCAGCTTGTACAGCACGGACACATTTTGGTAAACGACAAACACGTTAACATACCCAGCTATCTGGTAAAGGCAGGCGACGTTATTGAAGTTAAGGAAAACAGTAAGAAAATCAATATAATCAAGGATGCTATGAAGGAACTTTCAAAGTCCGGAACATATCCTTGGATTTCTGTTGATGCTGATGCTCTTAAGGGTACCTTTACTTCCATACCAGAGCGCGCAGACGTAACCGACGTTGCCGACATCAAAGAACAGCTCGTGGTTGAGCTCTATTCTAAATAAGAGGAGTTCGAATGGCCCGAAAAAATCTGCTAAAAGGATTCAAAAAACCGAAAGGATTAACTTTCGAACAGGACGAATCAAATCCTGGATACGGAAAGTTCGTGGCATATCCTTTCGAAACCGGTTTTGGAACTACCGTTGGAAACACCCTGCGACGAGTATTATTATCGTCAATACAAGGGTACGCTATATCCGCAGTTAAGATTACTTCTTACGATGCGGAAGGCGTTCCTCATACGATTTCTAGCGAGTTCGAAACAATACCAAATGTTGTTGAAGATACTTTGGAAGTACTGAACAGTCTAAAACAGATTCGTTTGCGTCTTCCAGAGACTATAGAACAAGATACATTCCTCTTTGAATTTAAAGGGGCTGTAACAGTAACAAGCGACATGTTCGCTCGAGATACTCAGCTTGAGATACGAAGTGAGCCTACTCACATCTTTACACAGATGGAAGGTGGACATGTTGAATTCGAAGTCCAGGTCGACTATGGACGTGGGTATGTTCCCGCAGAAGTAAACGAACAGTACATAGAAGTTGTGGGAACTATACCGCTGGATGCTATTTACTCGCCGGTTATTAAGGTTACCTATGATATAGAACCTTGCCGAGTGGGGCAGCGCGGTGACTACGATAAACTTATACTGCAAATCTGGACTGATGGAACAATTGCCTCTGAGGACGCTCTTGCCGAAGCGGCAAAGATAGCGAAAGATCATTTTACCACCTTTGTCAATTTTGACGAAGATGAAGTGGCTAAAAATGAAGAGTTTGACGAAGAAGACGAACGTGTTCACCAGTTGTTGAGCACGCCGGTGGAAGAACTTGAACTTTCCGTCCGATCGTCTAACTGTCTAAAAAACGCAAATATACGGACAATAGGTGAGTTAACAAAGAAAACCGAGGATGATATTGCCAAAACAAGAAACTTTGGTAAAAAGAGTCTCCAAGAAATCAGAGAGAAACTGCTTGAATGGAACCTCAGCCTTGGAATGACAGACTATAGTCATCTGAAGAACTCAATCAAGTTGCCTAAGCAGAAGGAAGAAACAGATGAAGCATAAAAACGGCTTTAATCCGCTTTCGCGAACAGCATCGCATCGTCGTGCTATGCATCGCAATATGGTTACCTCTCTTTTCAAGTATGAGCGTGTTACTACAACAAAAGCTAAAGCACTTGAAGTAAGAAGAACCGCAGAAAAGCTTATTACCCGGAGCAAAGTTGATAGCGTGCATAATCGGCGCCATGTGGCTAAATTTGTGATGGATAAGGCAGTTCTTGCCAAGCTTTTTACCGAAATTGGACCACGTATGAAAGAGCGCGCAGGTGGGTACACCCGTGTTCTTAAACTTGGTTTCCGAGAAGGTGATGCGGCAGAAGTAGCTATTCTTGAACTTGTTGATTATAAGCTCGAGGATTCCGGTGATAAGCCCGAAAAGAAAGCAAAAAAAGCTCCAGCAAAAGCCGCTGAGGAAAAGAAATCCACTTCTGAAAAGAAGATGCGCTCTACTAAAAAAGCAGCACCAGCAAAGAAAGAATCATCTGAAAAAGATGCTCCAGCAAAAAAGGACGAAGCTGATAAAGCTACAACTCCTAAAAAGCCTGCTGCTAAAAAAGCTGCTGTAGAAAAGAAAGATGTAGCTGAAAAAGTGGCCGCTCCAAAAAAACCGGCTGCAAAAAAACCGGCTGCAAAGAAAGCTGACGTTGAAAAGAAGGCTGCCGTAAAAAAACCGGTAGAATCCGAAACGCCAACAGAAAAGGCATCCGACAAAACAGAGGAATAAACTATGTCAAAAGCACATCGTGGGAAAGGTATTCGAGAAACTCCAAACCGCGGACGCGGCGTTTGTCCGGTATGCAAGCGTGAAAGCGTAAAAGTTTTATACGAACAGGAAGTTGATGGCGAAAAAGTCACAATTTGTAAAACCTGTAAGGCAAAACTAAAAAATGCCAAAGTTGCTAAAACCGCTTAGTTTCATAAAAAAGCGTGTTATTTAAGAAAACCGTCCTCTTGGGCGGTTTTTTTATTGGCATATCTGGACAATTGCCATCCTATGCCATATTATGAGTTATATTTTATATGTTTATAGAAGGAGTTCTTATGAAGAAGAAAGTAATGACTGTGTTTTCGGTTGTTGTTGCAGCCCTCATGGTACTTAGTTTTACTGCGTGCTCTAAAGCTGATACAAATACAATCAAGATCGGAGGTATTTACCCCCTTTCTGGACCTGTTGCTGTATATGGTGTAGAAGCTAAAAATGGCGTAGCGATCGCAGTAGAGGAAATTAATGCCGCTGGTGGTGTTAACGGGAAAATGATTGAACTCATTGCAGAAGACGATGAAGGAAATCCTGAAAAATCCGTTAATGCGTATAAAAAGCTTACAGCAAAAGACAATGTCAAAATGATTATTGGTTCTTTAACCTCAGGCTGTACTCAGGCTATAACTTCACTTGCACAAAGCCAAAACGTTATTGTTGTTGCTCCTGCTGCAACAATGGAAAGTATTACTGATGCTGGTGATTATATTTTCCGTGTTTGCTTTATTGATCCTTTCCAGGGAACTGTTGGCGCAAAGTTTGCCGCAGAAAATCTTGGTAAGAAAAAAGCTGCCGTACTCTATGATGTGGGAAACGATTATTCCGTTGGTTTGTATGAAAACTTTAAAAAAGGCTTTGTAGGTGCTGGTGGAAATCTTGTTGCAGAAGAATCTTATAACACTGGTGATAAAGATTTTAACGCACAGCTTACAAAGATTAAAAATGCAAATCCTGATGTTATATATCTTCCAGATTACTATAGTACTGTTGCTCTCATTGCTAAGCAGCTTCGCGCTCAGGGAATTAATGTTCCAATAATTGGTGCTGACGGATGGGGTGGAATTACCGAGAATGCTGGTAAGGAAGTTCTTAACGGATTTTATTCCGATCATTATGCTGCTGACTCTACCGATTCCAAAGTAATCGAATTCGTCTCCAAGTATAAGGATACGTTTAATTCAACACCGACTGCCTTTGCCGCCCTTGGATATGATGCAATGTATGTTATTAAAGATGCTATTGTTGCTTCTAAATCAACCGATGTTGCTAAGATTCGTGATGCACTTGCAAAAACTACAGGAGCCTATGTTACTGGAAATCTCGCCTTTGATGCAAAGCGTAACCCAACAAAATCTGCGGTAATGCTCGAAATCGTTGAAAAAGATGGTGTTCTTACTCCAGTATTTAAAGCTACTGTTAATCCATAAGTGAATACCTGTTGTGGTGCGGATCGATTTTGAGTTACTTGGGAGGTTGTAATTTGTGACTATTTTTATACAGCAACTTATTAATGGATTATCCCTCGGGAGTATTTACGCGCTTATAGCGCTTGGATACACCATGGTGTATGGAATTGTTAAATTGATCAATTTCGCCCATGGAGACATCCTAATGGTTGGTGCGTATACAGCATTTTACACTCTGACCGCTGTTGGCGCAACGCCACTTGGCCTTGTGTTAGCTTTTGTATCATCCATGATCGTATGTGCCATAACAGGAATTACTATTGAACGTTTTGCCTATAAGCCGCTACGCTCTGCGCCGCGGCTTAATTCACTCATTACTGCTATTGCCGTTTCGCTTATCTTGCAAAATGGCGTTCGTGTACTTCCTTTTGCCGGGCCAAACCCGAGACAATTTCCTACTATGGAAACTGTAATGGTTCCCTTCGGCCAAGTTATGATTTCAAACATTCAGATTATTGTAATTACAACGTCAGTTGTTCTTATGCTTGTTCTTAATTACATAATTACCTGGACTAAAACAGGGAAGGCTATGCGGGCAGTTTCCTTTGATATGCACGCAGCAAGCCTCATGGGGATTTCTGCTAATCGTATAGTTGCCTTTACCTTCGCTCTTGGATCTGTATTGGCCGCAGCGGGTGGAATATTGTATGCAACAGCGTATCCCCAAATTGAACCGACCATGGGTGCTATGCCAGGGCTTAAGGCATTTGTTGCCGCAGTTCTCGGCGGTATTGGGTCGGTACCCGGAGCAATGCTTGGCGGGTATATTCTTGCTATCGCTGAGACAATGACAAAAGGATTCCTTTCGTCGCAGTATTCCGATGCAATTTCATTTTCCATTCTTATTATAATTCTACTGGTAAAACCAACCGGTATAATGGGCCAAAAAACACGGATAAAAGTATGATACCGCAGAGAAGTCGTTCAAACACATTGTTATTGTCTGTTATAGCTCTCTCGGTTATTTTTATACCGGCAGTGCTTATTACCTTTAATGTAATAGATGCCTATACCGCACAAATTATAACCCTAGCGGGAATAAATGCCATTATGGCAATTAGTGTTAATGTTATTTGTGGCATGACCGGGCAACTGTCTTTAGGACAGGCAGGTTTTATGGCGATTGGCGCCTATGTGTGTATATGGCTTACACAAACTGTAGGAATTCCGCTCATTCTATCTGTGTTTCTAGCAGGTTTTTTTGCTGCGGGAGCAGGTTTCTTAATTGGATTTCCCACCCTTAAACTTTCTGGCGATTACCTTGCAATTGTAACCTTGGGTTTTGGAGAGATATTGCGGGTCTTGTTTGTAAACCTTAAAGGGTTTACCGGCGGAGCAAATGGTAAGGTTTTTACTACAACTTTAGCTGCTCGAGCTGATTATGCCTGGGTAGCAATAATTGGCACCCTTGTTCTTGTTGTTGTATTTTTACAGAATTTTCTTAGATCAACCTATGGGCGGGCAATTTTGTCTGTTCGGGAAGATGAGGTGGCTGCTCAATCCAACGGTATTAATGTGTTTAAGTATAAAATGACCGGCTTTGTTATAGCCGCATTTATTGCTGGAATTGCCGGTGGTTTATATGCACCTTTTATTGGTTTTGTTAAACCGGATTTATCATCTTTTAACCGCAGCATTGAATACCTAATATTTGTAGTGCTCGGAGGTTTAGGTAGTATTACCGGCTCTGTGCTTTCTGCCTATGTTTTAACTTACCTGCAGGAATTCCTACGGTTCCTTAAAGACTATCGTCTGCTTATATATCCGGTTATTCTTATATTAGTAATGCTTTTCCGTCCGCAAGGAATGCTCGGTATGCGTGAAATTTCTTTTGTGGGTATTTGGAAACGATTAACGGAAAAGAGGAGGCGTGCCCGTGAGCAAAAAGAATAAAAGCCCATGCAAGGCTAGCCGGCTTTCAAATGTATTACTTTCGGTTGAAGATATTTCAATTGTATTTGGCGGATTGCGTGCTGTTAGTAATTTTTCTTGTACCCTTAAAAGCGGAGAACTCGTTGGTTTAATCGGTCCTAACGGCGCAGGTAAAACCACTGTGTTTAATATGTTGTCGGGAATTTACACCCCCACAGAAGGGTGTTTGTTTTTTACAGACTCGCGTAACCGTGTCCATCTTGTACATCGGAAAAAACCACACCAGCTTTCTATGCTTGGTATTGCACGCACGTTTCAAAACATTCGATTGTTCGATGATCTTACTGTTGAAGATAATGTACTTATAGCAATGCACGCTCAGCGTGAAATAAATCCTTTTTCTGCCTTGTTTAGAACAAAGGCCTACTATCGTGATGAACAAGCAAAACGCAAGAAAACTCTCGAGCTCCTTGAGCTTTTCAGCATTGGATCAAAAGCAAATGATCTTGCTAAAAACTTACCCTATGGAGAGCAGCGAAAGCTCGAAATTGTTCGTGCTCTTTCTACCAATCCTAAGCTCTTGCTTTTAGATGAACCTGCTGCTGGAATGAATCCCCAGGAAACCCAAGAGCTTATGCAATTGATTAGCTTTATTAGAAAAGAATTTAAACTGACGATTTTGCTTATTGAACATGATATGAAACTTGTTATGGGTATTTGCGAACGTCTAATGGTTCTTGATTATGGTAAAACCATCGCAGAAGGTTTGCCCGAAGATATAAAGAAAGATCCCGCAGTTATTAAGGCTTATCTTGGAGAGGAGGCGGTATCCTATGCTTAATGTAAAGAATCTTGTTGTTCATTATGGTGCGATACAAGCTATTCGGGATATTTCTTTTGATGTAGCAAAGGGAGAAATAATAACCCTTATTGGATCTAATGGGGCGGGTAAAACAACAACCCTACATGCTATTTCAAATATTCTAAAAAAAACATCAGGAACCGTTTTTTTCGAAAATACAGATATAACGAGTCTCCAACCAGATGAAATTGTAAAATCAGGCTTAATACAAGTTCCCGAGGGGCGTCGTGTTTTTGCAAACCTTACTGTGCGAGAAAATCTTGAAATGGGAGCTTATACGAGAAAAGATCGCGTTGGTATAGCCCGCGATATGGAAAAGGTGTACACCCTGTTTCCACGGCTTCGTGAGCGCATGCGACAGGAATCGGGAACTCTTTCTGGTGGCGAGCAACAAATGCTTGCCATAGGTCGGGCTCTCATGTCGTCTCCCAAATTGCTTCTCCTTGATGAGCCTTCTATGGGGTTAGCACCTATTCTTGTTGATGAAATATTCAATATTATTAAAACGATTAATGCAGAAGGAACTACTATTTTACTGGTAGAACAAAATGCTTTCAAAGCTTTAGGTATTGCAGATCGCGCATATATATTGGAAACCGGACATATAATACAGTCTGGAACTGGGAAATCTTTGTTAGCAGATGATGCGGTAAAGAAAGCGTATCTTGGTGGTTAACTACTTGTTAAGTGGAGGTTTTGTATGAATGTTTCGTATGTCATGACTAAGGATCCCCTGTACATTCACCCTGAGATGTCTGTTCAGGAAGCGCGTTCTCTTATGAAAAAGGAAAATGTTGGGAGACTGCCAGTACTCGACAAAAAAAATCGACTTGTTGGTATTGTTACAGAGCGTGATCTGGTAAATGCAAGCCCATCTGTTGCTACAAGCTTAGACATGTATGAAATGAGTTATCTCTTGTCAAAACTTCTTGTTGAAAAAGTTATGCAAAAAAAGGTCATCACTATTGATGAAAACGTAGTTATAGAAGAAGCTGCGCGCATAATGGTAGACAATAATGTTAGTGCTCTTCCGGTAATGCACGGCGACGCTATGGTGGGTATTGTTTCTGACGGAGATCTCTATCGATTGTTTATTAATCTTTTCGGAGCTCGTAAAGAAGGCGTTCGTCTTACTATGTACTTGCCGGATAAACCTGGGGAGTTATTTCAGATTTCTCGAGTAATTGCAGAAAACAAAGGAAATATCATTACCCTAGTTGTTTTTGACGGCCCTGATGAAGAGACAAAGATGTGTATTGTAAAGGTATCGAATATTTCGGCTGATGATCTTGTAGCGGCGGTAAAACCCTTTGCTATCGAGATATTAGAAGTTCGTTAAGAAGAACTTCCTCCCTTTTTTTTCTTTGTACTTGGTTTTTCCTTTGAGGAATCGTTTTCCCATTCAACGCCGATATTCCTGTTTTCTATTTCAGGAATTCGGGCAAGATTTGTGCAGTCCTTTCGATGTATTATTATTCCCCGTCCGCGCGAAACATAGCCAGTTATGGGAACCGGAGGCACGGGCCTGCAGCATTGTGCGAATTTAATCATAAAATTAGTTGAGTCCCCAATCCTAATACGGAGAACTGCAGTATCAAATTCACGTTTTTGTTCCTGTTTAGTTTCAGCCGATCCCTTGTGATGTGCATGGCGCAGCCCAGGTTTGGCCTCTGTTTTTTCTAACTTTTCTGTTTCAGAGAACGTTGTGTTTGCCTGAAGCCATGCTCTAATTTTTTGGCGAGCTTTAGCCGTTCGTACATTGTTGTATTGGTTCCAAGTTGGGTGGGCTTGGGGATGAGTCATGATTTCTACAACCTGAGTGTTTTTAAGGGAGTATGAAAGGGGGATAATGGAGCCGTCCGCTTTTGCTCCAACAATTTTTTCACCAACTGCAGAGTGAATATGATAGGCAAAATCAATTGGGGTTGAACCGGCGGGAAGTTCTTTAATATCACCTTTGGGCGTAAAAACAAATATTGAGTCACCTAAAATATCTGATTTTATTCTTGCAAGCAAATCTTCGTCGGAAAACGGGTTTTTTGATAACTCACGCAACTGGTTAATAACCGAAAGCGTTTCAGCGGAAACAACCTTTCGCGAGCTTCCTTTTTTGTAGAGCCAGTGGCTTGCAACACCGTTTTCTGCAATATTGTGCATTTCATGGGTTCTTATTTGAATTTCGAGTTGCTTGCCTTCATAGCATAAAACAGAAGTGTGTAGACTTTGATATCCGTTTGATTTAGGCATAGCAATATAATCTTTGAATCTTCCGTCAAGGGGCTTCCAAATCGTATGTACTAATCCGAGTAGGGTGTAACATTCAGTTACCGAATTACATAAAATGCGCAAAGCTAAAAGATCATAGAGTTCGTCTACACCCTTGCTCCTTTTTTTCATCTTTTGATATATTGACCAAAAATGTTTTGCGCGCGAATGAACCGAAATCTCTATTCCTGCCTCTTTTGCGACGCGGACAATTTCAGTCTCTGCTTGTTTAAGAAAACTAGATCTCTCTACTTTTTTTGCGGAAACAAGAGATTTTATTTGATCGAAAACTTCACGGTTAAGAAATTTAAGACTGAGATCTTCAAGTTCATCTTTAATAAAAGAAATTCCGAGGCGGTTGGCAAGAGGAGCCCAAATATCTATGGTTTCTTGAGCAATATGTTTTTGCATTTCAGGAGGAAAGTTCTTGAGGCTTCTCATTTTGTCTAACCGGTCTGCAAGTCGTATTAAAATTATGCGGATATCATCTACCATCGCAAAGAACATCTTTCGTATAGTTTCTGCCTGCTGAACTGTTTTGTTTTTTAGGTTAAGCCCGGATATACGCGCGGTTCCTTGTACAAGATTACTCACGCCTTCCCCAAATTGGGATGTAATTTCTTCTGCAGTGAGTTCAAGTTCTTCAAGCGATCCATGTAAAAAAGCACAAATGATACTGTCTGCATCAAGTTTGAGGGCCGCAAGAGTGCGAGCAACACGTAATGGATGATCCATAAAATCTTCGCCACAAGTTCGGCAAAGATTTCTTTTCTTTTCTGACATGAATTCCCAAGCTTTATTAATTAAAACTTGGTCTTCTGATGAGAAATACGAATAATCAACAAAAAATTGTTTTAGTGCATCATTCATTGAAACACTCCCTCCACAACCCGATCCTGACCAGCAAGATCTGTATGTACTAGTATATCAGTAAACCCCAAAGTCTTTAAATATGCTGCGGCAGCTTTCGCATTATATTCTCCTGTTTCTATGAGAAGCTTGCCACCTTTAGCAAGTGCTTTTTTAGCATGCTCGGCAAGGGGCCTAATGAGTTTAAGCCCATCTAATCCTCCGTCCAAGGCAAGTAATGGTTCCCCTCTTCCGTCTAAGAGAAGCTCTAGCGCGGTGCCTGAGGGGACGTAGGGAGGATTTGATACAATTAGGTCATAGCTCGAAGAGCTTGCTCCTAGAGGCCTGGGGAATGCATTTCGTACATCGTGATGTAAAAAGCGAATTGTGTTTTTTGATCCTAA
Organism: Treponema sp.; assembly: GCA_012838745.1. Lineage (GTDB taxonomy): Bacteria > Spirochaetota > Spirochaetia > Treponematales > Treponemataceae > Teretinema. The sequence continues at coordinate 26,400 of DUOS01000128.1, read as the reverse complement.
AATGTGCTCAGCGTTGGTTCGTGCGATTTTGAGTGCTTCAGTCGAAATATCGAAGGCGGTGCAATCGATTTGTTTAAATGACACGGCAAGGGAAATTACGACACAACCGGAACCGGTACATGCATCGAGTATGCGAGTTGGTTTTGTAGATTCTGTTTTAGTAGTAAGTATTTCTAGTGCTCGTTCTACAAGAATCTCGGTGTCTGGTTTGGGGATGAGTACTGCAGGTGTAACAATAAAATCAATTCCCCAAAATTCTTTTACACCGGTAATATAGGCAACCGGTAATCCGGAACAGCGTTTAACAATAGCAGAAAGAAAAGCATCTTCGTAGACAGTGATATCTTTTTCTGGATGTGTCATGAGTTGAGTGCGTGATATTCCACTTACGTGAGATAAAATAATTGAGGCATCTAGTGAAGGTGTTGAAGAAACTGGTTTGCCAGCCTGAGATGAGTTTTGCAATTTTATTCGGGCTTTTGCCAACGCTTCTTGTACCGTCATACTTGAACAATATCAGGTTTTCCAAGAAATGTACCATAGTTGCTATTTTTTTGTGGCAGATTAAAACACACCGTGATACACTGATCTTCTATAAAGTGATTGAGGAAACAAATAGGAGAATGTAATGAAGCGAATTGTACGGATACCTGCAGCATTTTTTACTTTATGTATATTTATTGTTGGTTTGGGTTTATGTTCACCGTTGTTCGGGGAGACGGGAGAGCCTGCTTTTTTTGAAAACCTTTCTACCGTTCGTCCTTCTGATGGGGGAGCGTTAAGCGTTAAAAGTAGTGACGGCCGTAGGCAGCTTTGTGATTCACACGGGCAGCCTGTTCAGCTTAGGGGTATGAGTACCCATGGCCTTCAATGGTATCCTCAGATTCTTAATGATAACGCTTTTCGAACGCTTTCGCAGGATTGGGGTTCAAACGTTATCCGCCTTGCTATGTATGTAACGGAACGAGGGTACTCGGTGAACCCTGAGATACGTGATCGAGTTGTAGAAGGTATTAAACTAGCTATAAAGCACGATATGTATGTTATCGTGGATTGGCATGTTTTAACGCCAGGAAATCCTTCGGCCCCTGAATATGCAGGCGCTATGGATTTTTTTAAAGGTATTGCTGCGGAGTTTCCGAATAATCCGTCGATTATCTATGAGTTATGCAATGAACCAAATGATAATGCTCCAGGTGTGAGTAACGATGAAGATGGCTGGGCTATGGTAAAAGAATATGCCGAACCGATTATTGCTATGCTCAGAAAAGGCGGAAACGAAAACTGTATAATTGTTGGAAATCCTAACTGGTGCCAGCGGCCAGATTTATGTATTGAAAATCCTATTTTAGATACCAATACTCTGTATGCCTTCCATTTCTACTCAGGTACCCACAAGGAAAATGAATACGTATGGTCTAAGATTCAAACTGCCTTCGACGCAGGCCTTCCTCTTTTTTGTAGCGAGTGGGGTACGAGTAGTGCAAGTGGAGATGGTGGCCCTTTCTTCGATGAGGCAAATGCCTGGATTAGTTTTATGAACCGTAACAAGATAAGTTGGTGTAACTGGTCCCTTACAAATAAAAATGAAGTCTCAGGAGTGTTTCTTCCCTATCAAAATGGTATTTCAGAACCAACTTCCCTTGATCCTGGAACAGCCGCCGTATGGCCTCTCGAATCGCTAAGCCTTAGTGGGGAATACGCTCGTGCGCGTATTAAAGGAATAGCGTATCGCCCAATTATACGAGCTGAGCCAGAACCAGTTGAACATGATGAAGAAGGCTATCCAGAAATACCTTCTGATTTTGAAGATAGTACGCGCCAAGGTTGGGATTGGTTTGCAAGTTCTGGAGTTCAGTCACGCTTATCAATTGAAAAAATACGTGGTTCCTCCGCCCTCAGTTGGTACACAGAATATTCAGAGTCAAAGTTACAGGATGCTTGGGGTGATGCGCCTCGTTTGATATGTCAAAATGCAATAATATATCGTGAAAAGTCTAGGTATCTTACATTTGATTTGTATCTTGAACCAAAGCGAGTAACTAAAGGCAAACTATCTATTGTTTTAGCTTTAGCTCCTCCATCATTAGGATATTGGGCTCAAGCTGCAAAAAATGTAGAAGTAACGTTTACTGGTAAGAAAGCTGCTAAAATAGGATCAGATGGCTTATATCATGTTCGAGCTGTTTTTGACTTAAAAGACTTGCGCGACGATAAAAAACTAGGTCCCGATGATGAAATTCGAGATGTGACTATTATTATTGTAAATGATGAAAGTGATTTTTCTGGAAAAATGTATTTGGATAATGTGCAGCTTTCTCTAAAACGCAAATAGTGTAGCGTAGTCCTTATTCATCCTGCGCGCTGAGTTGTTCCTCACGCGCGGCGATGTATAATGGTTCAACCAGTTCTTCGAGGTCTCCCTGCATAATAAGGTCAAGCTTATAAAGTGTTAGGTTTATGCGGTGATCCGTAATTCTGTTTTGTGGAAAGTTATATGTGCGGATTCGTTCTGAACGGTCTCCAGATCCAACTTGACTCTTTCTATTTGCCGCCCGTTCGGAGTTTTTCTTTTCTTCTTCGTAATCAAACAACCGTGAGCGTAGTACGCGCATAGCTTTTGCTTTGTTTTTTATCTGACTTTTTTCATCCTGACAAATTACTACTAAGCCTGAAGGGATATGGGTTAGGCGAACTGCCGAGTCTGTCGTGTTTACAGATTGCCCGCCGGGACCTCCAGCGCGCATTACATCTACACGAAGGTCTTCGCTTTTGATATCAATTTCAGTTTCTTCTGCCTCGGGGAGAACTGCGACGGTAACCGCACTCGTATGGATACGACCAGAACCCTCAGTTTCGGGAACGCGTTGTACTCGATGAACACCTGATTCGTAGCGGAGACTGCCATATACATATTTACCGGCAATAGAAAGGGTGATTTCCTTATATCCACCTAAACCTGTTTCATGTGTAGAAATTATTTCAAACTTCCATTTCTTTTTCTCAGCATAGCGAGTATACATTTTGTATAAGTCTGCTGCGAAAAGAGCGGCTTCTTCCCCGCCCGTACCGCCTCGGATTTCCATAATAATGTTTTTTTCTTCGAGAGGATCGGGAGGTATCAGTAAAACTTTAATTTGTTTTTCACTTTGTTCGTATTGTGACTCTAGTTCACTAAGTTCTTCTTTTGCCATAGCCTTCATTTCTGGGTCATTAGTTTCATGGATGAGGGTTTGGGTATCGGCAATTGATTTTTCTGTTTCGCGGTAGCGAGTATATTCTTCCATGAGTGCACTCAAGTGCGCATGTTCTCGCATCACTTTTCGATATTGTGCGTGATCTTTTGTGATGTCGGGGTCCTGTATTTCTGTATCCAGTTCCGTAAAACGCGCTTGGAGACGCTCTAGTTTTTCATGCATGATTGGTATCCTGTGGCATTTATAATAACGATTTACACGTATTGATTCAATATAACAGTCACTTCAGTTGTGTTTTTTTGACTGTTTTAAGATTTGCTTTAGTTTGTACGATAGGCATCTTACGTTCTGGCTTGAAAAACCCAAAGAGACTTCCGCATAAGCCACCCACGAGATGGGCAAACTGGGAAATATCATCGCCCTTAAATGCCTGTTGGATTTCCTGACCAAGATACAAGATCACAATTAAAATAAAAGTGAGTGGTACATCGCTTTTTCCATGGTTGGTAAAAGATCCCAAGAGTATCATCATGAATACCACACCAGAGGCACCGAGAAGCGGGTGGGGAAAAAAACATACGTTGAGCACCCCGGTAACAAAACCAGTTACAAGAATCATGAGGAACATGGTAAGAGATCCATAGGTTTCCTCAAGCATCGGGCCGAGCAACAAAATGTAGGCCAGATTCGATATGAGGTGGCTCCAGTCGGCATGACCTGCGATATGGGTAAAAAGCCTGAGATAGTCCAATGGATTGATTAAGTTGAATGATGTAGCGTTGGGCACAGTAAAAAAAGCCCGGACTAATCCATAAAAGATATGTTGATCAATGAGTACAACAAGAGCACAAAAAAAAGAGAAAGTCAGTGTGGTAGGCGCGTTGTATTTAATCTTCATACGTCAGTTTTATAGGGCAATGGTCTGAACCGTACACGTCTTTTAAAATTACAGAGCTTTTTACTCGTGGCAAAAAGCTAGGATTAACACAGTTGTAATCAATACGCCAACCAATGTTATTTTCACGAGCCTTAAATCGGTAGGTCCACCATGTGTAATGATCTGGTTCTGCGCAAAAATGACGAAAGGTATCTACATAGCCGGCGTCGATAAAGGTATCCATCCAAGCTCTTTCTTCGGGTAGATAGCCAGGGTTCCCTTCGTTAGTGCGAGGGTTTGCTAAATCTATGGGTTTGTGTGCGATATTATAATCACCGCACAGGATAATGTTTTTTCCTTCGGCAACAAGTTTGTTGCAAGTTTCCAGCATGGCATCGCAAAATGCAAGTTTGTAATCTATGCGGGCTCCCGCTGCTTGGGAATTAGGAAAATAGGCTGACAAGATAACAACCGAATTAAATTCGGCCATAATAACTCGTCCTTCATTGTCAAATTCTGGATATCCAAAGATACGAACATCATCTGGTTCGCGTTTACTGTAAATAGCTGTTCCTGAGTAGCCCGCTTTTTTGGCGGAGCTCCACCAAGAATTCCACGAGCCGCCGGGGAGCTCTGGGGTGATTAGCTGTTCTCCGAGTTGACCCACATGGGCCTTTGTTTCTTGCAAGCACAGAACATCGGGAGATTCAGTTGAAAGCCAGTCAAGAAAGCCTTTTTTTTCAGATGCACGAATGCCATTTACGTTCCAAGATATAACTGATGTCATAATAATATAATGCCATGGCAAGCCATTGAATTTCAAGCCTGTTAAAGGTTGTTTCCTAGGCGGTTTTGCAGTATTTTATAGTATATGGCAGACCAAACTAAAATAGCTGGTAAAACAGACGTATACGAAGACCTTAAGGAGCCTGAGTTTTTTCAGGTCATGTTACTCAATGATGACTTTACTACAAAGGATTTTGTTGTTGCGGTATTAATCGCTATATTTCAAAAACAACAGCAAGACGCTGTTATTATCATGGAAGATGTTCATCGCAAGGGGCGTGGTGTCGTTGGGGCGTATACTCATGACATTGCCGCAACCCGTTGTTTGCAAGTGCATGAAGCCGCTCGAAAGAGCGGTTTCCCGCTACGATGCGTAATGGAGCAAGTATGAAAATAAGAATAAGCAATGTGGTTCAGAAGGTTCTTGATCAGGCATGGACAGACGCCCGAACTCGCGGTCATGAATACGTGACCCCTGAGCATGTTTTGCTCGCGGTTCTCGATCATCCACCGGCGTTGCGACTCCTGTCTGTCTGTGGAGCTGATATCGCCTATATTCACGATAGTGTTGATCAATACTTACAAAAAAATATGCCAATACTAACGGGGAAAGAACCGACCCAGACCCTAGGTTTCCAAAATGTTTTTCAACGAGCAATTTTTCACTGTGAAAGTGCGGAAAAACCTGCCCTCGAAATTGGCGATGTGCTTGTTAGTCTGATTGATGAACACAAGAACTACTGTTCTTATTTTATGCGCAGGGGTGGGCTTGATCGCCTGTTGTTGCTCGAGGTTATTAGCCACGGAGGAATGAGTGCCGAGGAAGAAGATTCTTTTCATGATACTGAAAAATCTGTGAATCTCTTTGATCAAGGATTAACTGAAGATCCTAACCTTTCTGCAGGCGTTTCATTTATGTCTGGAATGGAAGCCTTGTCGAGACAACTAGATAAAGAACGAAAAAAGCAAGAAGAACAGCAAAATCAATCTGAAGAATTTGATCCAGACATCACGGATGACTCTGAAACTCCTCGTCAAAAAAATGTAAAACGTAGTTTTTTAGAACGGTTTACTGTAGAACTTACCGCCCTTGCTCGAGACGGTAAACTAGAACCGTTGATCGGGCGAAATGAAGAACTTGAACGTACAGTGCAAGTGCTTTGCCGTAGAATGAAGAACAATCCTATTCATGTGGGCGATGCAGGAGTCGGGAAGACCGCTATTACCGAAGGCCTTGCTCAGCGTATTGTAGAAAAAAGTGTCCCCCAACTCTTATGGGATTATGAGGTGTATAGCCTCGATATGGGCGCCCTGGTAGCGGGAACAAAGTTCCGCGGTGATTTCGAAGATCGTATTAAAAAGGTTCTGGATGAACTTTTGAAAAAAGAAAAATGTATTTTATTTATTGACGAAATACATACAATTATTGGCGCAGGCTCTACCGGAGGCGGAACCCTTGATGCCTCTAATCTCATGAAACCCGTATTGTCTACAGGTAAAATTAGATGTATTGGATCTACCACCTACGAAGAATACGGCAAGCACTTTGAAAAAGACCATGCATTATCGCGGCGTTTTCAAAAGATTGATATTGTGGAGCCGTCAGAAGAAGATACAATTGCAATTCTCGCTGGCCTAAAAAAACGTTATGAGGAATTTCACGGAGTTGTATATACCGATGAAGCGATAGAACAGGCAGTGCGGCTTTCTGCGCAGTACATCAATGAACGGCGCTTGCCGGATAAGGCAATTGACGTAATTGACGAAGCTGGTGCCAGAGTTAGAATAAATGCTGGTACCCTCGTTCCTCGTATTGTTTCAGCAGAAATCGCGGGGCAACCAGCTGCCGACACGCCGCAAGCTGCCGACACGACAAAAATCACTGAGCCACCTGTGGTCACCGTTGATGAGCTTCCTGTGGTGGATCGTAGCATTGTTGAGGCTGTGATCGCGAAAATGGCACGCATTCCCGAGAGAACTGTTTCCTCTCGCGAAACAGACCGCCTGCGAAACTTGGAAAACAAAATTTTGGAAACTATTTATAGCCAAGATGATGCGGTTAAAGCGGTTGTTACTGCGGTTAAGAGATCTCGTGCAGGGTTTCGCGCACAGGGGAAGCCGGTCGCAAACTTTCTCTTCGTTGGTCCTACCGGCGTTGGCAAAACTGAACTTGCTCGTACACTCGCACAGGAACTTGGCATTTCCCTCCACCGGTTTGATATGAGTGAATACCAAGAAAAACATGCAGTAAGCCGACTTATTGGATCGCCTCCCGGATATGTAGGGTTTGAAGAAGGTGGGCTCTTAACCGATGTAGTGAGAAAAAATCCTCACGCCGTTCTACTCCTCGATGAAATTGAAAAAGCTCATCAAGATATCTTTAATGTTTTGCTGCAAATTATGGATTATGCAACTTTGACCGATAACCAGGGGCGTCAGGCAGATTTTAGAAATGTAATTTTGATTATGACGAGCAATGCTGGCGCGCGTGAAATGAACCGTCCTATGATTGGTTTTGGCGGAGAAGAACATGCCTCAGGTGCAGTTTTGGAAGCGGTTGAACGTACCTTTACTCCTGAATTTAGAAACAGGCTTGATGCTGTTGTTCGTTTCGGACCTCTGTCTCGGGATGTAATGGAAACGATTGTACGCAAAGAATTGCGTCTTGTTGCCAAGCGCCTTCGCAAGAATCATGTTTCTCTGGAAGTACTTCCTGCTGCTGTAACTGCTCTTGCAGACCAGGGGTATTCCCTTGAGTTTGGCGCCAGAAACGCGGCCCGAGTTGTTGAAGAGCGGATAACTAATCCTCTGGTGGACATGGTTCTTTTTGGAGATCTATCCGATGGGGGTATAGCCCGCTGTGAACATGATTCATCAGTTCTCGGAGAAATTCGTATTACAGTCCTTCCTCTAGAAACAGAAGGAGTAGCAGAAACGGCGGATGTGTATTGATGTCTGGAAAAGTCCCCCGCGTTTTTGACGCAGAAACACGCAGTGATCCCTGTTTCCCCTGGCTTGATTTAGAAGATAGGTTTCAGTTCCCCGATGCTGATGAAACGAGAGGAACCGTTGTGGCTATTGGGGGAAACCTTTCTCCTGGTATGCTCGTTTCAGCATATAGTCAGGGTATATTTCCTTGGTTTAACGATGATGATCCTCTCTATTGGCAGTCACCGGATCCCCGCTTTGTAATTACTGGAGATTCTTTTCATGTGCCTTCCCGTTTGAAGAGAACTATTCGCCAGCGAAAGTTCCAATTTAAGACAGATACTTCATTTGAACGGGTTCTTACATGGTGTTCTGCGATAACCCGAAAAGGTCAAGATGGGTCCTGGATTACTGATGATATGTTAGATGCCTACCTGAGGCTACATCAGCTCGGCATTGCCCACTCGGTGGAAACCTGGATGGATGGGCATCTTGTTGGTGGTTTGTATGGGGTATATCTCGGAAATGTTTTTTTTGGAGAGTCAATGTTCACCCGCGTTACCGATGCCGGGAAAGCGGCTTTCGTGGTATTTGCGCATAATTTTTTTAACAGACTGGGTGGCAAGATGATAGATTCTCAGGTGTATACCGATCATGTTGCGCGTTTTGGTGGTGTAAATATTTCTCGCTCAGCCTATTTACGGAAGCTTTCAGAATTGCTGGGTAAAAAAGATACAAATCTTTTTGCTCACAGAGGTGTGTGGCCAGTAGATTTACTTTCGGATTCTTTACTTACGGAAGGTTGTAGCACTTCTTGATGCCATTTATTTAGTAACCAAATTACATTCTGATCAATAAGCTTGAGCGGTATGGCGCATCTCTTACAGCTAAATCTTCCGTCTTCCCCGAGTTGTTCTTTTGCGCAGCCAATACAAATAGTTTCGCGGCATGAGGGGCAGGTTCCTGCGGGAAGATCATCGGGTGGTTCAGCTTGAAGTCGTAAAGATCCTTGCGCCGGAATGTCTTTTGGAACTCGCCAGATCCTTCCACAAGAAATGCAGGTAATACGATTTGTTCCTGTTTCGAGTAATTCTTCTCGTACGGACGTAGCTCTTTCCATCTCTCCTATTTTTTCAAGGTGGGCTACGATTTCTGCTGCCTTTTCTAATTTTCTAGAGACTAAATATACGCCACTGAGCTCATATAATAAAACTGGATTATCTGGAAATTCTTTCAGACCCTGCAAAAGAGCAACTTCCGCCCGGGCAAACTCACCTTTTTTACCAGCAAGAACTGCAATAAGTTGATACATTCTTTCGCTCGTAGTTATGTCGAAGGCCCGAGAGAGCAGATCGTCAGCTTCATTTATAAGATCTCTTTCCAAACAATTTGCAGCGCAGTCGGTAAGCAAGTTAGGATCAAAGGGGCGCCGATGTAAGGCAGTTCTATACCAAGAATCTGCCTCGTCAGGGCGGCCTTCTTCCACCAAAAGATTTGCTGCTGCATGGAGTGCTTCGGGATCTTCTCCAGAAAAAAGAGGGAGTATTGCATCTAGATTTCCGAGATTACGTTCAACTTCAGCAAAGTTAATTAAAATTTGTAATTCATGGGGAAGAAGTTTTCGCGCGATAGTAATTGAGGTTCGCGCTTCTTCGAAATTCCCGGCGCGTAGTGCATTCAGGGCCACTAAATTATGGACCCACCCATTTTCGGGATCTTTTTCCAAAGCCGTTTGAACTTCTTGGGTGCAAGTTTCTCCGGCATTAAAAAGGATTTCTGCGAGCCTATAGCGGTATAACCCATAATCAGGTTCAAGGGACACAGCCTTTTCTAAAGCTTCGCGGGCTTTTTCACCTTCCCCTTGTGTTTCAAGAATCATTCCTTGAAGGTACCAAACGGCAGAATCATTAGTTCCATTTGTTACCGCAAGGGCAAGTTGTTCTGTGGCTTCTTCTATAGAACCGATTCCATACAGAAACTTACCGGTTAAAGCAGGTAAGTCTGGGTCATCAGGGCAGGTATCTCGTAAAAGAGAAAGACAATGCTCAAGATCATCGTATTCGTCATTCTGTAAAAAAAGACGAGCAGCTTGTTTAAGTGAAATAGCCGCCTGTGTATTATCTTTTGCAAGGTGCCATTCCTTTCCTTCGTTGAAAAAGAAAATTCCTTGATCAGGATTTGTACAACCCGCTTGGTGGTAGGACTGTGCTGCAGCAGTATGTTCGCCCTTCCAAGAAAGTAAATGACCGTTAAGATTAGAAAGAAAGGCAGAGTTATCTATTTGCTCGCGAGGAAGATCTAAAAAATACTGGTTCAAATCGCTCCAGCGGTTTTGTAGATAATATAAGCTAGCAATTTCAGCGTGGGCCTGAAGAGAATCAGGAACTAAAGCCAGAGCCTTAGTAAAGTAATTTTCAGCTTCGGGATATAAACGCTGTGCAAGATGTAATCGTCCAGCAAGAAGGAGATCCTCAAAAGTTGGCTCTTGATGCTTCCACGCTTTCCGCAATTCTAGAAAAGCTGGAACATGACGCCCCATTGCATACCAGGTTTCGGCAAGCCGACGGTATGCTTCTGTCGGGATGGGTAAATACTGGTTCCAGCGAGTATAAAGAGTTTCAACTTCTAGAGGTGTGGAATCTATAGAAATAGCGCGGAGGGTAATTGCGGTTTTGCGGCAATGTTCCCAGGTTTGGCCGGAAAAAGCAATATTGCCAGCGGCTTGAATTGTTTCATCGGAACATTCTGCTACCCAATTGTCATTTACAATTAGAGTAAAACTTGTATTTCGCGCAATAATACGCAGAGAAAATACGGATGTATTACCTGAATAAGGAACCGAAGCCAAATCATTTGAGCCAGACTCTTCTGAACCAGATTGTGTTGTTTCAGTCCAGCCAAGAATAGGAAGAGGAGTGCCATTCATAACCGCATCAAAGCGTATAAGCCCGCGATCGGAAATCTGGACACTATAGAAAGTAGATTCAGAGATATAACGGAATAGAATGCCGGAAGAAACTTTCCCTGCATTTATTTTGGGGGCTGTTGAGCCGTTAGCAGTTCCATTTTCTGCAATCTCATTCTTTACATCAGCTTGCTCTTTAGGAAACTCAATAAGGGCTTCTAGTACAAAGTCTCTGTACCGGTACTGCGAATTAACTGCCCAAGCAAAAACACTTCTACGGTTCAGTTGTAATACATAGCCGTTATCGGTGAAGGAAGTTTTATGAGAATCCGCAGATTCTTCTTTGAAACGCGCATTATTTAGCTTGGTAAAATCGGTAAGCCAGAATTCTTCGACAATTTCTTCTGGATCAATCAGAGCTACTGTTTTTTTACGGAATAAACGTTTTAGAAATTCAAACATACTACATAAAAATACCTCAAAACCTCATATTTGTCTACGGAATCGTCGCACTTGCAAATAAGCTGGAAAAAAATCAACACACCGCAAAGCGTAACCAACTAAAAGCTGGCTGGAAAAAAATCAACACACCGCAAAGCGCGACCAACTAACAGCTGGCTGGAAAAAAATCAACACACCGCAAAGCGTAACCAACTAAACGCTGGCTGGAAAAAAATCAACACACCGCAAAGCGTAACCAACTAAAAGCTGGCTGGAAAAAAATCAACACTACGAAAACTGCGACCAGCAAAAAGCTGGCTGGAAAAAACGAGCTAATAACCAATATACCATGGAAAAAGATGGAAAAAACTCCTAATTGTTGATAAAGGCAACTAATTGCCGTAAACCTCTTCACTTTTCTTCTGCGGTTGATTACACTTAAGATACTATTAATTACTAGGAGCAGTTATGGCATTTCCGTCAGATTTTATTTGGGGAGCGGCAACCGCTTCGTATCAGATTGAAGGAGCTTGGGACAAAGACGGCCGAAGCCCATCGGTCTGGGATGTTTTTTCACACACTCCCGGTAAAACCTATAACGGCCATACCGGTAATACCGCCTGCGACCATTACAATCGCTATGTGGAAGATGTAGCGATGATGAAAGATCTCGGGCTTCCCGCATACCGTTTTTCTACTGCCTGGCCGCGGATAATTCCCACTGGTCGCGGAGCGGTAAATCAAAAAGGCTTGGATTTTTACTCCCGTCTTGTAGATGAATTACTTAAAGCAGATATTGAACCCTGGCTTACCCTGTATCATTGGGATTTACCCCACGTATTGCAGGAACAGGGTGGCTGGTTAAATCCATCCATTTCCGATGCCTTTGCAGAATATACACAAGCAGTAGTTGGTACACTGGGCGACCGCGTTACTAATTGGATGACCTTTAATGAACCTCAGTGTTTTGTTGGGCTTGGCTTACTTAAGGGTAACCATGCACCGGGATACAAACTCCCCATCTGCGACGTTGCAAAAGCTGCACATAACTCACTTGTTGCTCATGGCAAGGCAGTGGACGTGCTTCGAGCAGCTGGTGGATCGAAATATAAGATAGGATATGTACCCACGACACAAGCAATAATCCCCGCTGTTGAAACTCCAGAAAATATAGAACTAGCCCGAAATACCATGTTTCGCCATACACCTCCACGAGAACTTATGTGGACCATTTCGTTGTTTTCAGACCCAGTATTTTTGGGCGAATACCCTGCAGATATCCTCGAAATAATTGAGAAAGATCTTCCAAAAAACTGGCAAAAAGACTTGCCCCTTATAAGCCGCGAACTCGATTTTTGTGGAATCAACTTATATAGTGGGCACATCGTCGGACTAGACGATAAAGGCGAAGCCCTCTTGCATAACGAGCCACCGGGAAAAGCTCAAACCGCAATGAAGTGGAATGTAGAAGACGAAACCCTACGCTGGGGAACCCGATTTATGTACGAACGGTATAAAAAACCGGTAATTGTAACTGAAAACGGCCTCGCCATGCCCGACTGGGTGCATCTAGACGGCAAGGTTCATGACCCCGCCCGAATCGATTATACTCGCCGGTATCTCTTGGGGCTCGAAAAGGCAATCGCCGACGGTGCCGATATAGCCGGATACTTCCACTGGAGCCTCATGGACAACTTTGAATGGGCAGAAGGCTACAAAGAGCGCTTTGGTTTAATTCACATAGACTTCACCACACTAAAACGCACCATTAAAGAATCTGCCTGGTGGTACAAAAAAGTAATTCAAACAAACGGCGCATCTTTGCATCAACTAGAATAGTAAAAATAAAGACTGAGGCACAAAGCAAAATGATGGGCGCACGAGCACTGGCTGGAGCCCCCAGCCAGGGATTCCTTGCCGGGGCGAAATCTCCTCGGTAGGAACTGCTACCAGTATTTTTTTATGGAGGATTCAATGAAAAAATTCTTGTGTATCTTTGCTCTGGCTTTGTGCCTTGCTACTGCTTTTTCTCAAGATATAGCGGCTTCAATTGTAATTACCAATGTGCAACCAAATAGCGGAAGCCTCTTTGTTACTTTCTTCGACTCACAGGATGCCCTTAAAAACAAAAAACCCACAAAAAAAATTAAATTAAACACGGAAGAAGAAACGGTAACCGCAATAATCATGCTTCCTGAGGGCGAATATTTTGTTAGTGCCTTTCAGGATATCAACGATAACGGCAAATTTGACACTAACTTTATCGGCTTCCCTCGCGAACCGGTAGGCATTTCCAACTACAATGGTTCAGGTATGCCCGGTGGTTTCGATAAACAAAAAATCCTCATCGATGCCGATAATCTCATTGTAACGGTCAACATGAACAGAAAGAAAGAGTAGGCTTCTGAGTGGATTTATGGATCAATAAAAACATTGCAATCGTAGGTGCAGGACCGGCCGGGCTCTTTGCCTGCGAATGCTTGCTTCGCGAGGGCTTTTCCCCTTTTCTACAACATCTGTAATTATTTTAATTCTGTCGTAATCCATAAGTGTGTATCCCCTTTTCAGCTATGCAACCTCCTTTTAAGGGACGTAATCCCTTACGTTATTTAAAACAACAGTGCTTTCGGTTGAGAAACCTTAAATTACTTTCAAATAAGTATTGACATCTCAAATAAATCGATTACTATGTTAGTCATAGTACTATGACACAAACAAAACGAATTGAAATAAGTAAAGACATGATACGAGGGCACATTGATGCAATTATCCTTAATCTTCTGATGGATAAGGATATGTACGGGTATGAAGTCTATAAAACGGTACTTTCTCGTACTAGTTCGATGTATGAGCTCAAAGAGCCGTCGTTATATTCTGCGTTTCGGCGCCTTGAAAAGTTAGATTATATTAAGGGATATTGGGGAGAGGAGAGTAAGGGTGGGCGGCGGAAATATTATTCGATTACCGATGTAGGGAAAGAATTGTGTTTGTGTTTGCGTTTGGAATGGAAAAATACCAAAACAATCCTTGATATGTTGATAGGAGAAGCGTAATGGAATCGGTTCATTATTTTGTGTGGGGTTTGTTTCGAGGATTGCAAAATACGCAGGAAATCCGGGAGCAGTGTGAGGAGTTAGAAACTCATATTATAGATCGTGTCGAAGATTATACACATTCAGGAGTGTCAGAGAAAGATGCTTTTTCATTGGTTGTAAAATCTTTAGGGGATCTTTCTGAGTTAATTGACACTATAACTGGTGAGAAGAAAAAGGTACTGATAAAAAAACTGGATTTTTTGTTGATGGGTGTAGCAGCAATTTTTGGAACAGTATATATGGCTGCTGTTGGCGTCTGGTTTTATTTTCATGGTTTTGGTTTTAATGCTATTTATGTTGTTGTTCCTGCCTGGTTGGGATTTTTTGTTCCAACGGTTTTAAAATATATTGATTATCGTATGCATCCAGAGGAAGTTGCCTCTGTCACGGTTACTACATACAAGGAAATAAAATCATCGGTTTCCGGGTGGTTTATTTTGTCTGTGGCGTGTTGGGTTGCAAATTTACTTTTAGTGCACAGTGATACCTTCCTTTCCGTTATGTGGGCGTGGATGCCTATGGTTGCTATGATGACATGGCCTGGTATAGATTTTTTGCGGTTATGGCTTATTAAGAATGACACCGTTTTGATTGCTGCAGAAGAGATGAAGTCATGAAAAAACTTTGTGGTTTTCTTTTCTGTGTATGTTGTGCCTGTGGTCTTTTTTGCCAGACGGCTGGTAAAATCGAGGTGTCTAAAATACGCATATATTGTGATGAGGCTGCCTATTTATGGACGAGCGATGGAATTGAGCGGATAGATGAGGGCTCCGCTGAAGTTGTTTTAAAGGTTGAAACAATACTGACTTTTCTAAGTATTAAGCCAGGCTTTTATGGTACGGAAAAAGAAATACTGAAGCATTGTTATGATTCTGAGCGACGGATGACAGATAGTGGATATTTTTATGAATCTACTATTATGGTGGTTCCCCCTAAAAAAAATCTCACAGAAAGAACCTTAGTTCTAACTTTGTCTTCGGGATATTTGATGCGTTATAGTGGCGGTAATGCCTGGGGAATGTACGGGGCAGTTGGTCTCGGTGGTGAACGGCAATCGTTGTACGGCTATGCTGGGTACAATAAAAATGGTTTTCGGTATATGTATTCTCATTTTGCTGGTTCTCCTCTTTCGTTTGGAGGCAGTTTGTTCTATTACGGTCCTGGTGAATATTCCGGAAAGTGTGATACAGAAAAAAAGGCTAATCGTTTTTCGGGTTCAGTTATATTGCAAGGAGCTTTAACTCCGGATCTCACTATAGGTATTGAACCTGTTGTTGACGGGTTTGGTTTTTCATTTTCCGGATATTTTTCTCTTCAGCCCTTTTTTACCAAAAAAAAATATATATCTTTTGGGTCGGAGAGTGAGCTTGGTATTGATGTAAGAGGTTTTTGGTATCCTGTAGTAGAAGTCGTAAAAGCAGAGACTAGCGGATATTTCCGGTTTGGTATAACTCCAAAAGTAACGGTGGCAGTTAAGGGAAGTCTTGGCGTATCTCCTTTTGATTTACCTGGTCCTACAACCTTTGATTTGTATTACACAGAGGATAGAACTATTAGATCTGGTTATAGTTTTAATGACCTGTCTTTTTCAAACTTTGCTTTTGCTTCGGCAGAATTGCGGTATGATTTTTTCGAATACCGAATTCCTCCGATGTTCGATGTTGGTATGCAAGTCTTCGCTTTTACAGACATTGCTAGATCTCCTCATTCATTAATGGAAATGGGCGATTTAGTACATTTAGGAAAAGGGTCTCTTGAAGTTTTTGACGCATACGGTATTGGATTAAGAATTCTATTTAATAATCCTGTTTTTGCGTATTTTACTCTTTCGTATGGAATAAATCATCATGGAGATGGCCGGTTCCTCTTTTGTGGAACTGCTGGATATTAAAATGTTAATGGGAGTTACAGTATGTTGAAAAAAATGTATTTTACTGCAGTTGTTTTTTGTGCTCTGTGTGCGGTTCTTCCGTCAGGGCTTTATGCAGATGATCAGGCTCTTGTAGAAGAGGGAATTCGGTATCATACCCTTGCTGAAAAAAATCCTCAGGGAAACATTGAAAAAGGAAAAGAGGTGTTGTTTCCTATTATTGAAAAAAATGCCCTTGCAAAGGGCTATTATGGAAGCTTGATTACGCTTGAAGCCAGTATGTATGAAACTGAAAACAATGTATTTAAGGCGGCACTGTATCTTGAGAAAGGGACTGCCCTTTTAGATGAAGCTGTTGTCGACTCTCCTAATAATATTGATCTTAGATTTCTTCGTATGATTAATAGTTATGAATTATCAAATCAGTCGCCTATGAATCGTTATAAAATTATGAAAATAGATATTGATTGGCTTGAAGGGCAGCGTGATATTCTTGAACCTGGAAATGCCGGTTTGTTGGATTTATATACAGGATTGTATCTTGTTAAGGCTCGGAAACTAAGGCCTGCTATTGTAGCTTTTGAATCTTGCATAGAGGTTTCTCCTGGTTCACCTGAAGCCGCTGAAGCTCAAATTCAGTTGGATCGTTATGGTGAATAATCAAAAGACGTCGCTAATTAGTTTCGTTTTTTATGGTCTTGTTATGGCTGTAATAATCTATCTTTTTATTTTGATTGGCAACCTGGCTTCTGTGTCGGCTTGGGTGTATTCTGCTTTTTTAATGTTTATATTTTTTAATCTGATACAGGGGAAAAAAGTTTCATTTTTTCGCCGAATTTATTTTGTTACGTTTTCTCTTTTATTTAGCATTTCGTATATAGTTCATCTTCTCGAAGCTTTTAATGGTATGGCTCTTAATGAAGCAGCTGTCCTTACAAATGGGATTCCTTTTAATCAGTTCCTTATTCCGGTTCTTCCTTTTTTTCTTGTTTTTGCTCGCACTGTTCAATTTCCCTCTCCTATTTCTGGAGGAATTCTTTCCGTCTTTGGCTTAGTCCTTGTGTGGATAATGGCGACTCTTGTTATTGGGAAAGGGTGGTGTGGATGGGTCTGTCCTTTTGGTGGGTATGAAGATTTCTTTTCACGGGTATTAAAACGACCAATTCTTTCTATTTCTCGTTTTGGAAAAAAGATTCGTCAATTTCACTTATTATTTTTAGCGGTAGTTGTGGTGTTGTCTGCCGTTTTGCTTATGCCAGTATATGTATATTGGTTAAATCCGTTTACTATTATTACAGGGCGTTTTACTTCAGGTGGTTTGCATGGAACCGTCATGTTTCTCCTTAGCCTGCTCCTTTTTATAACTCTTGTTGTCGTTCTGCCTTTGCTGACGAGAAAACGGTTTCAGTGTAGTGCGTACTGTCCTCTTGGTGCATTGCAAACTCTTACAAATAGCGTTTCTTCATTTAAAATTGTGATAGATCCAGACGCCTGTAATCACTGTATGAAATGCGTAGAAGCATGTCAGTTTTGTGCAATTGATGACGGTGGCGCTGAGGTTCCAATTATTTCGAAGGCGTGCGCATTTTGTGGTGAATGTATTGATATATGTCTTGAAAACGCAATTCGTTATGAATATGGTTTTGTTAAAAGTCTTTCAGATATTCCGAAAGGGAAAACAGTATTAGGGAAAATATTGTTAGACGTTTTTGCTCCATCCCATATGTTCGTTTTAGCAGCCTTTACATTTTGTGTGTTTTTTTCAAGTCACTTTGCTGTTGATGCCCTTGATTTTCTTCTTAATTTTATAAGGTCGGTAGTATGAAAAAAAAGACAAACCGTTATGTGATCCATATTGTAATTACTGCTTTTTCGCTCATAATTGGTGTGATATTCTTTTTACTTTTCTATGATGTAATCGGAAACTCATTACAGTCTTTATTGAAAATAAAAACCGATCCATCTTTTTCTGGTGGAAAATTGGTTGCCGTCTTTCATGATCCAGTAGGAGATGATTACGGATTTGGTGAGCTTGCATATCCAGATACTGTGTCGAACCCAGGCTCTCTTGATCTTTTACGTTATACAGTTCACCGCCCAGTTAGATTTTCTCGCGCTCCTGGTTTGCGTTCTTTTTGGCAACTGGATTTTTCTTTTAAGTCACCTGGGGCTGGTAGAAATATAAAAGTCTACTTCGGTGAAGTTACTGCAGAAACAGGTTCGACTAATACTCGGATTGAATTTGCAGAAAACGTCGAGTTTTCAACTAAGGCACCGTGGAAATTTGTAATCTCAATTACAGATAATACTGGTAGTATTGAATCTTGGGACCGCTCCTTTAAGCGTGATGTGCAGGTATTTCAATCAAAGTCGGGTAGGGATGTGTATGTTAGAATCTCGCTCGCTGATTCAGAATTGAAGTTTTTGCATACACTTCCGGAGCTTAATCACTATGTTTTGATTGGTGCTTTTGACCCAGAGGGTAGAGATGGCTTTGCAGATAGGGGGGACTCAGACTTTATCCCAAAGGTATACGATATAATTGTTCCGGAAGGATTCTCTCAAGAAGAAGTACTTTCTGCATGGGACGAAGAATCTTTTGCTATTCCAATTATGGAGCCTATTAAGGTTCACCTTACAGATCTCTTTAAAGATACTCGCGCATCGAAGACAGTGAGTGATGAGACTATTAATAGATTGCGCGAGTTAGAAGAAGCCGCCACAGATGAAGCGGCTGTGATGGAACGAGAAACTTTAGAACGCTATGAACTAAAGCCAGCAGATCAACTTGATTATGCAATCGCAGCCTTTGATGCGAAAAAATTAGTCGAAGCAGAAAGTCTTTTTCAGGCGATTCTTACAAAGGATAAAAACTCAATCCCAGGAATTGCATATACGGGTGCGCTTATTGCCTTGAAAGCTTCCGTTGCTCCGCCTTTAGAAGCTGTTGGGATCGTTAAAGAGGCGTATGTGTGGCTTGATCGGGCAGTTACCGAGGCGGTAACTGAAGAGGACCTAGTCTATGCTTATATGAACCGGGGTCATGTGTCTCTTGCGATACCTAATTCTATTTTTGGTATGGCCGTGTATGGAGGAGAAGATTTTTTAAGAGCTTCGGAAAGCATACAAAAACTACTTCCACTTGAAAATTATATTAATGTTATAACCAAAGCTGCTCGGTGTTTTGAAATAGCGGGTGAAGTTAATAAAACTGAAACCTGGTATCGCGAAGCACGTCGATTGCTCGAAATTTTACCAGCTGGTAGATGTGCTCAAGAGAGGTTAGATGTATTTCAGTATTTTGAAGTTGGCTTGAACCAAGTTTTTGAGAGTGAGATGTCAGAAAAAGATCAAGAAAAAGCTGCTGAAGCTGAGCTTGAAAAGTTGGTCGCCGATTTAGAATCTGAAACTGGTTCAGCTGATGTTGAACAAATTGAAGTAATTTTACGCTTGCAGATTATGGAATTAGAAAGGATTGAAGCTGCTATGAAAATTGCAAAGCGCTTTGAAACTGTTATCAAAAACTCACAGGATGCTCAGCTTTTAGTTGCGGTTGGAGAATGTAAGATGGCAACTGTTGTAAAAAAGACAATAGAAAAAGTTGACTGGACTAATGCTGGTATGAGACGTTTTGAAAAGATACAAAGGCGATGGCCGGAGAATGAAAATGTCTATTTGTATCAAACTTTGACCTATTCTAATTTTCCTTCAGAACTCGGGATGATTAACCAGGTGCTAGCTTTGCTCTCTGATATTACTGCATTTTATGCGAAAGGCACGTGGAATATTAACGACGCGCCTGTGGATCTGTTATGGGATATTTGGATAAATTTACGTAGTAATTACCCGAGGAAAAAAGAGCAAACTATTATACGAGATAGAGCAAAAATAATGAGTGATACACTCGATATTATGAAAGCAAGTAAAAAAGCAGTAGAGGTATTATATGAGTGAAGATGCGAGCGTAAAGACCGGTGATTCTGTTCCCGTTCTTGAATTTCAAGATGTGAGCAAGGTATATAAAACTGGGGATTGTGAAGTGTATGGTCTTAATTCAGTTTCAGCTAGTTTTTTCCCCGGAGAATTAACAGCCCTTGTTGGGCCTTCTGGAAGTGGTAAGTCGACAATGCAACATTTGGGAGCTGGTTTTGATAAGGCTACTAGTGGAACGATCTTATTGATGGGGTCAGACATTGGAGCCTACACAGAAAAAACTCTTGCTCGGTTGCGGAATCAACATATTGGATTCATTTTTCAATCCTTTAATCTCATTCCGGTTATGACTGTCCTCGAAAATGTAGTGTATCCAGCTACCGTATATGGAGCTCCTTATAGATTTGAAGGTACCCCAAAAGAGCGGGCATTGTTTCTTTTAGATAGAGTGGGTATCGCATCTCATGCGGGTAAGAGACCTCATCAACTTTCTGGTGGGCAGCGCCAACGCGTGGCAATTGCTCGTGCCCTTATGAATAATCCAGATCTTATTTTTGCTGATGAGCCAACTGCGAATCTCGATCATGAAGTTGGATCTGAAATCCTTGGACTTCTTACGAGTTTAAATAAGGAAATGAAAACGACTGTTTTATTTTCTACCCATGATCCGGCCGTCATGGCATGCGCACGGCGTGTAATTTCCTTAAAAGATGGTCGCCTAGTAGAGGATCGTTCATGAAAAGAATTATTCTTTACGCCTTTAGAAATATATGGCGTTCACGGGTTCGAACAATAGCTTTAGTCACGATTATTTCTATTGGAGTTGCTGTTCTTATACTTATCGCTGCTGGCTATGAAGATCTATTCGATTCTGTCACATCCGACACTGTTTCTGCCGAAGGCGATATGCATTTTGTATACGACCCGACAGGAACCGACAGTGGTGGAAATGCCACCGGCAGCGCTGGCAGTGTGAGCAGCAATAATGGTGCTGCGGTAATGCAATGGGAAACCTACCTTGCAGTTAAGGATCGTTTGCTGGCGAGTGGTCTTGTTAAAGATGTTCGTGCAGAAACTTCTGTAACTGGTATTATTGGAGGGACAGAGCGATCTGCTCCTTGTAGTGGAATTGCTGTTGAAAATGATTTTTCATCTGTTGACGATGTTTACCCTGTAACTCTTGGAATCGCGTTGGCAAAAACTCTTGGTGTTGGTGAAGGTGATAGTGTAGGTGGGTTAGTTAATGATTTAGGCATGACCCTCAAAGTTGAGAAAACTGTTAAAACCGAAGTTCTATTAAAGGACCGTTTCTACCTTGAAATACCAATTTCTGTTTTTCTCGATTGGGAAGACTTCCCTGAGGTTACCTCAATGCATCTGTGGCTTAAAAAAAGTGTAACATCCCCAACATTGACTGTGAACAGCGATTCTCCTGATTATCAAGAAATCTTGTTTTTATCTAATTCTATTCCTGAACTTCAAAATTATACTCTCTATTCAATTCCTAAAAAAAATACAAAAGTCGAGCAGATTGTACAAATTTATCGGACCAACAATCAAGTCGTTCTAGTTGTTGTAGCCTTAACTCTTTTTCTCGCCTTTCTAAACGTATTGGCTTTATCAGTCTATGAAAGGCAGCAAGAATTAGGAACGTTGCGTTCAATGGGTACTCCGATCTCACAGATACGATTGTTAATAATCTGTGAAACTATAATGATAGCCTTACTTTCATGGCTTATTGGAATAACTGTTGCCATTATTGGTAGCGTCATAATACAGGCGAGAGGCGGGCTTGTTTTTGCACCACCGCCAGGAGAAATCGACAATATTACGATAGGGTCTAAGCTTTCGCTAGTTAATATGTGTGCAACAGCTCTTGTTGTCATTGTGGGCGCGAGCCTTGCCGCTCTTATTACTACTGCAAAACTTGGATCGTCGAGTGTCGTCGAACAACTGGAACCCCGCGACTAAAGTCGAACCCCGCGACTAAAGTCGAACGACATTACAATTTTATAGGAGACAAAAATGAATGTACGAAAAAAAATACGAGCGATAACCATCCTGCTTTGTGCCATCTCTACCCTTGGCCTCAATCTTTTCGCACAAGCTCCACCTTCTCTTGACGGAAAAGCCATTCTTAAAAAAGTAGATTCTTTTCGGCAATTTTCTTCATCTGGTTTTTCATTTGATTTTGCCGTTACGGAAAATAACGGCACAAAGTCTCTCATGCGTGTATCTCTTTCAAATGAAAATAAGGACACGAGTATCGTCAGATATATGGAGCCAAAAAAATACCGGCGTCGAATAGTGTTGACCTTACAAAATTCTTTCTTTATTTATGACCAAGGCATGATGTCTCCTATCAGAATAACTCCTCGCGAAATGTTGTTCGGGCAGGCCTCTGCTGGAGATATAACTCGCATAGCATTCGCCGGAATGTATTCAATCGAAAACATAGAGAAAACTGATGCTGTATACCATCTTGAATTAAAGGGTCTGCCCAATGCAGGGGCTACCTACGACTTAATCGATCTTACCGTAAACGCCACTGACGGCAAACCAATCCAAGCCGACTGTAAAGGCTCGAGCGGCAGACTCATGAAAACTATTATCTACGACGGTTTCAGAAACATACAGGGAAAAGATCTTCTTACTGCCTTCACTATTAAAGACAGCAGCACGGGAGAAACGAGTACAGTTCTTCTTGATAATTTCAGCACTGACACCTACCCAGATTCAAGCTTTACAGTAGAAGCGATTAAACATGTTCGCTAAAAACTGCAGCCTTCATGTAGTTTGTTTTATGTCTCTCATCTTATGTGGTCGAACTCCACTATGGGCCTTTGATATTTCAGATAGTATTTCTCAAGAACTGGGGCTGAACATTCACCAAGAAGTAAACCTCCATGGTATTCGGGAAGACAATCCTACCAATACTGATAATTGGCAAAAGTTAAGTGAATGGGAGACTCAGATGAGCGCAAGCTTAGATTGGTATCTCGGGTTTTCAAACCGCTGCACAATCACAGCCGAGGGCACTATGAATTGGCTTCAGCATGCAGAACCTTGTAGCGAAGAAAATCGCAGATTGCAAGGCAATCCAGCATTCGCTCTTAACGAAGCGTTACTTGCAGTCAACATCCACGAAGTTGGAATACGCTTTTTTGCTGGCAAAACTCTCGTCACACAGGGGCCTGCAGTTATCTTCCCGGTTCTCGACTTCCTAGCGAAGGACTGCCTGGCGAAAGACTTAAAAACCGCAAGCGCCGAACAAGAAGGTTTATGGATGACCGGTGCTTCCTTTGGGAAAAACAACATCTTTGCAGAAATCTGGTTTTCCCCAGCACTTTCCTGGGCGCCAGGCGAAGACTTTTCAGCCAACAGCGAATCAAACCCAGTGGTTCTCTTCCACACAGTCTACACTCTCGGCACCCATCGTTTTGGGCTCATCTATTATTATGGTGGCCAAACCATCACAGGCAATACTGCTGGGGCCTATTACTCAGGTCAAATAAGTGACAGCCTCATTCCCTACGGAGAAGTTTCCTTCGCAGATCATCGCCTTGTTCCAGGGTTACCAGCCGAAGCAACATTCCAACTCCCAGAAACTAAAAGTGTAGACGCAACTGTTGGTCTTTCTTACGCACCAGATTTCGCCAATCTATCTTTTTTCTTCGAATATCGATTTAGATCATCAGGCTATAATTCAAAAACTTGGAACTCAATAAAATCTGAATTATCAGACCTTTCTGCACTCGTGGACCAAGCACCACAAAATGAACCGCTATATAAAAGACTCTGCGGAGCTCACTCATCCTCTCTTCCTTATTTCAATACTTCAGTTCATTCAGCCGGAATTCGGATTCAAAATTCTCGCCAAATAGCAGACCTTTTCGACTACAACATAAATACATTTTATTTAGCCCCAGACGGCATATATCTTTCAGCTCACACATCTCTCTCTCTAATAGACCGTCTCAAAATCGGCCTCACAACGACAGGACTTTTCTCACTAGCAGACAAAGGTGAAATGGCCTGGTGGGAAAATAACTGGCAGTTACAACTCGCAGCCGAATGGCAACTTAGAACCTATGAATAAAGGAGCTCCCGTGATCCAAGAACTAAAAATTGCTTTTCATTCCCTCGTTGCGCACAGGCGTAAAACTTGGGCCATCATCGCCAGTGTAACACTTGGAATATGCGCCCTCATCTTAGTTGGAGGGTATTATGAATATAATTATTGGGGCCTCAAACAGTCCTTAATTCGCAGCCAATATGCACACCTTCAACTCTACCCACGCGACTATCTAACAGACCGAGATGTCTCACCCTTCCTCCATGAAATTGAAAGCCCGCATGACCTCATTGCTAATCTTGAAAATAAAGATATCGTTCTCACAGCAGCTCCTCGTTCTCGGGCCATGGCAGTGGTTAACGGAGTTCCAGTAGAAATTTGGGGAGTCGATCCCGACAGAGAAGCTTCAATATTTACATTTACAACCTCAAAACGGGGTATGGGCCTCACATTAGAAGATATCGCATCTTGCCAAATGTCTCCCGTATTAGCCCAAGAAATTGGCGTCTCACTCAACGACAGCGTTTCTGTTATCGGGGTGCGCGAAGACTCAATGGTAAATGCCGTAGATCTCAAAGTCCAATCCCTCATCTCTAGCTACGCCGAAGATTTTGACCGCATGGTATTAATCGTCCCCCAATCAGTTTTTTACGACCTCTTCGGAGTCGACTCAGTACATGAAATCGCCGTATTACTTAAAAACGATTCTCATGTCTACGAACTCCGCGATCAATTTAAAACAGAATTAGAAAGCGCAGGCTGGGACCTAAAAATTACAGTCTGGTTTGAACAAGCAACCTACTTCCGCCAAGTGGTCAATTATTACCAAGGATTTTACCGTATCATCCTTGCAATAGTCGCCATCATCGTTTTCTTCGCAACAGGCACCACCATGTCCCTTTCTTTAATGGAACGTACCCGCGAATTTGGTACCTATTTAAGCATGGGCACCCGTCGCAGCACAGTCGTCCTCCGTATTTTCAACGAAGCCCTCATGGCAGGTTTCATCGGCCTCATCGCCGGCGCAATCCTTTCGGCCACAATCGCCTGGATCATAAACGCATCAGGTGGAATCTATATGCCCCCAGCCCCTGGCATGTCCTCGTCAATCAACGTATACATTCGTTACAGTGTTCAAGCCGGCATTTTCTGCCTTCTCTCCGCTTTGGCAGTTCCCGTCGCTGCAGTCATAATACCCGCAAGAAACATTATGCGCCAAAGTATTGTAGATCTTTTAAACCGTGGTGGTCGTTAAATATGTTCAGAATTTTGGAGGGGAAAGCCTTCCCCTGCCTCCAAACCTTACGCGTGAGTGTGCCGGAATACCGCCTCTCTCCCGCGTAAGTTTTTCCGTCACCCCTTCTAATAGTCCTTTTCGTTACTTAAAACAACAGTGCTTTCGGTTGAAAAACTGTTAACAGTATTTTTTTAATCTTCTTGACCGGAGTCTCCTCCGTGTGTATTGTACGCACATGAAGAGCGCTGAGATAATGAAGCTATTAAAAGAAGATGGCTGGTTTGGATAGGAGAAAATAGGATGAAATACCCCGTCTTTATAGAGAAAGAATCTGGCAGCGACTTTGGTGTAACCGTTCCCGATTTACCGGGTTGTTATTCGGCTGGTTCTACTATTGAAGAAGCTTTAGAAAATGCCCAAAAAAAAGGCCATACTCGCTCTGGTTTTTTAGCATCAGCAGCGCTTGAATATATGTCAAATCATCGAAAATCTTGATACTTGAGTCGTTTTGATAAATAAAAAATCATCATAAATGCCGGAAATTTGGTAGTAAGGGTCAACATGAACAGAAAAAAGAGAAGGCTTCTGAGTGGATTTACGGATTAATAAAAACATTGCAATCGTTGGGGCAGGACCGGCCGGGCTCTTTGCCTGCGAATGCTTGCTTCGCGAGGGCTTTCCCGTTTCCTTGTACGACCAAATGCCCACGCCCGGATGCAAGTTTTTGGCAGCCGGGAGCCATGGTGGGCTCAATATTACAAATGATGCACCGCTTCCCGATTTTGCTTCCCGGTATGGGGAAAATCAGGAGAGGTTTAAAAATTTTCTCTCAGAGTTTTCACCGTTAGATATGCTTGCTTGGTTGGAGAATCTCAGAGTTTCAACACTTACCGGCTCAGGTGGGAAGATTTTTCCAAAAGAGGTGCGCGCGGCGGAAATTCTTTCACGCTGGATGAACAGTTTGCGCTCTTTTTCAGGGTTTTCGTTTTTCCCTAACCACAGTTTTTCTGCTGTTAAAAATACCACCCTGATTTTTTCTTGCGATGACGGATTACT
>DUOS01000225.1 GCA_012838745.1 Treponema sp. | reverse complement strand
GATCGAGAAGCCCTCGGGCAGTATGTAGTTCGCGGCGCTACCTGTGCAGAAAAAATCCAGTATGATCCAGCTTCCGACACGGTAATCTGGACAGCTACACCTAAGGGATTCTACAAAGGAAAAACAGAGACTTTCAAAGGCTTTGAATTCGTCGACCAGCTTGTGGCTCATTTACCACCACGGCGGGTGCAATTGGTTCGTCGTTATGGGGTATATGCAGGAAAAGTTCGTAAGCAGTGGCAAGAACGACCGAATATTTACCGTCTGGCGCCAGAGAGTTGGCAAAAAGACCACCCAAGCCAGTCCCAAATTGTTCAAGCCATACCGCAAGAGAATGCAGAAACTGTCCAAGTTCCCGATACCTGGTCTAAGTTACGCAAGCAAAGCTGGGCGCGGTTGTTACAGAAAGTCTACGAGGTCCTTTCTGCGCTGCGCTTCCGGCTTCGCTTGAAAGCCGGCCTACGCCATCCTTGGCTCCGGCGTTCGGCAGGAAATCGCTCCACGTATTCGCGATTTCTGCTCTGCCTTACCCGTTTATTTGCCCAAAATGCCAGGGGTCAATGTCGGTTGTTGCAATAATCGAGGATCCCAAGGAGCTCACCGGAGATTATTGACTGGGCAAGTCAGCAAGAACGAGAGCAGTCAGTGACTGTCTGTGCACGTTCTCCCCCGAAGCTGGAATTGGTTTCGGTATAATACCCAAAAACGAAGTTTATGCGGAACAAGATAACACCTCGAAATCGGAGTGTGTGGCTTCGTGGGGGAGTTATACTTTTAGGCTTTAGGAAAAACAGTTGTGTCAAGGCTTGACAGCAGAATTAGACTCGAATTACAGTTTAAATTGTCGGCGTTGCCGAAAATTTTTGATTGGTTCAGTTGTTAGGGCTGGAAAAAAGTCGTAGTTCGGGGGAAAAGCTGAATTTTGACACAAATCCGCCAAAATCCCGAAATGCCAGTTCCTATCATTTAGCGGAGTACGTTGTACACCGGCTGTGAGCGAACAAGGTCGCAGGCGACCCGGCGATTATATTGGAACCGAGATAAGTATGGTCTAAAGTACTATGATAGAAATCGTAAATGTAAAGAGGGCCAAATGAAAAAAAACGTTATTATAGCGCTGCTTCTTTCCGTGATCGTTCTGTCAGCTTGTACGCTCCCGCCTGACAGCATTCCGGAAAAGGATATGGTGGTGTACCGCATTGTGGTCAAAAGTATCGAGTTTTCCGATAACATGTTTACCGTTGACTATGTTTTTAACAGTTACGATGGTTCATATGTGGCCGATTGGTTCACCGCTGATTATGAAGGCTCAGAGTCCTTTCATATAGTTGACTGGATACTCTCTCCTGACTCTACAGTCATTACTCCGGGCAATAGACCTGTTTCCTTTACCGTGAACGAGGGAGAAGCGATACCTGATACAGTAATTTTGAACACAACCAAGCCGATTTATCTACGTCAAAGAGTAATTTACGATGAGGGCATGTTTGGAGATTGCAAGGCAGATGTTACCGTTGCAAAGGCCTATTTTGAAACGGCGGAAATTTCCGTTACCATGAAGGATTAGGAAGATTTTGCAACTGCATGGAGATGGTACGAAGCTGATTACAAAAAAATTGGAGGAATTGTGAAACATACCTATCTTATTGTACCGTTTTTTCTTCTGGTTCTCGTTGGATGTGAAATGGAAAAAGCAGTGCTGGAGGCCTTGCCGGGGAAAGGCACGGTTGTTACTCAACTGGAATTACCTGAGATTCCGGCGCCCGTGTACCGGGGCACGCCGGTTTCCACCATTATGAAAACAGTACAATATACCGGGGAAGTGATCTGGTCACCTGTCACCCCGAGATTTTTTTCGGAAACCGTCTATACGGCAAGAATCATTCTGATTGCAAAACGGGGAAGAACCTTTGAAGGAATACAGGAAAACAGTTTTGTCGTTCCGGGAGCAGTATCCACCAACGCGGTAAATTCGGGAACGATAACGGCAGTATTTCCGGCAACCGAAGCAACAACCGACCAGCCGATTTCACTCCTGACCATTCCGGGTATACAAACGCCGGAGGCGGGCGCACTCAGGTCGACTGAACCGATTGATACGGAGCAATACTCCGGAACAATTTCCTGGAGTCCGGATTATTACCGTTTTTACACCGATACTGTGTATACGGCGCGTATTTCCCTGCTGGACAAAGAAGGTTGGAGGCTCCAGGGTGTGGAAACAAACAGTTTTGTCGTGCCCGGTGCCATAACTACCAACAGGGCGGATTCCGGCGAAATAAGAGCGGTGTTTCCACGAACCGCCAGTACCGTGACGCTGTCGGAAATACCTGCCATCAACGTTACTGCCGGTGCCTTTCCGCCGGGAACAATAACCGAAACCGAACAGTTTTCCGGTACCATTTCCTGGACTCCGGATGATGAAGTGTTTGCCGAAGATACCGATTACACTGCGGAAATTTCCATAATCGGGAAAGAAGGATGGACAACATGGGGCGTACAGGAAAATTTTTTCAGGATTGAAGGCGCGATTGTTACCAATAAAGTGAATTCCGGTGTGGTAACCGCTTTGTTTTCTGATATCGCTACCATCACCATTTCCGAAATCCCCGGAATACCGGTACCGGTTACCGGAGAACCTCAAACGACTCCCCTGATAGACACCGAGCAGTACACCGGGACCATATCCTGGTCCAAACCCGCGGATTTCTTTGCGAGCGATACCTATTATGATGCGGATATTGTATTAACCGCGAAGGACGGCTGGACGTTTTTGGGTTTGCCTGGATATTTCTTCACGGTAAACGGAGCGACCAGTGTCTACACTAAAGCAAACTCCAATGAGGTATCGGTTTCCTTTCCAAAGACTGAGTACGTTCCAAGTTCCATTACCCAACTGGATATTCCCGGTATTCAAATACCGGAGTATCGAATTAAACCATCATCCCAGTATTTTTTTGCGGATCAGTATTATTACTTTGTAACATGGTCTCCGTCCCTGGATTCTGATTCAAGATTTTCCAAGAAAACTGTATATACCGCAACTATAGATATATATCCGTTCCGTGGGTGGACCGTAAATGGTCTTCCGGGTAATGCCTTCAGGGTAGAAGGAGCCGTAACTACCACCTATGAAGCAGGATCAGATAGAATTACCGCGGTATTCCCTTCAACCGGGGACTGATCCCGTAACGCCTTCTTCGAACGGCTGTGAGCATGGCCAGAGCGCGCTCCGGCCGTTTGTGTGCCTCGGCCTGATTCTTTAAAAGCTCATTCATGAGTGTCTGATAGCCTTTTCCGAAGCTCTTAAGCCATACCAGCACATCAGAATCGATCCGGACAGTTATCTGCTCTTTCCGTGGCTTATAAAGACCGTTCCAGCGAAGCGGCTTGCAGAGCAAAAGGAGCAAGCAGAACAAATAATGCGGCAATGACGCCTAATCGTTTAAAAATAGTCGGTCTCCTTTTTTTCAGGTATGAAAGAGCAAGACTTCTTTCGGGACACCCTTCTTGGGACTGCGGGGACGGACCTTGATTTCCATATCGAGATCCATCTGCGTGAGGTATTTTATCAGGGTTGAGAGTTTAATGTCAGTCCGGCCTTCAATCCGGGAGATCGCCGGTTGGGAGAAGCCCTTGAGCGTGTCCACGTAGGGGCGGCCCAAGGACGGACCTTTTGCAAGGAGCAGCTTCACATACGCGCGAACGGCTTCCTATACCGGAGCCGCTTGAGAAGTGAACCATTCAAGATATTCGCTCGTCGTCTCAAGCTCCCGCTCTTTATCCGCTCCCATAGTCATAGTATAACCTCTGCGTAATATAACTTCAAAGTAATTATTCATTTTCCCCGTCAGTCTTCCGCCCTAACAAATTCCGCCATTTCTGGCCCAATTCTTCCTTGAGTTTCCCGGCCGGTGACAGGAGCGCTCTTTTAAGGCGTGGGTCGATGGTTCGAATCCTGTGTGGCTCAAACAAGAAATTGAAAGAACCTTTTTAAGGAAATTGGTGCAGATTGAACATGCCCATCCTCATATTTATAAATGAAGATCACCGAT
>DUOS01000127.1 GCA_012838745.1 Treponema sp. | reverse complement strand
GCTGCCACCCCGCGAACCTTAGCCCTGCACAGGTGCGTGGGTCATCGCTTCAACATTCGATTTTCCAGCGGGAACAAAAGGCATAACCATTTCTTCCGGCTTAATACGGCAAGTAACAAAGCGCGGCCCTTTTCCAGCAAACGCAACGCGTTCCCAGCCAGGCGAAGAAGTAGATACTGCAGCGATTCCAAAGCCTTCTGCAATACGCAAAAGATCGGGGCACAGCTCAAAATTAACTGCAGAAAAACGCTTTTCACACAAGAGGTCTTGCTGCTGGCGAACCATCCCGAGCGCACCATTTTCAAACACGATAACGGTTACATCCAAATCGAGTTCTGCTAATGTTGCGAGCTCTTGTATATTCATCATGATTGAACCGTCGCCAGAAAAACACACTACCCGCGATTTAGGATTGGCAACCGCGGCTCCTAAGGCTACGGGCAATCCAAATCCCATTGTACCGAGCGAGCCCGAGGTTAAAAAAGTACGCGGCCGGTTAATAGGATAATATTGAGCTGCCCACATTTGGTGTTGCCCAACGTCCGTAGTAACAATAATACTATCAGCGTCCACCCCGCACGAGCGGGCAATTTCAGGAATGGATGCAATAAAGGCTCCAGGATCGGGAAACTCGCCATTCGCAGCTTTTTCTTCTCCGTCCTCTTGTTCTTTTTTAATTGCAGTAAGGCGTTCACGCCAGGATTTTCGTTCTAAAGATTCTTTTAAATGCAGTTCATTGATAAATTGAGTTAAAACTGGAACCGCAGATTCAAGATCAGAAATAATTGCACGGTTCGAACTCAAAATTTTATTAATTTCTGCGGCGTCAATATCAATATGAATTATTTTTGCATCGGGACAAAATTTATTGACGATGCCAGTGGCACGGTCATCGAACCGAGCCCCAAGAACCAAGACAACATCAGATTCGTACATAGCTCGGTTTGCGGCTACACTTCCGTGCATACCGACCATACCAAAATAGTTAGTATAATCCGACCGTACAGAACCGATCCCCATAAGAGTGGTAACTACAGGCATTGGAAACACGTTCAGCAACTGAGCTATTACCGCGGCACCTTCCGTGCTGTTAGCCCCTCCGCCCACAAACAAAACTGGTCGAAAAGCTGTTGCCAGGATATCCGCGCTTTCTGAAAGTAACTGAGCAAAATCTGTTGCCTCGGTACGAAAGCGTACAGCCCTTCGTTCAGGAACTCCTGGCTCAGGCCAAGCTTCGAAAGTAGCTTTTTGGAGTTGGATATCGCGAGGAATATCTATTAACACTGGCCCCGGACGCCCTTCAGCAGCAATTTTAAATGCTTGTGGAATAGCGGTAAGAAGTTCTTTCGCAGAGGTAACCATTACGCTGTGTTTTGTAATCGGAAACGAAAGACCAAAGGTATCGGCTTCTTGAAACGCATCTGTTCCAATGAGGTTAGTATTTACCTGCCCGGTAATCGCTACAAGCGGTATGGAATCAGATCGGGCATCAGCAAGAGCGGTGAGCAAGTTCATAGCCCCCGGTCCACTAGTAGCAAAACATACCGCAGGTTCACCCGTTGTACGAGCAATCCCTTGGGCAAGAAACCCACCGCCTTGTTCATGGCGAACTAAAATATGCCTGAGATTACTCCGGTACAATTCGTCATACAAGGGGAGTATTGCCCCGCCAGGAATCCCGGTAACCACGGTGATTCCCTGTCTCTCAAGCATCTTCACAATAATTTGCGCGCCTGTTGCTTCTATCATTATTTCCCCCTTGTAACAAAAAAAAACCCTCGGTCATGCCGAGGGTTTTCATAATGCTTACGTAAGCTTATGTCCGCGACAAACGCATTCCACTCTTGAGTACGACGACGACGAGAAGAATGATACTGTTCGCTAGACTGAATATTATATTCATATTCGTATAATATGTATATTTATACCGCTTGTCAAGCAAGGATATTGTTTACAGAAATTTTTTGTATAAAGGATTCCCGCATGAGATCTTCCATTGTATAAAAACCGTTTGGCTTATCTAACAGCGAACGGGCCGCAAAAAGCGCACCAGAACCGAAAGCGCCACGCGAAATTACATCATGGGTAATACGTATCGTTTGGTTCGTCAGTCCAAATACCACTTCGTGCTTACCTACGATGCCGCCCACTCGAATGGAATTAATATGCTTTACTGGATCGAGACCAAGATTTTCTGCAATCTTTAATGCAGAACCGGAAGTCTCCGGTTTTTCCCTAAAATGCTCCTCTAGTATTTCTATGTCCGAATTAGGAACAATTTGCTGCAGTATCTGAGATGCAACCAGCAAAAAATTAACCCCAAGAGTAATATTAGCCGAATACAGCACAGCAGTTTTCTTCGACATTGCTTTTAAATGAAGCAGTTCCTTTTTATCATAATGAGAAATAGCAGAAACTATGCAAATACCATGATCTGCTGCCTCAGTGTAATCATACAATCCAGTTTTAGAGGAAAAATCTATAATGACATCTACCGGATTATTTACAAAAAAATCTTCTTTCGCAGTTTCTTTTGAACTAAAAAAGTAACCCTGACGGTCATGGGGAAATCCTAGAAAATCGCTCGCATATTCGTGATTGCCCTTATTAGATTTGCGTACAACCCAAACAAGTTCATTTTCCGGATCTTTGATTATTTCTTCTGCCACCATACGCCCTGTGCGTCCAAATCCAAAAAGACCTACCTTCAAATAATACCCCCAAAAATAATATCTACTAAAATTATACCTAAAACCTACGCTTATCCCAAGGGGGATCCACGAAAGTAAAAAAAAATGGTTTTGCAAAATTTCAACGCGCAATTATCAAATTATCTGTTATAGTAAAGGAGGAGTATCGTTTTCTCATGAAAGGACGAACAAAGAATACCGTATTAACGGATGTAACACGTAGAAAACAACTTTTTTCCACTATAGCGGAACGTAACCGCACCCTGGATCGCATTTTAGAGCTCATGCAAACCAGGGCAGTTTTTTTATTATTGGGTCATGAGTTACCCGATGAAGACTGTATTTCTTCTCTAGTTTCCATGGCTCTGCTTTTAAAAAAGTTTGGAAAAACCGTTACCATCTTTATACGAGATCAAATACCAGCACAAATGTCCTACCTTACTAATATTTGCACATACAACAATATTCCTGTAGTGCAGGACGGTAGTGAGATTTCTGATAAACCCGACATACTATGTATTCTTGACACCCCAAAACCAACCATGATCGCCTCTGCATCAGAAATAGATGTTTTTTTGATTGATCCTACTATACCTATCATTGAAATTGACCATCATCTTTCAGCTGACGCTGAATACTCTGGTACTCCGGGTCTTTGCCTCGTAGACCGTGCCTCAAGTACTTGTGAACTAATCGGCCTCATCTGTTATAAGCTTTCTCAACGACCAGACGTTCTCTCCCACTTTGAAATAACTAATTTATTTTCTCGCAACCTTGTACTTTCAATGCTCACCGGCATGATCGGAGACACAATGTTCGGTCTAACCCTAAAAAATAAACGAGATCTATATTTTTACAACTATTTTACTACCAAATTCTCCCATATTCTGCAAAAGTCAGTTCGGAAAAACAGCGGAAACTACGCATCCATGACGGATATTTTTAAGTCTATTCAAAAGCTTTCAGTCGAAGAAAAATCCTTGCACCAAAAACTCCTTGAAAAAGCTCGTTATCACGAAAGAACTGGGTATGTAGTACTCGACGAGGAATTGTCCAAATTATTTTTGGGCCAAGTAGACTATAGTCTCTTTGTTAAGGTAATAAAATCTGTTACTGATTTTCTATCTGAAAAGTCGGGGGCTATCGGGCTTACCGCATACTACGATCCAGAATCTGTTTCCTCTATGGTGCAATTCCGTATTCGCACAGCTGGGTCTGTATCAGGTATTGATCTAAGAGCGATACTCAAGGATTTTTCTATAGTAGATGGCGGGGGCCACCCCGGTGCAATAGGATTCAGAATCCATCAGGACGAACTACCAGATCTAGATTCCTTTGTTGAAAAAATTATAGAAAATTTGGAAACTATTTAATGAATATGAAAAAAACGAGCAACTATCCAGCAAAGATGGACGCTTGTATTGCCGCGACTAAACATGAAGGCTCAGGCACAATTCCGCGCTTACTGCTCCATTCTTGTTGCGCTCCATGCAGTACCAGTGTCATCACCTCTCTCTCTCCCCATTTTGATATCACTGTGTTTTATTACAACCCGAATATTGATGCACCACAAGAATATAAAAAGAGAGCAGAAGAACAGCGCATACTACTTACCAAAATGACAACACCCAATCCAGTTACCTTTTTAGAGGGAGAGTATAATCCTGACGATTTCCTCAAATTTGCGGCTCCCTATGCAAGTGAACCTGAAGGAGGAATACGTTGTACCCACTGTTATAGTCTTCGTCTTGAAAAAACAGCCCAAATAGCCAGCAAACTCGGCTTTACTTGGTTCACCACAACCCTTTCTGTGAGTCCGCTTAAGGATGAAAAGCGTATTAACGCTATTGGGAATGCTATGGGAGAAAAATACGGGGTATTCTGGCTTTGGTCTAATTTTAAAAAACGCAACGGATACCTCCGCTCTGTGCAAATGGGCAAAGAACTTGGCCTTTATCGGCAGAATTATTGCGGTTGTTCTTTTTCCCAGCAAGACTAACTCGTTTATTCTTTCCTGATATACCATCCATAAGTTTTGTATGCTACAATATCTTCCATGCAGGATTTCGTTCACCTTCACGTACATACAGACTTTTCATTACTCGACGGGGCCTCATCCTATAGCACAATGATTTCTAAGGCCAAACAACTTGGTCAAAAATCCCTCGCTATAACAGATCATGGCAATATGTTTGGAGTACTCAACTTCTATTTAAAATGCCGAGAAGAAGGCATAAAACCCATTATCGGCAGTGAATTTTATGTTGCTCCAGGAGACCGCGGAGAACGCGGAGAATCGCAATTCAATGTAAGATATTACCATTTAATCCTGCTTGCCAAAAACGAAAAGGGATATGAAAACCTCAGAGTTCTTTCTTCCCGCTCGTACACCGAGGGAATGTATTATAAACCTCGTATAGACGAATCTCTTCTCCGCGAATACTCAGAGGGTCTTATCTGTCTTTCTGCCTGTCTTGCCGGCCAACTACCAGTACTCCTACGAGCAGGCAAAACGGAAGAAGCAGAAGAAGTAGCGCGCAGATACCAGAAAATTTTTGGCGACGGCAATTTTTATATAGAACTCCAAGATCACGGTATTGAGGAGCAAAAAAGAGTTGCTCCCTTACTCATTGCCCTTGCCCGCAGGCTCGGGATTCCTATGGTGGTTACCAACGATTCGCATTATGCGGAAAGAAAGGATCATATTGCTCAAGATATTCTCTTGTGCGTTGGTACGAAAAAAACGCGAAACGACCCGAATCGTATGCGATTCGAGGGCTCAGAGTTTTATCTTAAAACAGCAGATGAAATGGCAGCGCTCTTTCCCGATTATCCAGAAATGATTTCCAACACCGTGCGTATCGCCGACCAGTGTAACCTTACCATCCCCCAACCCGGCCCCCTACTCCCTGTGTATGACATTCCATCAGGATTTGAAAGCAAAGACATATATTTACGCCATATTGTGCATGAAGGCCTTAAATCCCGGTATGACGAAATAACCGAAGAAATTCAAAAGCGAGCAGATTTCGAACTAAACGTCATTATAAATATGGATTTCGTAGGATACTTTCTCATTGTTTGGGACTTTATTGCTTGGGCAAAAAAAAGCGACATTCCAGTAGGCCCAGGCCGTGGATCGGGTGCAGGTTCTATAGTCGCCTATGCCATGCACATAACCGATATAGATCCACTGCGATACGGTCTCCTATTTGAACGATTCCTTAACCCCGAACGTATATCCATGCCAGACTTTGACATTGACTTTTGTTACGAGCGGCGCCAAGAGGTTATCGAATATGTTCGCGAAAAATATGGCGATGACCGGGTCGCATCGATTATCACCTTTGGTACCCTTAAGCCTAAGGCTGCCATTAAAGATGTGGCTCGTGTACTGGAAATCCCGCTTCCTGATGTTAACAAACTTACCAAGCTAATTCCCAACGATCCCAAGACGAAGATGATTGATGCATTTGTGGTAAATCCAAAAATTCTAGGTTCAGGCCAGCTTGCACCATTCAAGGACGATCCCCTTTACACAGAACTCTTTGAGCTTGCTACAGCGCTAGAAGGTTCTAATAGAAATACGAGCCTTCATGCTGCTGGCGTTGTAATTGGTAAAACAAAACTTACGGATTACGTACCCCTATATAAAGATTCAAAAACAGGAAAAACTGCAACCCAATTTACCATGGACCTCATTGAACGATGTGGTCTAGTAAAAATGGACTTCCTTGGTTTGAAAACACTTACCCTAATCCGCCGAACCTCTAACCTTATCCGCAAACATGGTGGGGAATACAGTGATTTTATTATTGATTCAATCTGCGAAACCGACCCCGCAACCTTCAAAATGCTCGGAGAGGGAAAAAGTGCAGCAGTGTTTCAATTTGAAAGTCCGGGTATGCAGAACATTCTCAAACGAGCAAAACCAGACAAGATTGAAGACCTCATAGCTCTTAACGCTTTATATCGTCCGGGCCCTATTGCTAATATTGATAGCTTTATTGATTCTAAATTTGATCCATCTAAAATTAAATATCCTGACCCCTGCCTTAAAGACATTCTGGAAGAAACCTACGGCGTTATTGTGTACCAAGAACAGGTTATGCAAGTTGCTCAGCGCATAGGTGGTTATTCTCTTGGCCAAGCAGATATGCTCCGCCGCGCTATGGGAAACAAAGAACAAGAAGTGATGAATAAAGAGAAATCTATCTTTATAGAACGCGCCCATAAAAAGGGTTTCTCTGACGCTGACTCTGGTAGAATTTTCGATATACTTATTCCCTTTGCCGATTACGGATTTAACAAAAGCCATGCGGCAGCGTATTCCGTTCTTGCATACCAAACAGCTTGGCTCAAAGCTAACTTCCCTGCAGAATTTATTGCAGCTAACCTTACTAATGAAATTTCCTCGGGAGATAAGCTCCCAGAGTACATAGCCGAAGGCCGCAGTATGGGGCTCGAAATTGATCCGCCCGATGTAAACCGCTCGGACTCATATTTTACCGTCGTTGAAGGGAGAATCGTATACGGCCTACTCGGGATCAAGGGTCTTGGAGAGCTAGCGGCTGAAATGATTATGCATGAACGCGAAGAAAACGGACCCTTTACATCATGTATGAACTTTCTTGAACGTGTAGACTTACGCACCGTGAATAAACGCGCTCTTGAAGCGCTTATACAAACTGGCTCTTTCGATAAACTTGGCCAGTTCCGTTCAACCCTCTTAATGAACCTTGAACGTGCCGTTGAATATGCTACTAGCCTAAAAAATAGCACTCGCTTTGGACAGGTGAGCTTATTTGAAGACACCGGGGTACAAGAGTTTGCAGAGTTTGTTTTTGAAGACCTGCCCGATTGGCCTAAACAGGAAAAATTGCGATTAGAAAAAGAACTACTCGGTTTTTATATTTCAGGCCATCCCCTTGATGAATACCGAAAAGCATTCGAACACGCAACTACACTAAATATCCGTTTTCTAGAACGAGCTCAACCCGAAAAGGTGTACACACTAGTCGGCATGATTACTACAGTACGCCCACAACAAACGCGAAAGGGTAAATGGATGGGGTTTGGTTCCTTTGAAGATTTCAACGGCAGTATAGGTCTCACCTTCTTTCCCAAAATATGGGAAATCTATCGTGAAAGAGCACTCCCCGATACAATTTGGGGCTTTACCGGAAAAATTGATTTTTCCCGTGAGGTACCCAGCTTTTTAGTTGATAGTTTAATTAATCCTAATGAACTCGAAGAGAATTCAATACGAGAAATACACATAGAAATAGATCCTCTTGTACATGACGAACCAAATATAATTAAATTACGAGATTTTTTGTTTGAATCTTCAGGCAATTGTTCAGTATATTTACATATGGAGACACCGCAACGCCCATTTGTCATCCAAGCAGCTAACCAAATCCAAGTAGCTTCTGATGATGATTTTTTAACCCGTATTAAGGATATTCCCTGCGTGCTACAGGCATGGAAAGAATAAGGAAGGATTCATGTTTCAACCGGTATTTACTGCTCTTAGTTCACTCGTTTCTCTTTTTTCTCTAGTTTGTCTTGTTCGTATTGTTTTTACGTGGATTCCAAATTTAGATTCCAGCCCTGTTGGCAGATTTCTTTCTGGGTTGTGCGATCCATACCTGCACTGGTTTAAACGCTTTTCCTTTACTCGTATGGGTTCGGTAGACTTTTCCCCCATATTGGGTCTTGGTGTGCTTTCTGTTGGCGCTATGACCTTTGCCAACATTGCTGCAACCGGACGTATATCTATCGGAGTTATCTTAGCCGGACTCTTGCAGGTACTGTGGTCCTTCTTTGGTTTTTTCCTCGGTATACTCGGAATATTCCTATTTGTCCGCCTAGTCTACGATCTTATTAAACGCTATGAATACGGCCCTTTTTGGATAATGCTCGATAGCTTTTTAAACCCGGTTATTTCTCGTGTAACACGATTAATTGGACGCGGGAAAACCTTCTCATATCGTGCGTCACTGATTCTTACCTTTATTGTGGTCCTAATTCTTCGCTTTGGACTCGCTTTTGCAGTGGTTTTTCTACAAACCATACTGATGTCTTTGCCAGTGTAGATGTTCATACGCGAGATCAACATACCGGTATCCACTATCAAAGGTGTGGGACCGGCGACCTTAAAACCCCTTACCGCACTTGGGATTTCTACCGTTGGTGATTTATTTGCCCACTGGCCCAGAGACTGGGAAGATCGTACCAAATTCCATACACTAGCCGACTTTGATAAACATGGAAAAATAAACATTGCCGCGACCGTTGTTTCCCAAGAATGGTTTGGTTACGGAAAAATGCGAACACTTAAGATTCTTATACGTGACGCTACCGAAATGACCGCCGAACTCGTTTGTTTTAATAGACCATTCATGGAAAAACAGTTTCCAGTAGATTCCCTTATAAATGTGTATGGTTCATTTCGATACGCCTATGGCTCTTTGCAATCAAGCGCATTTGAAATAGAACATAAGAATGATTCTTCTGCTCGCGTCTTGCCGGTCTATTCACTCAGTGCGGGAATATCACAGACTCAAATACGCAAAATTATTTCTATCGCCCTTCGCGAATACGGAAGAGGAATCGATTCTGAAGTTCCTGAAAAAGTCAGGACAGAAAACGATATTCCTGCTAAACAAGAACTCCTACATAGTATGCACGCTCCAGCAACAATGGCAGAAGCACAAGCGGCACTCCAGGCGCTCATATTCGAAGAACTGTTTATATTTGAATATGCAATTGGGCAGCGCTCTCTTGAACGCCGCGGACGCCTCCCACAAACGGAACTCCCAGAAATCACCGCAATTGCTCAATCCGACGTGGAAGCTCAGCACCCCGCGACGGCAGCTCAACACCCCACGACGGCAGCTCAACACCCCGCGACCTTATTACAACTTCGATTATTAGATCGTCTTCCATTCCCGCTCACCCCTGACCAAAAAATTGTACTCGGCGAAATAAATGCGGATCTCGCTTCCCCCGCCGGAATGGCACGCCTTCTTCAGGGAGATGTTGGATCGGGAAAAACCCTAATAGCTTTTTTAGCCGCCGTAGGCATATGTGAATCCGGCGGACAAACAGCCATCCTAGCTCCCACCGAACTTCTTGCTCGCCAGCATGCAGAAACCGCAGCACGCCTTTTAGAGCCCACTGGTATGAGAATTGCTTTTCTTTCTGGAAATGTTAAAGCATCAGGAAGAGCCCGTCTTCTTGAACGACTACTTAATGGTGAAATAGATTTAGTAATTGGAACC
The DNA here is from genome assembly GCA_012838745.1 of Treponema sp. Lineage (GTDB taxonomy): Bacteria > Spirochaetota > Spirochaetia > Treponematales > Treponemataceae > Teretinema. The sequence goes on along the minus strand of DUOS01000127.1, from coordinate 6,302 downwards.
CACGCACTTTTTTCTGCCAATGTACGGTATAGCAATTTAAGGCTTGTGGTAATAGATGAACAGCAAAGATTTGGTGTACTGCAGCGATCAGCAATTATAGACAAAGGCAGGGAAAGCAACGCTGAGGGGAAAAACCCTCATCTGCTCATGATGAGCGCCACTCCTATTCCGCGAACGCTAGCCCTTTCTGTTTTCGGAGATCTCGACGTTTCTGTGATCAGAACTATGCCCCCAGGACGCAAGCCAGTAATAACACATTTAGCGGTTCAAGGAAACGAAGGAAAGGTACATGACTTTGTGAGGCGTGAACTTGCTGCAGGCAATCAAGCGTATTTCGTATACCCACTCATTGATCCGTCAGATACAACTGACCTCACATCCGCTACGGATATGTTTAAAAAGCTAAGCGAAACAGTTTTTCCCGGAACTGCCTGCGCACTCATTCATTCACGAATTCCAGAAGATACACAACGCTCCATCATGGAAGCATTCCGGGATCAGCGAATCCAGATTCTAGTAGCTACGAGTGTTGTGGAAGTGGGAGTAGATGTTCCTACAGCTACATGCATGGTTATTGAACACGCAGAGCGGTTTGGGCTTTCCGCACTACACCAACTGCGTGGCCGGGTTGGGCGTGGCTCAAAACAATCATACTGTTTTCTTGTGTATGCAAAAAACCTTACTGAGACAGGAAAAGCTCGACTACGAGTATTACACGAAACTAACGATGGTTTTATTATTGCGGAAGAAGATCTTAAGTTACGGGGCCCTGGAGATATTACCGGTATTCAACAATCCGGCTACATGGCCTTTATCCTTGCTGATCCAATACGCGATTACGACCTACTGGTTCAAGCAAGAAAGGCTGCATTTGAACTGCTTGAGTCGCTTTAATTCATCTCCATAACTGCACCCACAAAATCTTTGAAAAGTGGATGAGGACGATTTGGCCGAGAGGCAAACTCAGCATGGAACTGAATCCCAACAAACCAAGGATGCTCCGATAATTCAACAATTTCGATAAGATTCCTGTCTGGATTTCTTCCTGAAAAACGCATTTTAGAATTTTCAAACTGTTCTCGGTACACATTATTAAATTCATAACGGTTTCGATGTCGTTCTTGAATATCATGCACTTTATATGCTTTTTCTGCGAGGGTTCCCTCAGTTATAAGACACCGACACATACCTAGGCGAAGCGTACCGCCCAGTTTAACACCCTGCTGGTCTGGCATAAGATCTATTACTGGGTGTTCGGTTGTAGGGTTTAATTCAGTTGAATTAGCATCCACAAGGCCTAAAACATTACGGGCAAACTCTACTACGGCAATTTGCATGCCAAAACAAATACCAAAATAAGGCACTTTCTTCTCGCGCGCATATTGTGCAGCAAAAATCATTCCATTGGTTCCACGATCACCAAAACCACCAGGAACTATGATACCAGCAACTTTGCCCAAGATTTCTTCTGCAGAATCCATATCAACAATTTTCTCGGAATCTACCCAATCAATCTTGACTCGTACATTATGAAATATTCCTGCAGCAGTAAGAGCCTCAACTACACTCAAATAAGCATCATGTAGCTCAACATATTTTCCCACGAGAGCAACGTGTACATCTCGATCTGGATGATAATACCGGTGGACCATCAACTTCCAATCTTCTAAATCTGGTTCAGTTTCAGGAAGTGCAAGAACCTTGCAGAGAACCTTGCCGAGGCCCTCTTTTTCCAGCATGAGAGGAACCTCATAAATGCTTTTCGCACTTAAATTTTCAATAATTGCTTCTTGGCTTACATTGCAGAAAAGCCCTAACTTTTGACGAATCGCCCGCGTAAGCGATTTTTCGCTTCTACACATAATAATATCGGGTTGTATACCAAATCCAAGCAATTCCTTTACGCTATGCTGCATGGGTTTAGTTTTAAGTTCCCCGCATTCTTTTAAATAGGGAAGTAAGCCTAAATGTATAAAAATACAATTATCTCGGCCAACGGTGTATTTAATTTGACGGATAGCCTCAATAAAAGGCAGGGACTCAATATCGCCAACAGTACCGCCAACTTCTGTGATAATCACATCGGCGTCTGTCTTGCGAGCGGCTTCTAATATACGACTTTGAATTTCATCGGTAACATGTGGTATTACCTGTACGGTGTTGCCCTTATACCCACCAGAGCGCTCTCGATCGAGTATAGCAAGATATACCTTACCAGCTGTAGTATTATTATACCTATGCACAGGAACATCAGTAAAGCGTTCATAATGTCCTAAGTCTAAATCGGTCTCACCGCCATCCTCAGTAACATAGACTTCTCCATGTTGAATAGGATTCATGGTGCCTGGATCAATATTCAAATAAGGATCAAACTTTTGGTTTATTACCTTAACACCTCGGCTTTTCAAAAGCAAACCGATTGATGCCGCAGCAATACCCTTTCCAAGAGATGAGACGACTCCGCCTGTTATAAAAATAAACTTTGAATTAATTTTTTCTTTCATGTTCCCACCTTGTCCGATTTCCACCGGTAATAAAAAATGAGCCCGGCCTTACGACCGGGCTCATTGCTATTTTTAAGCTCGTGTCAACGTAGTATACACGATTCACTTTCTTCTCGCAAGATGGTTTTTTAGATATGTGTTTACCGTAGTAAACTCAAGCTACATAAGCTGCAAGGCGACTCATACGAGCAGGATTTTGCAAACGTTTAATTGCTTTCTTTTCTATCTGACGTATGCGTTCCTTTGTTAGATCAAACTGGTCACCTACTTCTTTGAGCGACATAGGGCGATTTCCGTTTAACCCAAAACGAAGTTGCAGAACACGTGCTTCTTTTTCAGTAAGCGAGGAAAGAACTTTGTCAATATCGTCCTGCAGAGCAATTTCCATCATAACTTCTTCAGGCTGTTCAGATTGATTATCTTCGATAAAATCACCAATAGTACTTCCATCACTATCAGTAAAAACGGGAACATCAAGGGAAACCATATCACGAGAGATATTAATAATATCCCTAACATGATCCTGAGTCATATTTAAGAGCTCAGCTATTTGCCTAAGTTCATTTTCTTCACCCTTACTGGCGTCAACTTCTTTTCTTGCCTTTTCAATTTGAACAAGTTCGTTGGCCCGATTAAGAGGCAAGCGAATCATTCTAGATTTTTCACTAATAGCCTTAAGTATCGCCTGACGTATCCACCATACGGCATAAGATATAAAATGATATCCCTTGGTAGCATCAAATCTTTCCACAGCGTTCATAAGCCCAATATTCCCTTCGCTTATTAAATCTAAGAGAGGTATGTTTTGGTTTTGATACTTTTTAGCAACATTTACCACAAAGCGAAGGTTAGCTTGTACAAGCTTTTCACGTGCAGCAACATTACCTGCAGCAGCTTTAATAGCAATATCATACTCTTCGTCCCGAGTTAATAAAGGAATCTTATTAATATCCTTAAGATAGGTGGAAAGAATGTTATTATCATAGTTAGTTCGATTTACGTTTGTGTTTACCATTTGTGGCCTCCTAAAAGTTGCATCATCATATATAACAAGCAATATCCGTGCCAAGTTTCCGAAAACAAATTAAAAGACATTAAACTCTTATGCTATAAAGGTTTATTAGTTTTTCAGTTGACTTTTATTTAGTGTTCTAATTATGGATTGTGTTATATTGACTCAACGGATTGGTTTTTAGGTAAAACTGTATCACTTTGAAACTAAAACCACAGGAAAGCATCAGCAATCATTTTTTTGCTTGACCCCATAAGGGCTTTTTTCGTATATTTGACCTTTAGGAGGATCTTGATGAAAGTTAAACCATTGGCAGACCGTGTTCTTGTTAAACAGGAAAAAGTTGAATCTAAAACCGCTAGCGGAATTATTATTCCCGATACAGCACAGGAAAAGACCCAGACAGCCGTTGTTGTGGCTATTGGCGACGACAAGGAAAAGATCAAGGTTACAGTAGGTCAAAAAGTTTTGTTTGAAAAGTACGGGGGAACCCCGGTAAAGATTGACGGTGAAGATCACCTCATTCTCAAAGCTGAAGACATTATGGCCGTAATAAGCTAGATCGTTTTATGAACGGAAGGATCTGCCCCTGATTTTCAGGTTAGCGGATCCTTTTTTTATTTTGACACACGAATTTTCCCAAGAAGTGACCGCGCAAGATGATTATCTCGATCGAGTTCTAGGGCATATCCCAATACACTTTCTGCTCGTTCGAACGCGCGCATAGATTCAAGAATAACCCCAATATAATACTGTATCCCGCTTTCACTTTGCCGATCAGGAGCCAATGCAGCTGCTGTCGTCAACTCTTCAATAGCAGCAACTTTTTCTCCCTGCCGATAATGAATCAATGCAGTGTTAGCAAGCCCAATCCAAGCAAGGCGTTCGTCTTCTGCCATCTCCATAAAGCTATTAATCGCAGTATCTGATTTTCCTAGCATGGCAGCTTCTAAGCCTGTGTAAAAAGATACCGGCCCATTAGGATGAACAGAATTTAACGAAAACGATATATCATAGGCACCTGATCTCATAAAAAACCAGAGAGCAAAATCATAAGCAATCGCACTTTCAGAATGATTTTCTAGCAGGTTCCAAACCAGTGAATCATCTCGCTCTTTTTTTTCTTTCATAGCAGAATTTAGGCGAATACTTTCTATGGGATACCGAGGATCAGCAGATACAGAAGGATCGGCTCTTGCTCGAGATATAAGCTCCAAAGCTTTTTCTTGATTGTATAATTCTTTTTGTAAAGAAGCTTTCATTGTAGTACTCGTAAAACCCTCTTTTCGTAATTTTTGCGTTACTGGATCATCTTTCAAAATAGGAGGCATATTACGGGCTCGATGACTATAAAGGGCGATTGCAGGAAAATAAGAAGGAAATTCTTCTAAACATCGAGTTAGAATGTTTGCATTGTATAAGTCAGAGGATTCCGTGCGAGCAAGATTAAAACCAGGTATGGGCGAATACCGCGGATTTTTATCAACAACGACACTCCAAATGTTTCGAGCAGAATCTATATCACCTATATGGAGATGGGAATCCGCAAGAAGAAGAAGCTCACTAGGCGCATACTGCGTGTAATCATGAGGTTCTGTATAAAGCGAGAGAACACGATCATACAAGGCCGCATCGTAACAAAGGAGGGCAGTAAAATGGTTATATTCTGTACTTACCGTACGCAAAAGTAAATCACATGCATTAATATATTCACCTTTCCTAGCATGGAGCATTGCAGCATAAGCAATAAACTGAGGGTTCAAAGTTGCTTTATATGCCGCTATACAAAAACGGGGATCAATCTGTGATTCTAAACCTTGCTCAGAGAGAATTTGCACTCCAACCCTTGCTGCAACGGCATTAAAAGGAGAGGACAGAAGTGGCTTTGCATAAGTAATTGCTTCATCACAACAGCCTAGAGCCATGAGGGTATCTGTAAGCACTGCAGCAAGCGATTCACTTGCCGGGAGCTGCACAAGAGCTTGTTTCAAGGTCAACACCGCTTGATCATACAGATCGAGCGTACGTTCTCGCTTAACAAGTGAAAGCCACTGGCTCGCACTAGAAGCTTGTTTTCTCATTGAAAGGAGGTTTTTTCGAGCGCGTTCTGTTTTACCTGATGTTATAGCATCGTCAACTTTTTTAAGTTGAGAAAAAAATGCGTCTTGATGTGTTTGTGGTGCACAGGAAGAAAAAAAAAGACAAGCCGAAACGCATATCAGAACAAAATGAATTCCAAAATGCCTGCGGCCGGTTCCCCTCATTATCAAGCAATTCCCTTATTCTTTTTACGAATACTATCTAAAATTGCGTTTACGAAACGGTAAGCGTCTTCTCCTCCGAATTCTTTTGAAATATCAATTGCCTCATCAATTACAATGGATGGTGGCATATCTTTTTGATAAAGCAAGGAGTAAACACTAATTCGGATAATAGCGAGATCAACTCGGTTTAACCGATCAAAATCCCAGTTAGTAAGATTATCCTCAATATGACGATCAATTTCACCAATGTTTTCAATTGTTCCAGCAATGATAAGGCGGGGAAAGATTAAACCTTCCTCGCCCAGTTTATCGCGTTTTTTAGTTTCGACCCAATCAAACTCGAGTAATTCATCAAGAGCTCGATGCGTAACGTCCCAAGCATATAGCGCTTGGAACGCAATAATTCTTCCCTTTCTGCGTCCTGCCATTAGGTTACCAGGATAGAATTGAATCTAACTCTGCGTCCGAGCGGAGTATTTGGAAGTTTTCGGGTTTGCGAAGATCATTTATAAGCTGTGTAAG